>NZ_JBMERR010000002.1:0-318014 GCF_048820915.1 Cribrihabitans pelagius | reverse complement strand
GCCAAGAGGCTGCAAGACCGGAAAGGCTTCAAGAAAGCTGCTGTCGCGGCATCCCGAAAACTCGCCGTCGTCATGATGTGCATCTGGCGCGACGGGACAGTTTTCGAACCGGAAAAGGAGGCCATCACCTGACAGCCAACTGAGACCCCGCCCACAAGAGACAGGGCGGGTTCAGCGTCCTTCGGGACGGCGGCGGATCAAGCCAGTCATAAGCGGTTGAAGGGGCACGTTGCTCACTTCGCGAATGACATTCTGGCTGGTCAGCTCCCGGACGCCATCAGGAAGCGGAAACACCGACTTCGTAGAGAACCAGGACCCCGAACGGCAATAGAACCCGCACTTGACGATCCCGCAAACAGAGAACCCGGGAATGGCGAAAAGTTTCGGAAGAAGAAAGGGCTATTATTAAGCCGTTTCTTGAGGAGGTGCCGGTCCGCATTGCCGCGATCGCCCGGGCATTGGGTCTGGAAGTGAAATCTGCGACCCTCAGGCCACGTATTTCCGGGCAAATTCAGCCTTCCGCAGATAGCCCATCTGGCTACCGTATTCGTGTCAACCGACATGAAGCCAAGACCCGCCAGCGGTTTACTATCGCGCACGAGATCGCTCACTATCTTCTTCACCGTGACTTCATCGGTGATGGGATCGAGGACACGATCCTCTACAGGTCTACGCTTTCGGACCCAAGAAAGGCCGAGGCGAACCGTATGGCTGCCCAACTTCTTATGCCGGAGTCGAGCATACTCAAGGCTTTGCGCCGTCATGGCGGACGTGCTACCACTAAAGTTGCGGCGATTATGGCGGAAGAATTTAATGTGTCTGAGGCCGCAATAGGTATCCGGATAGGATTGCGTTAATTGTCAGTAGACATTCGACAAACAGCATATGTCCCCACTATTTTTCTAAGGGGATCGGAGTTGCAGGCGGTGGCGGAGCTTGACGACGCTTCCAAAGATTTGCTTACACCGATCTTTTGCCTAAAACCTTGGGCCACGGCATAAGCTCTTTCTCGGTCAATGGACAGAATACACGAGGTCTATCCAGATCGGCCCTACTTTTTGGATATTGACCCGTTTTATGACAAGGAGGCGAAACGACCAGCCCAGCACGATTATTATGCCCTCATTGAAGACGAGACTAAACAGTCCTGGGTCGAGTTCTTCGATGAATATCCAAATGCCTTCCCGTGCATTCAGGTAAACCGAGCAGACAGCGCAGCCATCCAAAACCAGATTGATGGGTTCACAGCCCGCGAGAAAATATTCTTGGTTCGACTGGACCATGGAAATGGTCGGGGCTTCAGTGATGTGATTCACACAGTATGCAACGTCGGACATTCAAACTTCGGGTTCGTCCTCGACGCGGGCTGGTCACGAGATCTACTGAGCCGCACCAACTGGATTGATGGCTTGGTGAAGCAGATCGTCGATCTTCGCGGCGACGATATTCCGATCATTGTTACAGGAAGTAGTTTCCCAGATAGTTTTACTGAGTATTCGCTTGGCGACGAAGTTGAGGTCGCCGAACGTCTACTCTTTTCACAACTCCAGCGTGCGAACAACCGAGCTCGACTGATCTACGGCGATTGGGCGAGCAGCCGTTCGCCATCAGAGGGTGGCGGCGGTGCGGTCATTCCACCAGGGATCGACCTTGCGACAGAACGCTCTTGGGAGATTTACCGAAGTGAAGACGATGCCCCGGAATTTAGCGACCTCGCCCAAGAGGTCATGGCCAGTCCCAACTATCCGACCGGTCTCGCAATTTGGGCCACCTATATGATCGCATCCACTGCACTGGGTGATCCAAATGGGATTACCACCCTGCGCCGCGCGACGGCAGTGCGTATCAACATGCATCTATATAGACAGTTGAACTTTGGACGATTCGAGCCCGCTCCCGATACGGACGACGATTATCAAGAGTAAAGCATCCGTGTTTTTGTCGATTAAGCTGAAATGCATCGCACAGCCGTAGTAAGGCTGGTCTCGCCTCGCATCATCGAAGACTGTTGGCTGGTTGCTTTAATTGGCCTTACCATTGGCCTTGAACGCCACCGCTAAGATCGTGCGAGCATACATGAAAGCTTTTTCGCGGCCTCGCTTTCGCACAAGGTGATAGGAGGTTATCCTCGTTAGCCTCCAAGGGCTTCCGCAGGTGCAGCGTATGTCGGCAAAGTCTGTAAAGTCTTATTTTGTGCAAAGTGCGGTGTACGGTCGCCTCCACTCAGCACGGACAGCCCGACTTGCCGATACGCAGCTTCGGAGATCATTGGTGGGCAATGAAGCCCTCAACCCAAGTTACCAGTCGAGATCTAAACCGCCGTCGTTGCGCTAAGGATATGTCCGCCTACAAGGATTTCCAGCAGCCGCTCGCGCATCTGCAAAGGTAACCAACTGTCTTTATTAGAAATTCTTCTTGATTTGCGCATTCGGGCGCGAAAAAATATGCGCGCCGCGAATAAATATGCGCTCACCTACACCCGATCAGAAGTCCAGGTTCTCCACGCTCAGCGCGTTTTTCTGGATGAACTCGCGGCGCGGCTCCACCACGTCGCCCATCAGCTTGGTGAAGAGATCGTCGGCCTCAACCATGTCGTCGATGCGCACCTGCAGAAGCGTGCGTGCGTCGGGGTCCAGCGTGGTCTCCCAGAGCTGATCCGGGTTCATCTCGCCGAGGCCCTTGTAGCGCTGCAGCGAAAGGCCCTTCTCGCCTTCCTCCAGGATCGCCTGCAACAGGCCGAGCGGCCCGTGGATCGCCTGGCGGCGGTCACGGCGGACCAGGGTCGCGGGGGCGCCGTAGATGTCCTGCAGGCTCTTGGTGAAGCTGCCGGTCTTGCGCGCCTCGCCGGAGCGCAGCATCGGGCCGTCGAGCGTGCGCACTTCCTCGACGCCACGCAGGATGCGGGCGAGGCGGATGCCGTGGTCCTGGGTGATCCGGCCGTGCCAGCCGCGCTCATATTCCAGCGCGATCTGGTCGAGACGCTGCGCCACCTGGTCGGCGACGCCCTGCAGGTCGGCATCCACCGCGCCGGGCACAAAGGCGCCGGCCACCGCCGCCTGCTCCAGGATGTGGCGCGGATAGTGGGTCGGGAAGGCGTCGAGCACGCGCTTCAGCTGGCGCGCCTCATCCACCACCCGGGCCAGATCCTGGCCGATAATCTCCTCACCGCTGCCCAGCTGCAGCACCGCGCCGTCGACACCCTGGTGGATCAGGTAGTCGTCCAGCGCCGCCTGGTCCTTCAGGTAGACCTCCGACTTGCCGCGGGCCACCTTGTAGAGCGGCGGCTGCGCGATATAGAGATACCCGCCCTCGATCAGCTCCGGCATCTGCCGGTAGAAGAAGGTCAACAGCAGCGTGCGGATATGGGCGCCGTCGACGTCGGCGTCGGTCATGATGACGATCTTGTGGTAACGCAGCTTGGAGATGTCGAACTCGTCCCGCCCGATACCGGTGCCAAGCGCCATCACCAGGTTGCCGATCTCCTGGCTGCCCAGCATCCGGTCAAAGCGCGCGCGCTCCACGTTCAGGATCTTGCCGCGCAGGGGCAGGATCGCCTGGGTCATCCGGTCGCGTCCGGTCTGCGCCGAGCCGCCGGCCGAGTCGCCCTCGACCAGGAACAACTCGGATTTGGTGGCATCCTTTTCCGAGCAGTCCTTGAGCTTGCCTGCCAGGAAGTTCACATCCATGGCGGTCTTGCGCCGGGTCAGCTCGCGCGCCTTGCGCGCCGCCTCGCGGGCCAGCGCGGCCTCGATGATCTTGCCGACAATCTGCTTGGCCTCGTTCGGGTTCTCCTCGAACCACTCGGAGAGCTTCTCGCCCACCAGGCTCTCGACCACCGGGCGCACTTCCGACGACACCAGCTTGTCCTTGGTCTGGCTGGAGAATTTCGGATCCGGCACCTTCACTGACAAGACGCAGGTCAGGCCCTCGCGGGCATCGTCGCCGGTGAAGGAGACCTTCTCCTTCTTGGCGATGCCGGTGGCCTGCGCGTAGTTGTTGATGGTCCGGGTCAGCGCGCCGCGGAAACCCGCCACATGGGTGCCGCCATCGCGCTGCGGGATGTTGTTGGTGAACGGCAGCACCGTCTCGTGGTAGCTGTCGTTCCACCACATGGCGATTTCGACGACGATCTCGTCCTTTTCACCGATGATGTAGACCGGCGCATCCATCACCGGCGCCTTGTGGCGGTCGAGGTATTTCACGAATTCCTTGACGCCGCCTTCATAGAACAGCTCCACCTCCAGCCGTTCCGCCGGGCGCTCGTCGATCAGGATGATACGCACGCCGGAGTTGAGGAAGGCCAGTTCGCGCAGGCGTTTTTCCAGCGTCTCGAAGACGTAATCCAGGTTCGAGAACGTGTCGGTCGAGGCCAGGAAGCGCACCTCGGTGCCGGTCTGATCGCCGCAGTCGCCGACAACCGTCAGATGCCTGGCGGTCTCGCCGCGCTCGAACCGGGCGACATGCTCCTTGCCGTTGCGCCAGATCCGCAGTTCCAGCCAGTCGGAGAGCGCGTTCACCACCGACACGCCGACCCCGTGCAGGCCGCCGGAGACCTTGTAGGAATTGCTGTCGAACTTGCCGCCGGCATGCAGCTGGGTCATGATCACCTCGGCCGCCGAGACGCCTTCTTCCTGGTGGATATCCACCGGGATGCCACGGCCGTTGTCGCTGACCGAGACCGAGTTGTCGGCGTGGATCTTCACCGTCACATGGTCGGCGTGGCCCGCCAGCGCCTCGTCGATGCCGTTGTCCACCACCTCATAGACCATATGGTGCAGGCCCGAGCCGTCATCGGTGTCCCCAATGTACATGCCGGGGCGCTTGCGAACAGCCTCCAAGCCTTTGAGAACCTTGATGGAATCCGCGCCATATTCTGCGGGAGCCTGCTCGTTTCCGGACATTCGCATCTTCCTGTCTTTGCTTCAGGATTTTATACGGTCTCCGGGGGGGATTGTCACGCGCAACCCCCCTTTTTTCTTGGCAGTTTCAGGCCGCTCTGGCGCCCAGGCCGGCGGCCTTCTGCAGCCAGCCGTCCACCTTCGCTCCGGCCGCGCCGGTAGCGGGCGCGAAGGAGGCGAAACGGGTCGGCCTGATGCCCACGAAACCGAGGATCTGGCGGCTGATGAAGGTCTTCACCGCGTTGCCGTAGAACAGCCTGAGCCACAGCGCCGGCGTGTCCGAGGTGAGCAGCACCCGCGCGGTCTTGCCGGTCAGCATCGGCGCGGGCAGCCCCATGAAATTGGTGTTCCGGGTGTCAAAGGCGCGGCCCGGCAGCAGCGCCCGGTCGAACACGCCTTTGAGCTTGGCAGGCACCGCCCCCCACCACAGCGGCGTCGCCAGAACCACGTGGTCAGCCCATTCCAGATCGGCGAGGAAAGCCGCAAGGTCCGGCTCCAGCGGCTTGGGGTTCTCGTAGCCGCCCTGGCCGTAGTCCATGTCGAACCGCATCTGCGAAATGTCGTGGCTGCGCACCGCGTGCCCCTGCGCCTCGGCGGCCTCCCGGTAAGCCGCGCAGAGCGACTTCGACAGCGAGCTTTCGCCCGGATGGCCGTTCAGGATGATGATCTTGCGGGCTGGTGCATTTCGGGGGGACATGGCAGGCTCCGTGAGTTAAATTGACCCTGGTCACTTTATTGAATCAAAAATGACCGCGGTCAACTTAAAAAGTGACCGCGGTCAATAACGGCTACGTGAGGCATCAAAATGACACGCGCTCCCCAGAAACGGCGGCTGGAAACCCGGGCCAGACTGCTGGACGCCGCCGCCGCCATCGTTGTGGAGCAGGGCTATTCCGGCCTGCGGGCCGAGGATGTGGCAGCCCGGGCAAGTGCTGCCAAGGGCACGCTGTTTGCCCATTTCGGTGACAAGGACGGGTTGCTCGCGGTGCTGATCGGCGCCGAGGTAACGCAGATTTTGGAGGCGATGGAGGAGGCCGGCGCACCGGAGAACATCGAGGCGCTGACCGAACGCCTGGCGCCGCATCTCGACTACGTGGCGCAGGACCGGGTAATTTTCGATCTGCTGCTGCGTTACTCCGGCACCACCGCGGCCGAAGCCGACGCGGTGGTGGCGCAGAGCTTCCTGGGCCAGGTCACGCTGCTCACCACCTGGCTGGAGACGATGCAAGCCGCGGGCACGGTACGCAGGGACCAGCCGGCCGGACTGCTGGCCGAAGGGGTGCAGGGGTTCCTCAACCACGTTCTGGCGCTGAGCTTCTGCCTCGCGCATGAAGACACGCCCGAGCCCGCCGCCGCACTTGCGCCCTATCTCACCGCCTGGCTGGCTCCGCCCGCTGCCGGGACGCGCTAAAAGAAGGGGATCGCCAGGCCGACGGCGATCAGCAGCACCCCGGAGACCAGATTGATCCGCCGCAGGATGCGCGGCGAGGTGATCGCGCGGCGGGCGTGATGCACCATGCCCGCAAGCGCAAGATTGCCCGCCAAGGGCACCAGGAAGGACAGCACCACGATCGCTGCCACGTCGCGCCAGCTGACGCCGCCCAGGTCGAAGAACCCCGGCAGAACCCCCATGTAGAACAGGATCGCCTTGGGATTGCCCAGGATCGCTGCCACACCGGCGATGAAGCCCGCCCAGATGCCGGGCCGGGTCAGGGCGCGGTTCTCCTGCACGCCGTCGCCTGCGTGACGGATCAGCAGCCCGCCCATGCCAAGAAACATCAGGCAGGCGACCCAGCGCAGAAGCGCCATCAGCCCGTCCACCTCCGAAACGATCCAGGACATGCCCGCTACCGCGACCAGCGGCCACAGAATGTCACCGCAGGCCACCCCCACCGCGAGCGGCCAGGCGGCAGGAAATCCGCCCGAGACCGAGCGCGCCATCATCGCAAGCCAGACCGGCCCGGGCGTCAGAAACAGGATGAACAGCGCCCCCGCATAAAGCGCCAGATCCCAGGGAGTTACCGTCATGCCTCGATCACCTCCGACAGCCCGTCCGTCTCGCGGACTTCCAGCATCTGGGCGCGGGAGCCCAGTTCGGCAAAAAGCTCCGGCCCCGTGCCCGTCATCCAGGCCTGCGCCCCCAGCGCGCAGATCTCGTTGTAAAGCGCCGCCCGGCGGCCCGCATCCAGATGCGCCGCCACCTCGTCGAGCAGCAGCATCGGCGGCGCGCCCTCCCGCTCCGCCAGCGCCCGCGCATTGGCGAGGATCAGCGAAACCAGAAGCGCCTTCTGCTCGCCGGTGGAACAGTCTTTTGCCGCGATGCCCTTGGCACGGTAGGTGCCGATCAGATCGGTGCGGTGCGGCCCCGTGAGGGTGCGCCCCGCCGCCAGGTCGCGAAAGCGGCTTTCGGCCAGCACCTCTCGGAAATCGGCCTCGGTGGCGGGCATGCTGCCTTCGGACTGGATCAGCTCCAGCTCGGCGGCGGGAAAGGCGGTCTCCGCCCCGGCCTGGGCCAGCTGCAACAGTTCCACCGCCTGCACCCTGGCCGCATGCACCCGGTGGCCTGCTTCTGCCATGCGGCCCTCCAGCACCCGGTACCAGGCCGGATCGCGGACCTGGTCCTTCAGCAGCCGGTTGCGCTCGCGCATCGCCTTCTCGTAGCCGAGCGAGGCTTCGGCATGGCCCGGCTCGAAGCTGAGTGCAATGCGGTCGAGGAACCTCCGCCGCCCCTCCGCCGCCTCGATCCACAGCCGGTCCATCGCCGGGATCAGCCAGACCACCCGCGCGATCTGCCCCAGCGCCACCTGGCTCGCCGCCTTGTTGTCGATCCGGACCTGCCGCGCGTTGCCGGCCTCGGACCAGGTCTCCACCTCATAGGCCTGCGAGGGCGCGCGCAGCTCACCCCTCAGCTTCCAGCCCAAAGCGCCCGGCTGCCGCGCCATTTCCGCCGCGCTGGCCCGGCGCAGGCCCCGCCCCGGCGAGAACAGCGACACCGCTTCCAGGATATTGGTCTTGCCCGCGCCATTGGCGCCGTGGATCGCCACCGGACGGCCGTCCAAACGCAATTCCGCCCGCAGATGCGAGCGGAAATGCAGAAGCGTCAAGGCGGTCAGGGCCAGCACGTCAGGCGTCCCCATGTCATCTTGCTAAAAATACTCGCGCCGCAGGCCGCGCCGTCAGGCGCGTCAGACCCGCATCGGCATCACGACGTAGACGGCGCTGTCATCACTGCCTTCGCGCATCAGGGTCGGATCGCCCGAGGAGTTGAACATGAAGACCGCATTTTCGCGGTCGACCTGATTGGCGATCTCCAGCAGGTACTTGGCGTTGAAGCCGATCTCCAGCCGCTCGTCGCTGTAGGCCACCGCAAGCTCCTCCTCGGCGGCGCCGCTGTCGGGCGCGTTCACCGACAGGATCAGACGGTCGTCTTCCAGCTGCAGCTTGACCGCTCGCGAGCGCTCCGAAGACACCGTCGCCACCCGGTCAACGGCTTGGGCGAACTCGGCGGCATCCACCTCCAGGCGGCGGGTGTTGCCGGCCGGGATCACCCGCGTGTAATCGGGGAAGGTGCCGTCGATCACCTTGGAGGTCAGGGTGATGTTCGGGGTCGCAAAGCGCACCTTGGTTTCCGAGACCGAGACCGCGATGTCCATATCGTCGTCGTCCAAGAGCTTGCGCAGCTCGCCCACGGTCTTGCGCGGCACGATCACGCCGGGCATGTCCTCGGCGCCCACCGGCAGCCCCGCGTCAATCCGGGCCAGGCGATGGCCGTCGGTGGCGACGCAGCGCAGCGCCTTGCCGCCCTCCGCAGCGTCGGTCACATGCATGTAGACGCCGTTCAGGTAATAGCGGGTCTCCTCGGTGGAGATGGCGAATTTCGACTTGTCGAACAGGCGGCGCAGCACCGCTGCCTTGGCCGCGAAGTTGGAGTGGTACTCGGCCGAGGCCATCACCGGGAAATCCTCGCGCGGCAGCGTCGCCAGCGAGAAATTCGACCGGCCCGCCTCCACCGTCAGCCGCCCGGTGGCGGCATCGGCGGTGAGGCTCACCAAAGCGCCGTCGGGCAGCTTGCGGACGATCTCGTGCAGGGTGGTGGCGGCAACGGTGGTGGCGCCGGCACGCTCCACCTGCGCGGGCGCGCGGTCAACCACCTCGATATCCAGATCGGTGGCGCGGAACTGGACGCTGTCGCCCTCGGCCTCGATCAGCACGTTGGCCAGGATCGGAATGGTGTTGCGGCGCTCGACCACAGACTGGGCCTGGGACACAGCCTTGAGAAGCGTGCCGCGTTCGATGCTGATCTTCATATCCGATGTCCTCTTCGTCTCGCCGCCGTCGCCTGCCGGGACAAGCAACCTATCTGTTCGCCCCTGCTATACAAGGCATTTTATGGATTTCTCCAAGGGAAATCCGGCAGCGTCAAGGGGCTCTGGCCGGGCGCGGGCCAGAACACCCGCAAACGTTGCGCAAGGGCACGGCGCACCGCAAGGCGACCGGAAGCCGAAACGCGAAACGGCCCCGCGCTGCGGAGCCGCTTTTCGCAAACCCGGGCTGGCCGGATGCGGGCGGAGGCAAGCGGAGGCGCTCAGGCCTCCAGCGACCGGCGCAGCATTTCGACGTCCTCGGCGATCTGGCCGTCAGTCATCTTCAGCTCCTCGATCCGCTTCACCCCATGCATCACCGTGGTGTGGTCGCGCCCGCCGAAGCGGCGGCCGATCTCGGGCAGCGAGCGGCTGGTCAGCTGCTTGCAGAGATACATCGCCACCTGCCGCGGCCGCGCGTAGGAGCGCAGGCGCTTGGGGCCGATGATGTCGGACATGCGGATATTGTAATACTCCGACACCTTGCGCTGGATCTCCTCGACGGTGATCTTGCGTTCGGAGGCGCGCAGCACATCGGCCAGGCAGTCCTGGGTCAGGTCCATGTCGATCTCGCGGCCAACCAGCGAGGCGAAGGCAAACAGCCGCGTCAGCGCCCCTTCCAGCACCCGCACGTTGGTCGAGATCCGGTGCGCCAGAAACTCCAGCACGCCATCGGCGATCTGCAGCTCGGGGTAGGTCTGGCGCTGCTGCTGCACCTTGGTCTGCAGGATGCCGAGACGCAGCTCGTAGTCGGTCGGGTGCAGATCCACCACCAGGCCGCACTGCAGGCGGGATTTCACCCGGTCCTCCAGGTCCTTGATCTCGCCGGGCGCGCGGTCGGCGGAGATGATGATCTGCTTGTTCTGATCAACCAGCGCGTTGAAGGTATGGAAAAATTCCTCCTGCGTGGAATCCTTGCCCGCAATGAATTGCACGTCATCCACCATCAGCACATCGACCGAGCGGAACAGGTGCTTGAAATCCATCATCTTGCGCTCGCGCAGAGCCTGCACGAAGCGGTACATGAACTGCTCCGCCGACAGGTACAGCACGTTCAGCGACGGGTTCTTCTCCTTCAGTTCCCAAGCGATGGCGTGCATCAGGTGGGTCTTGCCCAGGCCCACGCCGCCATAGAGCACCAGCGGGTTGAAGGTCACCGGGCCGCCTTCGGCGACACGGCGCGCTGCGGCATGAGCCAGCTCGTTCGGCTTGCCGACGACAAAGCTGTCGAAGGTGAATCGCGGGTCGAGTGGCGCCGCCTGCAGCGCCTCCAGCGTTTCCTTGGCAGCGGCCGCAACCGGACTCTGCCCATACCCCCCCGGGGCCGGGTCCACCACCTCGGCCGCGGCGGGGGCAGAAACCGCCTCCGCAGCTGCAGCCGCAGGCCGCGCCGGGCTGCCGGCGGCAACCTTGAAGGCAAGGCGCTGCACCGGATCGCCTGCCATGTTCAGCTCATGCAGGATCAGGTCGGCAAAGTTCTGGCTCACGTAGTTGCCCATGAAGTTCGTGGGCACGCGGAAGACAGCCACGCCGCCTTCCACCGTGTCGAATTCCAAGGGTTCGATCCAGGTGGTGAAATTGTTCTGCCCGACAGTCTTCAGCAGCCGCGTTCTCAGCTGCCCCCATTTCTCTTCAGTCATCCTGCGCCTCACGCATCCCCAAAAGCGGCGGCCTTATACCCCGGCCATTCGTGTCCCTTACCCCCCCAGCAGCTGGGGGTGGCGTTCACGCACAGGGATAACGTGTGCGGACCAGATACCTGGCCGCAGTGCCCGAGGGCTCTTCGTTCGGTCAGCAACACCCCGCACTCCGCCTGGATGGCGGTGCTGATGACACAAACCTTTGCACACATACTTGGACAGGGCTGCCGACCGTTAAAACGGCACAGCAGCAGCCTCCGGTCAGCACAGGAAAAACACACATACCTGCCTGTTCCGGACGACCTGGCAACCTTGATGTCCGTCAAGATTACCGCGAGCAGCCTGTCCCCCCAGCGAGTGAATCGCTAAAGAAGTAGTAGCAATTCGGGGGGGGAAGCGGCAACGAAACTATGATGTTGACTCTGGCTTTGGCGGCAAAGAATCTCCCCGTCCAGCAAGGCTGCTCCGAGGCTTTGCCCAAAAAACAAGGCGCTGCAAAATGCAGCGCCTTCTGGTGTTTTTTACCGGTCCGGAACGGCCCGGCGGGCGGGGCGTCAGCCCAGCGCCTTGACGCGGGCGGCCAGGCGCGAGATTTTCCGGGACGCGGTGTTCTTGTGGTACACACCTTTGGTCACGCCGCGCATCAGCTCGGGCTGCGCCGCACGCAGGGCAGTGGTTGCAGCGTCCTTGTCGCCGGAAGCGATAGCTTCCTCGACCTTGCGCAGATAGGTGCGGATGCGCGAACGGCGGGCTTTGTTGACGGCCGCGCGCTTTTCGTTCTGACGGGCGCGCTTCTTGGCCTGGGGCGTGTTTGCCATGGTGACTGACCTTATCTCGGGTTCTGTTTCTATCGGACGCAATGCCAGCCGAACCCGGGTCGGATCACCGGTGTGATTCTAGCCTGAGCGGGCTGCACGCGCATGTATGAGGGCGGCTTCTATCCAACTTGGCACCAGGTTGCAAGGGCGCCTGCCAGGCCCGGAATGGAAAACGGCGGGCCTGCCCGCCCGCCGTCCCGTCCGAGCTGCCGCGGCGCCGGGGCTGCCTCCCCCGCGGCGCGGCCAAATCTTACTTGTCGCGGAACTGCGCTTCGCGCTTTTCCAGGAAGGCGGCCATGCCTTCCTTCTGGTCTTCGGTGGCAAACATCGAGTGGAACACCCGGCGCTCGAACAGCAGGCCTTCGTTCAGCGGCAGCTCGTAGGAGCGGTTCACCGATTCCTTCACGGCCATTGCGGTCAGGAGCGATTTCTCGGCAATCTTCTGCGCCGCCGCAGTGGCTTCCTCGATCAGTTTCTTGGCCGCGACCACGCGCGACACCAGGCCCGCGCGCTCGGCTTCTTCGGCGTTCATGAAGCGGCCGGTCAGGTTCATGTCCATCGACTTGGACTTGCCGACGAAACGGGTCAGCCGCTGGGTGCCGCCGATGCCTGCCACAACGCCCAGGTTGATCTCCGGCTGGCCGAACTTGGCGGTGTCGGCGGCGATGATGAAATCGCACAGCATCGCCAGCTCGCAGCCGCCGCCCAGCGCATAACCCGCAACCGCGGCGATCACCGGCTTGCGGATCGCAGAAATCCGGTCGTTGGCATCGGCAAACAGGTTGGTGGAGAACACCTCGGTAAAGCTCATCTCCGACATCTCCTTGATGTCGGCGCCGGCGGCAAAAGCCTTTTCCGAGCCGGTCAGCACGATGCAGCGCACCTTGTCGCTGGCATCGGCCTCTTCAAGGGCCGCGCACAGCTCACCGATGAGTTCCTGGTTGAGCGCGTTCATCGCCTCTGGGCGGTTCAGTTTAATGAGGCAAACGTGGTCCTGCACATCGACGTTGATCGTCTCGTAGGCCATGATTTCTCTTTCGGTTGTTCCGTTCAGATCCGAGTCCTTACCAAATGCGGACGCCCGATCAAGTTATCTTTGGCACTTTACACAATAGAAGCTTGAACGTCCCGACTGGGTGATTCTGGCGATGGTTCCGCCGCAGTCCCGGCGCCGGCAAGGCGCGCCGCCGCGCCCGTAGACATCGAAACTGTGCTGGAAATACCCAAGTTCGCCAGAGGCTTGCCGGAAATCTTTAAGCGACGAGCCGCCCGCACCGATAGCGTCCTGCAGAACCTGCCGGATGATCGGCACAAGTGCGGCCACCCGCAGCGCGGCAATCTGCCCGGCCTTGCGCCGCGGCGAGATGCCGGCCCGGAACAGCGCCTCGCAGACGTAGATGTTACCAAGTCCCGCGATGATTCCCTGATCGAGTAATGCCGATTTCACAGGCGTGTTGCGTCCCTTGAAGGCCGCGATCAGGTGGTCTTCGTGGAAGTCGTTTCCCAGCGGTTCCGGGCCCAGCCCCGCCAGCAGCTTGTGACTCTCCGCCGTCGTGGTCTCCATCAGATCCATCGCCCCGAAGCGGCGCGGGTCGTTGAAGGTGATGCGGGCACCGTTGTCCATGTCCAGCACCACATGGTCGTGCTTTTCCGCCTGCGGATGCGCATGCGCAAACTGCCCCAGCGGGTCGCCCGAAACCGTCATCCGCCCGGACATGCCCAGGTGAATGAGCAGCGTCTCCCCGGTATCGAGATCGGCGAGGATGTATTTCGACCGCCGCCTGAGGGCATTCACCCGCGCGCCGGTCAGCCGTTCTGCCATGCGTTCGGGGAAGGGCCAGCGCAGGTCCGGCCGGTTCACCGCGGCGCGCGCGATCACCGCGCCTTCCATCGCCGGCGCCAAACCGCGCTTCACCGTCTCGACCTCGGGCAGTTCAGGCATTACATCGCTCCTGACGCGAAAGACATTCGGACCACTGGGACCGCAGGGGCAGCATTGTGCCCCGGCCTCAGCGCCCTATAACTGGGGCCAACCTTGGGAAACGGCAAGCCGCATGAGCGATAGATCAGACAAAACCACCCACTTCGGCTTCGATTCCGTGCCGGAGGGCGAGAAGGCCGGCCGCGTGCAGGGGGTCTTCAACTCGGTGGCCTCGAAATACGATATCATGAACGATGTGATGAGCGCCGGCATCCACCGGGTCTGGAAAGACGCGATGATGGACTGGCTGGCGCCGCGCCCGGGCCAGCGGCTGCTGGATGTGGCGGGCGGCACCGGCGACATTTCCTTCCGCTTTCTGCGCCGTGCAGGCCGCGGACATGCCACCGTGCTGGACCTCACCCGACCAATGCTGGAGGAAGGCCGCAAGCGCGCCGAAGCCGGGCAGATGGCGGACAGCCTCGACTGGGTCACCGGCGATGCGATGGCGCTGCCGTTCAAGGACAATACCTTCGACGTCTACACGATCTCCTTCGGCATCCGGAACGTGACACGCCCGCAGGAGGCTCTCAACGAGGCCTTCCGCGTGCTGAAGCCCGGCGGGCGCCTCATGGTTCTGGAGTTCTCGCAGCTGCCGAACGACGGGCTGCAGAAGCTCTATGACTTCTATTCCTTCAACGTGATTCCCCGCATGGGCCAGCTGATCACGGGCGACCGGGACAGCTACCAGTATCTGGTGGAATCGATCCGCAACTTCCCCGATCAGGATACCTTCCTGGGCATGATCCAGAAGGCCGGGTTCGGCAACGCCAAGTACCGCAACCTGTCGATGGGCATCGCCGCCCTGCATTCCGGCTGGAAGATCTGATCCATGCGCGGCCCCCACAACATCCTCCGCCTGGTCCGCACCGGCGCCACTTTCGAACGCACCGGCGCGATGCACTCGGTGCTCGAAGCGTTTGATGCGCCCAAGCCGGTGCGGGTGCTCGCCCGGCTCCTGGGCTGGCCGTTCAAATGGCTCGGCTACAAGGGCGACCCCTTGATGCCGCCGGAAACCCGCGCCCTGAACGCGCTGGGGCCTGCCTATATCAAGTTCGGCCAGGTGCTCTCGACCCGGCCCGACGTGGTCGGCAAGGATCTCGCCAACCAGCTCAGGGTGCTGCAGGACAAGCTGCCGCCGTTTTCCCGCGCCGAGGCGCTGGCCGAAGTCGAAAAGGAGCTGGGCCGCCCGGTCTCCGAGGTCTTCTCCGAGTTCAGCGACCCGATCGCCGCCGCCTCCATCGCCCAGGTGCACCGCGCCCGGCTGGCGGACACCGGCGAGGAGGTCGCCGTCAAGGTGCTGCGCCCGGGCATCGAGCGCGCCTTCAACCGCGACGTCGACGCCTTCTACTTCGCCGCCCGGATCGTCGACCTCTTTGCGCCCGGCGCCCGCCGCCTGAAGCCGATGGACGTGATCGAGCATTTCGACGGCGTGGTGCAGGGCGAGCTGGACCTGAGGCTGGAAAGCGCCGCGGCGTCTGAATTTGCCGCCAACACCGCGCAGGACGAAGGCTTCCAGCTGCCGGATATCCGCTGGAACTACTCCGCCCGCCGGGTGATGACGATGGGCTGGGCCGACGGGCTGCCGCTCGGCGACAACGACGCGCTGGACGCGGCCGGCCACGACCGCCGCCAGCTCGCGCAGCGGGTGCTGTCCCTGTTCCTGCGCCACGCGCTGCGCGACGGTTTCTTCCACGCCGATATGCATCAGGGCAACCTGAAGGTCGCCGCCAACGGCGACATCATCGCCTATGACTTCGGCATCATGGGCCATATCGACGAATACACCCGCCGGGTCTATGCCGAGATCCTCTATGGCTTCATCAAGCGCGACTACAAACGTGTGGCCGAAGTGCACTTCGAGGCGGGTTACGTGCCTGCCGACCGCGATGTCGATGCCTTCGCACGCGCCCTGCGCGCGGTCGGCGAGCCGATCTTCGGCATGGACGCCTCGCATATCTCGATGGGCCGGCTGCTGAACTACCTTTTCGAGGTAACCGAGCGCTTCGGCATGGAAACCCGCACCGAGCTCATCCTTTTGCAGCGCACCATGGTGGTGGTCGAGGGCGTTGCCCGCTCGCTCGATCCGCATATCAACATCTGGGAAACCGCACGCCCGGTGGTGGAGGACTACATCAAGAAATCCATCGGCCCGCGCGCGGTGGTCACCGATCTTGTCGACACCGCCAAGGTCATGGCCCGCTTCGGCCCGCGCCTGCCCGCCCTGGTGGAACAGGCGCTGATTGCCCAGGCCCAGGAAGGCCGCCGCAACCGCCTCGCGCCCGAAAGCTGGGCCCTGCCCGTGGTGCTTGGCGCGCTTGGCGGCGCAGGCCTCACCGCCGTGCTCACCCTGCTACTCTAGCGCGCCAGCCTTTTCTTCTGGCCCAAAATATCCCGGGGGTGAGGCCAAAGGCCGAGGGGGCAGCGCCCGCTCCCCTGCTTTGCGAGGATAAAACCGGCCCGCGTTGCCACGGTCCGGCCCATTCTTCCTCTTGCCCCAAATATCCTGGGGGTGAGCGCCATAGGCGCGAGGGGGCAAGGCCCCCTCACCTGAACATTGCCAGGCTTTACAGCCGCTCGATCGCCAGCGCGATGCCCTGGCCGCCGCCGATGCACATGGTGACCAGCGCTTTCGAGCCGCCAATGCGCTCCAGCTCGAACAGCGCCTTGAGGGTGATGATCGCCCCTGTCGCGCCAACAGGATGGCCCAGCGCGATGGCGCCGCCGTTGGGGTTCACGCGGGCCGGGTCCAGCCCCAGTTCCTTGTTCACCGCCAGCGCCTGGGAGGCAAAGGCCTCGTTCGACTCGATCACGTCGAAATCGCCTGCCGAAAGCCCGGTGCGCTCCAGCAGTTTGCGCACCGCAGGCACCGGGCCGATGCCCATGACCTCGGGGCGCACCCCTGCATGGGCATAGCCGAGGATGCGGGCCTTGGGCTTCAGCCCTGCGCGCTCCGCCGCCTCCGCCGTCGCCAGCACCATTGCCGCCGCGCCGTCGTTGATGCCGCTGGCATTGCCCGCGGTCACCCGGCCGTCCTTCTTGAACACCGCCTTGAGCCCCGCCAGCGCCTCCGGCGTGCTCGCCTTGGGGTGCTCGTCCACCTCGAAGGGCACCAGGTCGCGTTTTACCTTCACCTCGACCGGCGTGATCTGGCTCTTGAAATGCCCGGCCTCGATCGCCGCGGCGGCGCGGGTCTGGCTGGCCATGGCAAATGCGTCCATCTGCTCGCGGGTGATCTCGTGCTCGTCGGCGACATTCTCCGCCGTCACCCCCATGTGGCCGGTGCCGAAAGGGCAGTTCAGCGCGCCCAGCATCATGTCGAGCGACTTCACGTCCCCCATTTTCGCACCCCAGCGGCTCTGCTGGAGGATGTAGGGGCTGCGCGACATGTTCTCGGCGCCGCCCGCCAGCGCGAACTCGGCATCGCCCATCATAAGCGACTGAAACGACGAGATAATCGCCTGCACGCCCGAACCGCAGAGACGGTTCACGTTCATCGCCGGCACAGTCTCGGGGATGCCCGCCTGCATCGCCGCCGCGCGGCTCAGGTACATGTCGCGCGGCTCGGTGTTGATGATATGTCCGAATACCACATGACCGATCTGCTCCGGCGTCACGCCGGAGCGCTCCAGCGCCGCTTTCGACACAGTGGTGGCCAGGTCGATGGGCGCGGTATTGGCCAGCGCACCGCCGAAGGTGCCGATCGCGGTGCGGGCGCCGTCCAGGATCACGATATCGCTCATTTGTCTCTCTCCTCGTCAGATTTGGCGGCAGTATGCACCCGCAGCAAAAGCCTGTCTGCCGCTACGTGCCGTCACCGCCGCCCCCCGGGTACTCCCGGTGCAGCCCCCGTACACCCCCGGTACACCCCCTGTGCACCGCCGCGGCGCAGCGTTTCGGCGCGGGATCATTTGACAAATCCGCTCCGGCAGCGCAGAGATTCCGTCATGACGGAGACCCGAGACGATATCCTGACCCTGCTGCCCGCCCGCCTGAAGGAGGCGCGCCGTGCGCAGGGGCTGAGCCTGGAGGCGGTGGCCAACCTCTCCGGCGTCAGCCGTTCGATGGTGAGCCAGATCGAGCGCGGCGAAAGCTCCCCCACCATTGCAACGCTGTGGAACCTCACCCGCGCGCTGCAGGTGGATTTTGCCGGCCTCCTGGAAGCGGGCGACGCCCGGGACCGCATCGAGGTGCTGCGCGCCGCCGAAGTGCCCAAGATCGACAACATGGGCCAGGGCTGCCGCATCCGCATCCTGTCCCCGCCCGAGGAGGCCGGGGGCCACGAGGTCTACGACATCCGCTTCGAGCCCGGCGGGGCGCTGGTCAGCCAGCCCCACACCCGCGGCGCGCTGGAGCAGCTGACGGTGCTGGAGGGCGAGATCGCGGTGGCCTCCGGCACGGCGCGGGACCGGCTGCAGGCCGGCGACACCGCGCGCTATGCCGCAGACGTGGCGCATTCAATCACCGCGCCGGATGGGCCTGCGCGCGTGTTCCTGATCGTAAAGAACGCTTGAAGGACACGGAAAGGCGCTTCGAAGCGCCTTGCAAGGCCGTTGCAACGGCCTTGGGCGCCTGGACGGCGCCACAGCCGCCCCTCTGCCCGCCGTCTAATCCTTCTCCTGCCAAAGCTTGGGTTCCCACAGCTCCACCTTGTTGCCCTCCGGGTCCATGATCCAGGCGAAGCGGCCATTCTCAAAGGTCTCCGGACCTTTCTGGATGGGGATGCCCGCATCCGTCAGCCGCGCGATCATGCCGTCCATGTCGTCAACCCGGTAGTTGATCATGAAAGACGCCGTGCTGGGAGCAAACCAGTCGCCGTCCGCCTCCGCCGCGGCCCAGACCGTGAGGCCGCCGTCTTCGGCCGTGTCGTCCGGCCAGTTCAGGACAGCGCCGCCGAACTCCGCAAGCTCCAGCCCCAGGTGATCGCGGTACCACGCCGCGAGCGCTTTCGCATCCCCGCGCGCCTTGATGAAAACGCCGCCGATTCCTGTTACCCTCGCCATGGGTGCGCCCTCCCGCTGCCTGAGACGCGAGATAGCGCGGCGGCACGGAAGACCAAACGCGGGTATCTGGCGGCCCGTCCGGTTTCACGGATTTTTTTCCGGGATAGCGAATTCCTGTATTCCGGAAACTCGTCCGCTATGATAGAGGTGCGACTCGACACACGAGGGAGTTTGCTCATGTCCGATGCTTTTTTGACCGATATCTCCAACACGCTGGCCCAGATCGAGGCGGAAGGTCTCTACAAGCGCGAACGAATGATCACCTCCCCGCAGGGGGGCGAGATCTCCGTTCAGGATAGTGCCGGCGGGAACCGGCAGGTGATCAACCTCTGCGCCAACAACTATCTGGGCCTTGCCGATCACCCGGCGCTGATCAAAGCGGCGAAGGACGCGATGGAGCCCAAGGGTTTCGGCATGGCCTCGGTCCGTTTCATCTGTGGCACCCAGGACATTCACCGGGAGCTGGAAAGCCGCCTGGCGAAGTTCCTGAACAAGGATGACGCGATCCTGTTTGCCGCCTGTTTCGATGCCAACGGCGGGCTGTTCGAGCCGCTGCTGGGGCCGGAGGATGCGATCATTTCCGACAGCCTCAACCACGCGTCGATCATCGACGGGGTGCGGCTCTGCAAGGCGAAACGCTACCGCTATCTGAACAGCGACATGAATGACCTTGAGGCCTGGCTGAAGCAGGCGCGCGAGGACGGCGCGCGGCATATCATGATTGCGACCGATGGCGTCTTCTCGATGGACGGCTACCTGGCCAAGCTGCCGGAGATCCGGGCGCTTGCCGACAAGTATGACGCCGTGGTGATGGTGGATGACTGCCACGCCACCGGATTCATGGGGGCGACGGGTGCGGGCACGCCGGAGCATTTCGGGGTGGACGTGGATATCCTCACGGGGACCTTGGGCAAAGCACTTGGGGGGGCCATCGGCGGTTATATCGCCGGGCCGCAGCCAGTGATCGACCTGCTGCGGCAGCGGGCGCGGCCCTATCTGTTCTCCAATTCGCTGCCGCCCTCGATTGTTGCTGCCGGGCTGGAGGCGATCCGGCTGGTGGAGGAAGGGGACAGCCTGCGCGCGCAGCTGTTCGAGAATGCGCGCTACTGGCGCGAAGGGCTGGAGAAACTGGGCTTCGACCTGCTTCCGGGCGAGCATCCGATCATCCCGGTGATGCTGGGCGAGGCGCAGCTGGCGCAGGACATGGCGGCGCGGCTGTTTGACGAGGGCGTCTATGTCTCGGGCTTCTTCTTCCCGGTGGTGCCGCGCGGCCAGGCCCGCATCCGCACCCAGATGAACGCCGCACTCACGCGGGCCGAGCTGGACCGGGCGCTGGCTGCCTTCGGCAAGGTCGGAAAGGAATTGGGGATCGTGTCATGAGTCTGCCCAACACGATGAAGGCGCTGGAGAAATCCCACCCCCGCGAGGGGCTGTGGATGGTCCGCGCGCCGGTGCCGGAAATCGGCCCGGACGATGTGCTGATCAAGGTGAAGAAGACCGGCATCTGCGGCACCGACATTCACATCTGGAACTGGGACGAATGGGCCGCCCATACCGTCCCGGTGCCGATGATCACGGGGCATGAGTTCGCGGGCGAGATCGTCGAGGTGGGCCGCAACGTGGAGGATCTGAAGGTGGGCCAGCGCTGCTCGGGCGAAGGGCACCTGATCAAGACCGACTCGCGGCAGTCGCGGGCGGGAAAGTTTCACCTCGACCCCGGCACCCGGGGCATCGGGGTGAACGAGCAGGGCGCCTTTGCCGAATACCTGCGCCTGCCCGCCTTCAACGTAGTGCCGCTGCCGGATGACATTCCGGACGAGACCGGCGCCATCCTCGACCCCTTGGGAAACGCGGTGCATACCGCGCTCAGCTTCGATCTCCTGGGCGAGGACGTGCTGGTGACCGGCGCCGGGCCGATCGGCATCATGGCCGCCGCCGTGGCGCGCCACGCGGGCGCGCGCCACGTGGTGATCACCGACATCAACCCCGCGCGGCTGAAGCTCGCGGCCGAGGTGGTGCCCTCGGTGCGCCCGGTGAACGCGGCGGAGGAGGATCTGCGGGATGTGATCCAGGAACTCGGCATGAAGCAGGGCTTTGACGTCGGGCTGGAGATGTCGGGCTCGCAGGCGGCGCTCGACCAGATGGTGGAGGCGCTGGTGATGGGCGGGCGGATTGCTCTGTTGGGCATCCCGCCGGGCAAGTCGCCGGTGGACTGGAGCCGCATCGTCTTCAAGGCGATCACCATCAAGGGCGTCTATGGCCGGGAGATGTTCGAGACCTGGTACAAGATGATCGCCATGCTGCAGAACGGGCTCGACGTGAGCCGGGTGATCACCCACCGCTTTGCGGTGGAGGATTTTGCCGAAGGCTTTGCGGCGATGAAATCCGGCGGCAGCGGCAAGGTGGTGCTGGACTGGAGCTGACCGCCCCGGATCGTCCGTTTCCGCAAGCACGGAGTGAGGGGGCTTTGCCCCTTCGCGCCACTGGCGCTCACCCTCTGGATATTATTGGGCAAGAGGAAGCGGGCGGGCTTCGGGGGCGCTGCCCCCGCGCGCCCTGCGGGCGCGCTCCCCCGGGATATTTTTCAGCCAGAAGAAGGACCGGGGGCTCAGGGCGTGAGCGGCTCGCGGCCAGTTCTGGTGAGGCGCCAGACTTTGCCCTCCTCGAAAACCGCGGCGGTGAGCGGGCGGCCGAAACCCGCGCCGCTGTCGAGATTCACCCGGTTGCCATAGTGGCGGGGCTCCTGCAGCGCGGTATGGCCGTGCACGATCAGTTTGGGGTGCGGGCCGCGGTGATCCAGGAACTCCTGGCGGATCCATAACAGGTCGTCCTCGCTCTGCTGGTGCAATGCGGCACCGGGCCGGATGCCCGCATGCGCAAAGGCGATGTCCTCGGTTTCCCATATGGCGGGCAGTCCGCGCAGAAAAGCGGCGTGTGCCGTCGGCACCGCGTCCGCGGCGCGGGCATGAAGCTCTGACAGACGGGTGCGGTCAGGGAATGTCAGACCGTAGCTGGCCAGGGTGTCCCGGCCGCCGATCCGGTCGTGCAGCCAATGGTAGCCGATCAGCAGATAGGGGTCGTGGCGGGGAATGTCCTCAAGGAACCACTCGAACATCCGGTCGTGATTGCCCTTGAGGCAGATCCAATTGCGCCCTTCGGCCTGCCCCTGCTGCAAGAGCCCGATCACGCCGCGGCTGTCCGGGCCGCGGTCGACGTAGTCTCCGAGAAACACAATCTGCGCATCCCGGCCGCCATCGGCCTCGATCAGCGCAAGCGCCGCCTCGAGCATCGCGTGCTGGCCGTGGATGTCTCCGATTGCATAGAGCGGGGTGGTCATGCGGTGTCTCCGAATTTGCCTCTCCTGTTTGTGCCTGATGCGGACGGCAGTGGAAAGAGCGGCTCTGGATCGCGCCGCGCCGGGCCCAGTGCCCTGGCGGCGGCTGCGGGCGCCGGGGGGAGCGGTTTTACGCCAAATTCGAGTTCAGGGCGTGTATCCTGACAGCGTGGCCGGGCTGGCGCCGGGGCGGCCAGTCCGCGGTCACGGAAATCAGGGAGGAACAGTGATGACGGGTCTCAGCCGGGTATTCATGAGCATAGCCATCCTGTCGGCGCTGGCCGGCATGGTCTGGGGCATTCAGATGGCGGCCAGCAAGGACCATCTGCTGGCGCCGGGGCATGGGCATCTGAACCTCCTGGGCTGGGTGAGCTGCGCGATCTTTGCGTTCTACTACCACCTTGTACCGGAAGCCGAAGCGGGGCTGCTGCCGCGGCTGCATCTGGGCTGTGCGGTGCTGGCGCTGCTGCTGCTGGTGCCGGGCATTCCGCTTGCCATCCTCGGGCGCACCGAGGCGCTGGCGCAGGCGGGGTCGCTGATCGCGCTGGTGTCCATGCTGCTGTTTGCCGCCGTGGTCTGGCGGGGCCGCCGGGCGGCGGGCGCGGCGGCGCTGCGGGGCTGAGCCGGCAAAAAAACACCCCCGCTGCCGGCGGGAGTGTTCCTGGTTTTCATAGAGGCCGCGGGCGGCTCAGGCGACGTCGAATTCCAGCGGCTTGATCTGGTTGAACAGCCCGGTTTCCGCCAGCTTGGCGCGCACCTCGGCGGGCACCGGATTGTCGACATAAAGCAGCGCGATCGCCTCGCCGCCGGCCGCGGAGCGGCCCAAGGTGAAGTTCGCGATGTTGACGCCATTGTCGCCCAGTGTGTGGCCCAGGGTGCCGATGATGCCGGGCACGTCGTCGTTGGTGGTGTAGAGCATATGCGCGCCCACATCCGCCTCGATGTTGATGCCCTTGATCTGGATGAAGCGCGGTTTGTTGTCGGAAAACACGGTGCCCGCCACCGAGCGCTCGCGCTTGGAGGTCACCGCAGTCACCTTGATATAGCCGTCGAAGGCGCCGGATTTGTCCTGGTTGGTGGTGGAGATCTGCACGCCGCGTTCCTTTGCCACGACCGGGGCGGAGACCAGGTTCACCTCGGGGTTCATCCGCTTCATGATGCCCGCAATCACCGCGCAGTTCAGCGCATCCAGGTTCATGCCGGAAGCGACCCCGTCGTAGAGGATGTTGATCGCCTTCAAGGGCTCGTCGGTCATCTGGCCGACAAAGCTGCCGAGGTGGTCGGCCAGCTTGATCCAGGGCCCCATGACCTTGGCTTCCTCGGCGGTGACGCTCGGCATGTTGAGCGCGTTTTCGACGGCGCCGGTCAAGAGGTAGTTCGACATCTGCTCGGCCACCTGCAGGGCGACGTTTTCCTGCGCCTCGGTGGTGGCAGCACCCAGGTGCGGGGTGCAGACCACGTTGGGCAGGCCGAACAGCGGATTCTGCTTGGCGGGCTCCTCCGCGAAGACGTCGAAGGCGGCGCCCGCCACATGGCCGGAGGTCAGGAGTTCGGCCAGCGCGGCCTCGTCCACCAGGCCGCCGCGGGCGCAGTTGATGATGCGCACGCCCTTCCTGGTCTTCTCCAGGTTCTCCTTGGAGAGGATGTTGCGGGTCTGTTCGGTCAGCGGCACGTGCAGGGTGATGAAGTCGGCGCGGGCCAGCAGTTCGTCCAGCTCGACCTTCTCGATCCCCATCTTGTCGGCCTTTTCGGTGCTGAGGTAGGGGTCATAGGCCACGACCTTCATCTTCAGCCCGCGGGCGCGGTCGCAGACGATGCCGCCGATGTTGCCGGCACCGATCACGCCCAGGGTCTTGCCGGTGAGTTCGGTGCCCATGAACTTGGACTTTTCCCACTTGCCCGCATGGGTGGAGGTGGAGGCCTCGGGGATCTGGCGGGCCACCGCAAACATCATCGCGATCGCGTGTTCGGCGGTGGTGATCATGTTGCCGAAGGGCGTGTTCATCACAATGACGCCGCGCTTGGAGGCGGCTTCCTTGTCGATGTTGTCGGTGCCGATGCCGGCGCGGCCGATCACCTTGAGGTTCTCGGCACCTTCCAGGATCTTCTCGGTCACCTTGGTGGCGGAGCGGATGGCGAGGCCGTCGTACTGGCCGATGACCTCGGCGAGCTTGTCCTTGTCCTTGCCGAGGCCGGGCTGGAAGTCGACCTCGATGCCGCGGTCGCGGAAGATCTGGACGGCGGCTTCAGAAAGCTTATCGGAGATGAGTACCTTGGGAGCCATGGGTGTGGTCCTTTGTCTGCGGAGGCCGGTCTGGGGCCTGAAATTGGGAACGAGGGGAGAGTTCCGGGGCTGGCGCCCCGGAGACATTCAGCAATGATCAGCCTTGCGCGGCGATCTCGGCCTCGAAGGCCCAGGTGAGCCAGGGCAGCAGGGCCTCGATATCGGCGGTCTCCACCGTGCCGCCGCACCAGATGCGCAGGCCGGCGGGCGCGTCGCGGTAGGCGCCGATGTCATAGGCGATGCCTTCGGCTTCCAGCCGCTTGGCCACCGCCTTGGCAAAAGCTGCGCCGTCCTGGATGCGCGCGTCGGTGAACTTCAGGCAGACCGAGGTGTTCGACCGTGTTGCCGGATCACTCGCGAGGTTGGCGATCCAGCCGTTGGCCGCGGTGAAGGCGTGGATCGCCTCCGCGTTGGCATTGGCGCGGGCGATCAGCCCTTCCAGCCCGCCAACCGAACGCGCCCAGTCCAGCGCAAACAGGTAATCCTCGACCGCGAGCATCGACGGCGTGTTGATGGTCGCGCCGGTGAAGATACCGTCGATCAGCTTGCCGCCCTTGGTCAGGCGGAAGATCTTCGGCAGCGGCCAGGCGGGGGTGTAGCTTTCCAGCCGCGCCACTGCGCGGGGGGAGAGGACGATGACGCCATGCGCCGCCTCGCCGCCCAGCACCTTCTGCCAGGAGAAGGTGGTTACGTCGAGCTTCTCCCACGGCAGCTCCTGTGCGAAGGCCGCGGAGGTTGCGTCGCAAATGGTCAGCCCTTCGCGGTCATCGGCAATCCAGCCGCCATTGGGAACCCGCACGCCGGAGGTGGTGCCGTTCCAGGTGAAGACCACATCGTTCTTCGGGTCCACGCTGGAAAGATCGGCGATCTCGCCGTAATCCGCGGTTTTCACCTCGGCGTCGATCTTCAGCTGCTTCACCACATCGGTGACCCAGCCCGCGCCGAAGCTTTCCCAGGCCAGCATCTCAACCTTGCGCGCGCCCAAGAGGTTCCACATCGCCATCTCCACCGCGCCGGTGTCGGACGCGGGCACGATGCCGATCTTGTAGTCCGCGGGAATGCCCAGCACCTCGCGGGTGCCTTCGATGGCAGCGAGGAGCTTCTCCTTGCCGACGGCAGCGCGGTGGCTGCGGCCCAGAGGCGCATCCGCAAGCTTGGACAGATCAAAGGTGGGGGGTTTGGCGCAGGGGCCGGAGGAAAAACGCGGATTGGCCGGCCGCGCGGCCGGTTGTGCAATAGCCATATGTGCTACCCTTCCAGATAAGCGCCCCTCGTTGGGGAGGGGTGTCCCACGGATAGGGGTAAGGTGCTGCAGCGCGGCAGGCAACAGAAATTTCGGGGGAAAACGGCGCATCTCGGAGTTTTTGCGACCTCCCCTGCCGCCTTTCGGAAACCTGTGCCCCGCTGAGAGCGCCCGCCGCAGGCCCCGTGCGGCGCTGCCGCACCAGCGGGGCTGGCCGTTCGCCCAAGCGGCCGCTAAGAAAAAGCGAAGCCTCATTCTGCGGAGTCCGCCCATGTATACCGCCACCCTGCTCGGCAATCCTCTCAGCCGGTCCCTGGAGCCCGCGCTGGCCGAATCGCTGCACAACGCCTGGGGCGGCGCGGGCCTGCGCTGGCTGGACCCGGGCATCGCGGCGGAATTTGCGATTGCCGGGCGGCCGGACAATCAGTGGCAGGTCTGGGAAGACCTGCAGGCCGCAGGCATCGACCTGGTGATCCAGCCCAGCGCCGGGCGCCGAAAGAAGATGCTGCTGGCGGACATGGACTCGACCATGATCGAACAGGAGTGCATCGACGAGCTGGCCGAGGAGGCCGGGGCGGGCGAACGCGTGAAGGCAATTACGGCGCGTGCGATGAATGGCGAGCTGGACTTCGAAGGCGCCCTGACTGAACGCGTCGGCCTGCTGAAGGGCCTGCCGGAAGCGGTCATCACCAAGGTGCTCGACAGCCGCATCACCCTGATGCCGGGCGGGCCTGTGCTGCTGGCAACGATGAAGGCCGGGGGCGCTTACGCGGCGCTGGTCTCGGGCGGCTTCACCGCCTTCACCGCCCGGGTCGCGGCGCAGCTGGGCTTTGACGAGAGCCGCGCCAATCGGCTCTTGGCCGAGGGCGGTGTGCTCACCGGCGATGTGGCGCAGCCGATTCTCGGCCGCGAGGCCAAGGTGGAGGCGCTGGAGCAGATCACCGCGCGGCTGGGGTTCAGCCATGAGGAGGTGATCGCGGTGGGCGATGGCGCCAATGACCTCGGCATGCTGAAACGTGCAGGCGCGGGCGTGGCGCTGCACGCCAAACCCCCGGTCGCGGCGGAATGCGAGATCCGCATCAACCACGGCGACCTGACCGCGCTGCTCTATATACAGGGCTACGCCCGCGAAGACTTCCGGGACGCGCTGCCGGACCAGAGCGCAGGCTGACACACATCATGCTGGAAGTGGGGATGGAGACCCTGCTGCTGCTGATGGCGGCAGGGTTTGTTGCCGGGTTCATCGATGCGGTCGCGGGCGGCGGCGGGCTGATCACCCTGCCGGTGCTGATGATCGCGGGCGCAGGCCCGGTGACGGCGCTGGCAACCAATAAGATCCAGGGGCTGTTTGGTGCAGCCACAGCGACGCTGGCTTATGCCCGCGGCGGCTATGTGGACCTTCGCAGCCAGGCGGGCTCGGCGGTGATCGCCTTTTTCGCCTCCATCGCCGGGGCGCTTCTGATCACCGTGCTGCCGACCGATTGGATCCGGCTGGCGCTGCCGGTACTGCTGATCGGCATCGCGGTATTCTTTGCGCTGAAGAAGGGCCTGGGCGATCTCGACCGGCAGCGGCGGCTGTCCCCGGCGGTGTTTGCCGCCACATTAGTGCCGCTCTGCGCCGCCTATGACGGGCTCCTGGGGCCCGGCGCGGGCAGCTTCTACATGCTCGCCTTCGTGACCCTGGCGGGCTACGGCATCCTGAAGGCGACGGCGCATACCAAGCTGTTGAACCTTGCCTCCAACGCGGGCGCGCTCGCAGCCTTTGCGCTGGTGGCAGCGCCCTGGTGGATCACCGGCCTCCTGATGGGGCTCGCGCAGATCGCAGGCGCCCATGCCGGCGCCCGGCTGGCCCAGCGCAAGGGCGCCCGGCTGATCAAGCCGCTCCTGGTGCTGACCTCGCTGAGCCTCGCGGCCAAGCTGCTCTGGGATATGGCCTGAACACCCCCCGGACTTCTAGAAACCGCAGCGGAGTCCTCCCGCGCCCGCAGGTGCGGCTGCTGGCGCAGCCACCCCTTGGCGGCCTTGGGCCGCGCAGCGCGCAAGGCGCGGTGCCCGGCCCAACGGGAGGAGGGCTTTTGCCAAAAGCCTGACGACGGGCGGGAGCGCTTCCGGGTGGTGCCCTGACCGGGCCGCCTGCGGCGGCGTGCGGCGTGCCGCCCCAAACTTAACCTTTCCTTTAATTAACGGATGTGCTAAAAAACTTCCATGACACCGCTTCTGAAATCCTTTGCCGCCCTGTCGGATGAAACCCGCCTTACGATTGTCGAGCAGCTGCTGACTGGCGGTGAACTGCCGGCCGGGGATCTGGCGCCGGGGTCGGGCATTTCGGCCCCCGCGATCTCGCGCCACCTGAAGGTTCTGCGCGAGGCCGGCCTTGTGCACCAGCGCGCCGAGGGCACCCGCCGGCTTTATTCCGCGCGGCCCGAGGGGTTGCGGCTGGTTGCCGATTGGGCCCAGTCCCGGCGCGCCTTCTGGGAAGGAAGCCTGGACAGGCTGGAAGCGGCCCTGTTGGAGGAAGAAGCATGAGCGCACTGCAACTGCAACGGCATTTCCCGGTCAGTGCGGAAGCCCTGTTCGACTGGGTGACCACGCCGGAGAAGCTGCTGAAATGGTGGGGCCCGGAAGGCATGCACGTGCCCGAACACGATCTGGACCTCAGCCGCACCGGGCCCTGGTATTCCATCATGCAGAACGGCGAGGGCGAGCGCTATCACGTCTCGGGGCAGGTCACCCATGTGACCCCGCCGCAATCGGTCGGCTTCACCTGGGCCTGGCACGATGATGACGGCGCCCGCGGCGCGGAGAGCCATGTCACCTTCACCGTCGCCGCTGCCGGCGAGGGCGCGCTTCTGGTGATCGATCACCACGATCTGCCGGACGGCGAGGCGGCCGCGCGCCACGAGGAGGGCTGGAGCTCGACCCTGCGCAAGCTGGAGGCTGCGCTGGCCGCTGCGGCGGTCTGACCCCTGCCGCACACCAAGAACCGATCCGTTTCACGTCAGCAAGGGAGAGAGGAAATGCCACAATTCATTTTTGCCTATCACGGCGGCAAAGCACCGGAAACCGAGGAGGAAGGCGCCAAGGTCATGCAGGCCTGGAAGGACTGGATGAGCTCGATGGGCGATGCGCTGAAGGTGCCGGGGGCACCGGTTGGCATGTCCAAGACCGTCAGCAGCGGCGGCGTTGCCGGCGACGGCGGCGCCAATCCGCTGTCCGGTTATTCGGTGGTGGAGGCCGCCGACCAGGACGCCGCCTGCGAATTGGCCAAGGGCTGCCCCATGGTGGTGAGCAGCAACGGCTCGGTCGAAGTCGCCGAAATCCTCGAGATGTAGGTGCAGACCCGCACAAAGCCAGCAAGTTAGACCAGGCGCGCCCCGGACCCTCGCAGGACCGGGGCGCGCTTTCCTCTCAGAACAGCAGCTTTGCTGCGGGTCAGAACAGCAGTTCCGCCGCGGGGCGGATTGCGCCGCACTCCAGGCCCAGGCGGCTGTAGAGCGTCTTGTTCATGTATTTGCGGGTCTCGGGGTGGTCTGCGTCCAGCACCCCGAGGCTCACCAGGAGCGCCGCAATTGCGCATTCGCTGGCGCGGGTGGCGCCATCGGCGATCTTCAAAGCGACACCCAGCTTCCGCTCCGGCAGGATCGCGGCAAACACGGCCTCGGCGCCGGTCTTGATCGCCACCTTGCCGCCCATGGCGCGCATCAGATTGGTGCAGGCGCGGGTCTCGCCCGCGACCAGCTCGGGGTGGGCGGTCATTGCCGCGACCAGCTGCTGCGCCGCCTCGGATGCGCGGTCCGAACGGTCCGCGGCGCTGGCAAACCAGGCCATCGCGCGGGCCAGCCCGGTGACGGAAGTGGCGAAATTCGGCGCCGAGCAGCCGTCGATGCCATAGCCCGGGCTTTGTTCGCCCGTTACCTCTTCGAAGGCGGCAAGGCAGGCCTGCTGCACCGGGTGGTCCACCTCGATATATTCCGCGCCGCCGCCCAGATACTGGTTCAGCGTCAGGAAGCCTGCGTGCTTGCCCGAGCAATTGTTGTGGACCTGGCAGGGGCTGCTGTCCGTCTTGATCAGCTCGTTGCGCGCCGGGATGTCATTGGGCAACTGCGGGCCGCAGCGGAAATCGGCATCGGCCAGCCCCAGCTGGCCAAGCCAGGCATTGACCCGGTCCGTATGGATATGCGCGCCATTGTGGGAAGCGCAGGCCAGCGCCAGCTGCTCGGAAGTGAGCCCGTAGCGCGCCGCGGCGCCGGACGTGATCAGCGGCAGCGCCTGGATCATCTTGACCGAGGAGCGCGGGTAGATCACAGCCTCCGGATCACCCCAGCTGCGCAGCACCTGGCCGCTTGCATCGCAGATCACGGCATGGCCCAAGTGCAGGCTTTCCAGGAGCGAGCCGCGCCAGACTTCGGCCATCGGTACAGGTTTTGCCATGTTTCCCCCCATTTTCTGGGCGAAATCCTGCCAAAACGCACATTCGCCCGTGGTGCTTGTTACGTGAGTGTGATTGTGTAGCGCAAGCGGGGGGCCCGGGATCAGACGGCGATGGCAGCGCTGCAGGCTCCTCTGGCAATTGAGGTAAACGACAGTCTTGGAGTCGGGACAAATGGCATTGAAACCCGCCCGCATCGCTGCGGGCCTGTGTCTGGCAGTATTTGCATCCACCGCAACCGCGCAGGAAACCTCGGACAACCGGGTGGCCGCCAAGGTGGATTGGAGCGTTTTCCAGGGAGACGAGCCCAAGGAGTGCTGGGGCGTATCCGCACCGAAAGAAACCGTGAACACCCGCGACGGCCGGGTAGTGGCGGTGCGCCGCAGCGAGATTCAGCTGTTTGTCTTCTACCGCCCGGAAGGTGCCTCCAACGGCCAGGTGACCTTCACCGGCGGCTACCCCTTTGCCCCCGGCTCCACCGTCAATATGACGATTGGCGAATCTGAATTCGAACTGTTCACCGAAGGGGAATGGGCCTGGCCTGCCACCGCTGCCGATGATGCCAAGATCATCACCGCGATGAAGCGCGGCTCCGATGCGGTGCTGACCGCGCGCTCGGCCCGCGGCACCCAGACCAAGGACACCTTCTCGCTGCTGGGCTTCACCGCCGCGATCGAAGACGCGGAAAAACGCTGCAGCAGCTGAGCCGCAGCGCCTGACCTTCGAACCCCGGCCCGGCGCCGGGGTTTTTCTTTGCCGCATAGCTGCCTTCCGCCAGGCGGAGAGGTTTCTGCCAGGAATCCTTTTGATCCCGGCCGCGAATCCTATATACAGCCGCATCCGCCCATCAGCATCGAGTCCGAAAGCCATGACCGCCAGCGCGCCGATCACCCAAGACGTTTTGACCCTGCCCCGCAAGGATCCCGAGGGCGGCAAGATCAACCTCGTCGGCCTGACCCGCGGCCAGCTGCGCGAGGTGCTGATCGAGAATGGCACGCCGGAAAAGCAGGCCAAGATGCGCGTCGGCCAGATCTGGCAGTGGATCTACCAGTGGGGCAGCCGCGACTTTGCCGGGATGACCAACCTCGCCAAGGCCTACCGCGCCGAGCTGGCCGAGGCCTTCGAGATCCGCATTCCGGAGGTGGTGAGCAAGCAGGTGTCCTCGGACGGCACCCGCAAGTATCTGGTGTGCATCGCCGGCGGCCATGAGGTCGAGGTTGTCTACATCCCCGAAGAGGGCCGCGGCACACTGTGCATCTCCTCGCAGGTGGGCTGCACGCTGACCTGTTCGTTCTGCCACACCGGCACCCAGAAGCTGGTGCGCAACCTGACCGCGGCCGAGATCGTCGGCCAGATCATGATGGCGCGCGACGATCTGGAGGAATGGCCGGTGCCGGGCGCGCCCAAGGACGAGACCCGGCTTCTGTCCAACATCGTGCTGATGGGCATGGGCGAGCCGCTTTACAACTTCGAGAACGTGCGGGACGCGATGAAGATCGCGATGGACCCGGAAGGCATCAGCCTCAGCCGCCGCCGCATCACCCTGTCGACTTCGGGCGTGGTGCCCGAAATCGCCCGCACCGCCGAGGAGATCGGCTGCCTGCTGGCGGTGTCCTTCCACGCCACCACGGACGCGGTGCGCGACAAGCTGGTGCCGATCAACAAGCGCTGGAACATCGAGACGCTGCTCGCGGCGCTGCGCGACTACCCGCGGCTCACCAACTCGGAACGCATCACCTTCGAATATGTGATGCTGGACGGGGTGAACGACAGCGACGAGGACGCGCACCGGCTGATCGGGCATCTGGAGGGCATCCCGGCGAAGGTAAATCTCATTCCCTTCAACGAATGGCCGGGCGCGCCTTATAAACGATCCTCGAACAACCGCATCCACGCCTTTGCCAACATTATCTACCAAGCCGGCTATGCCTCGCCGATCCGCACCCCGCGCGGCGAGGACATCCTGGCCGCCTGCGGGCAGCTGAAATCGGCGACCGAACGCGCCCGCAAGAGCCGCAAGCAGATCGAGGCCGAGACCGGGGTCAAGTAATCCCGGCTGCGGCCCGTGCCGGCCGCGTTCCCGGCTGCCTTAGCTGAAGATGAAATCCGTGGCGGTGAGTTCGCCGGTAAAGCCGGTCAGCTCGATCTCGTGCTCACCGTTGTAGTACACGTAGGTGTTGCCGTTCTGCTGGGTCACGGTCAGCGCGTCGAAGCCGCCGGAGAAGAACGCGTCTTCGAACTCGATCTTGTCGCCGCCGTTGCCGAAATCGGTGACCCGGTCGCTCTCCCAATAGTCGGCCACCACGAAGACAAACACATCGGCATGTCTGCCGCCGGTCAGCACGTCGGAGCCGTCACCGCCCACCAGCCGGTCGGCGCCATTGCCGCCCGCCAGCCTGTCGTCACCGCTGCCGCCGTGGAGCGTATCCCTGCCCCGGTTGCCGCGCAGCAGGTCGCTTTCCCCGGTTTCGCCCGAGTATGCATCGCTGTCCAGCCCGCCGGCCAGAACGTCATTGCCGCCGCCGCCGGCCAGCGTGTCCGCGCCGTAGCCGCCGGTCACCGTATCGTTGCCGCCGCCTCCGAGCAGCCGGTCATCGGCTTCGCGGCCGATCACCGAATCGTCTCCGCCTTTCGCCTTCACCACGGTGTTCTGGCCCGTCGCCAGCACCGTGTCGGCACCGGACGTGGTTTCGATCAGTACCCGGCCGCCGGAAATTGCCGCAGCGGTCCAGTCCGAGGTGCCTGCGGCACTGCCATAGAGATGCTCCAGCGCCTGCAGGTCGAATGCGCCCAGCTCGTCCACGCTGTAGCCGGCCCGGTTGTAAGTCATCACGGTGTTGTGCTGGGTATCCAGGTGCGCCTCCAGCGTCGGGTCGCCGTCATGGGGATGCTTCAGGCCCATCGCGTGGCCCAGCTCGTGCAGCAGCGTTTCGTACCCGTAAGAGCCGGGCGCCATGCCGCTGCTGCCCATCGCCAGATCGCCCTGGCCGGTGGAATATTCGGTGGCCCAGGCGTAATTCGCCCAGCCCCCCGCCGTGCCGCCGGTAAAGCCGAAAATATTGATCATCGCAGGGCTGTCGACCTCTACGAACAGCAGGCCGGCCGCGTCCTCGAAGGCCTCCGCCGCCTGCCGGAAATAGCCGCGCTGGGTGCTGTCGAAGGCCCAGTAGCTGCTGGCGCCATAAGGGTCGCCGGAGACATCGGCGAGATCGGCTGTTTCGGTGAAGCTGTAGGTGACAACCGTCTGGGTGCCCAGCGCCGCCTGGGAATTCCAGCGGGTGTTTTCGCTCCCGGCCGATGTGTAACGCAGAAGGGCAGTGTAATCGGAAACGATGGTCATGCTTTCACTCCATTGCGCCTGCTCCGCAATGTTTCCTTCACAAATGCGACCAAGACTGGCCCGCAACGCGGCGGAAACCGTTCCAGTAAAGACCCATTTTAGTCAAAAAGCAGCTTTCCGCTGAGACCGCGCCGCATCCGGGCAGAAACCAGCCGATGAGGGGGCCGCGGTTGAGGCGGGATGCCCGCACCGGTCCGCGGCCGGCCCGTCGGCACCGCGAAACAGGACCCCCGCAGGCAGTTATAATAATATATTTACAGCAAAAGCTTACGTAAAAATCGCCGGTCAAGCACGGCGCATCCCACCCATGGATTCAGGCCAACGAACCCCTGAGGTGCCGCGGATTGCTCCGCGGCACAATGGGCGGAAATCCGCTGCCCGCCTCCCTGCGCTCCGCGCGCGCGGGCGGGCGTTCAGCCGTCGCGGCCGGGGATGCTCTCACGCGGCGGGGCCGGCTCCCAGTTCTCGATGATCTCCACTGCTTCCTGCGCGGTTTCGACAAAGCGGAACAGGTCGAGATCCTGGTCCGAGATCGTGCCGGCGTCGGCCAGCGCGTCCCAGTTGATGATCTTTTCCCAGAAGGCACGCCCGAACAGCAGGAAGGGCACCCGTTCCATCCGGCCGGTCTGGATCAGTGTCAGGCTTTCGAACATCTCGTCCAGGGTGCCGAAACCGCCCGGGAAGACGGTGATCGCCCGCGCCCGCATCAGGAAATGCATCTTGCGGATGGCGAAATAGTGGAAGTTGAAGCTGAGGTCCGGAGTGACATAGCTGTTCGGCGCCTGCTCGTGCGGCAGCACGATCGACAGCCCGACCGAGCGCCCGCCCGCGTCGTGCGCGCCGCGGTTTCCCGCCTCCATCACACCGGGACCGCCGCCGGTCACCACCACCATGTCGCGGCCGCCGTCCTTCAGCGAGGTTTTGGTCATCAGCCGGGCGAACTCCCGCGCCTCGTCATAGAAATGCGACAGATCCGCCAGCGTCTGGGTGCGCGCGGTCTCCTTTTCCGCCGGGGCCGGGATGCGGGCGCCGCCGAACATCACCACGGTGCTGTCGATGCCCTGCGCATCCAGCAGCATTTGCGGCTTCAACAGCTCCAGCTGCAACCGCACCGGCCGCAGCTCGTCGCGGCACAGGAACTCCTCATCCGCAAAGGCGAGCCGGTAGGCCTGCGAAGAGCTTTGCGGTGTGGAGGGAACGTGTTCGGCCCGGTCCCGGTCGGAATGGGCGTCGCGGAAGCGGCTGTGGCGGTCTTCGTTCATAGGTAATCCAGACAATGATAAAACAGGAATACCTTTGTAGCCTTCCTTGGCCCGCAGCGCCAATCAAGTTTGCAGGTGCCGCCCTGCCGCGCCCCTGCCCGGCGCGCAAAACCGCTTGTGCCCGGCAACGCCCCGGCTAACCTGCCGCAGACCGGTGAAGGAGGGTGCAGATGCGCTGGCAGGACGAGATCAGGGCCGCGGCGGAGCGGATCAAGGGCTACATCCAGGTGACGCCAGTGCTGGAAACCCATGGCTTCGGCCTGGGCTTTCCGGTCGCGCTGAAGCTCGAACACATGCAGCATACCGGCAGTTTCAAGGCGCGCGGCGCCTTCAACACGCTTCTGGCCGGTCCGGTGCCGGAAGCGGGGCTGGTGGCCGCGTCGGGCGGCAACCACGGCGCGGCGGTGGCCTATGCCGCCTCCAAGCTGGGCCACCGGGCGCGGATTTACGTGCCGGAGATGGCCGGCCCCGCCAAGATCGCCCTGATCCAGAGCAGCGGCGCCGATTTGCAGGTGGTGCCCGGCGCCTATGCCAACGCGCTGGAAGCCGCCCGCGCCTATGAATCAGAGACCGGCGCCATGCAGGTGCACGCCTATGATGCGCCCGCCACCGTGGCGGGCCAGGGCACCTGCTTTGCCGAGTGGGAGTCTCAGGGTCTGGAGGCGGACACCGTTCTGATCGCGGTGGGCGGCGGCGGTCTGATCGCGGGCGCCCTGGCCTGGCTCGGCAGCCGCCGCAAGGTCGTCGCGGTGGAGCCGGAGACCTCCTGCGCACTGCACGCGGCTCTGACAGCAGGCGCCCCGGCGGATGTGGAGGTCTCCGGCGTTGCTGCCAATGCGCTTGGCGCGCGGCGGATCGGCAGCCTCTGCTTCGATCTCGCGCGCAGCCAGGGCGTGCAATCGCTCACCGTGCCCGACAGCGCCATCACCGCCGCGCAAAAGGCCCTGTGGCAAGAGCGCCGGATCCTCGCGGAACCGGCCGGCGCCACCGCGCTCGCGGCGCTGATGTCCGGCGCCTACCGTCCGGAACCCGGCGAACGGGTCGCGGTGCTGGTCTGCGGCGGCAACATCGCCCCGGACCCGCTCGGATAGCGCTTGCCGCGCCCCCGGGGGAGCCCTATCGCAAGGCCCATGTCTGCTACCATCGCCGATACCATCTACCGCGCCCTCAGCGAGCGCATTATCACCGGCACCCTGCCGGCGGGTGAAAAGCTGCGCCAGGATCATATCGCGCGCGAGTTCGACACCAGCCACGTGCCGGTGCGCGAGGCGCTCTTGCGGCTGGAGGCGCATGGGCTGGCGCAATCGCTGCCCCGGCGCGGCACAAGGGTCAGCGCGCTCGACCCGGCCGAGATCCGCGAGGTGATCGAGATGCGGGTGGCGCTGGAGGTGCTGGCGCTGACGCATGCCTTTGCACGGATCAGCAATGCCGACGTGGAAACCGCCGAGGCCGCCCGCATCGCCTGCGATGCAGCCACCGATATGGCCAGCTGGGAGCGGCTGAACCGCGCCTTTCACCGGGTGATCCTGGCGCCTTGCGCGATGCCGCGGCTGCTGGCCTCGATCGACGATTTGCATATCGCTGCCGCCCGGCACCTCTTTGCCAACTGGCAGCACCAATGGAGCCGCCGCGTGGACAGCGACCACGCCGCCATCGTGCAGGCAATGGCGCGGCGCGATCCGGCCGCCGCCTGCGAGATTCTGCGCCGCCACCTGCGCCGGGTGCGCTGAGCCGGCAGCGGTGGCGGCACGGGAAACTGTTTCGCCGCATTCCGCGCATGACTGGGAGGGCATTTGCCGCTAGAAAGCAGCGAATCCTAACGACGCCGGAGGAATATCCATGTCCAACGCCCAGCTGGAAGCAGCGATCGAGGCCGCCTGGGAGGCGCGCGACACCATCACCCCCGCCACCACGGGCGAAACCCGCGAGGCCATCGAGGACACGCTGAACGCACTCGATTCCGGCACCTTGCGCGTCGCCGAAAAGCAGGCGAGCGGCGACTGGTACGTGAACCAATGGGCCAAGAAGGCGGTGCTGCTGGGCTTCCGCATCAAGGACATGGAGATCCAGGAAGGCGGCCCGCAGGCCGGCGGCTGGTGGGACAAGGTCGACAGCAAGTTTGCCGGCTGGGGCGAGGCGGATTGGAAATCCGCAGGCTTCCGCGCGGTGCCGAACTGCGTGGTTCGCAAATCTGCCTATATCGCCCCCGGCGCGGTGCTGATGCCCTCCTTCGTGAACCTCGGCGCCTATGTCGATGAAGGCACCATGGTCGACACCTGGGCCACTGTCGGCTCCTGCGCCCAGATCGGCAAGAACGTGCACCTCTCCGGCGGCGTCGGCATCGGCGGCGTGCTGGAACCGATGCAGGCAGGCCCCACCATCATCGAAGACAACTGCTTCATCGGTGCCCGCTCGGAAGTGGTCGAAGGCTGCATCGTGCGCGAAGGCTCGGTGCTGGGCATGGGCGTCTTCATCGGCAAGTCAACCAAGATCGTCGACCGCGAGACCGGCGAAGTGACGTATGGCGAAGTGCCGCCCTACTCGGTGGTCGTGGCAGGCTCGATGCCCTCCAAGAACAACGTCAGCCTCTACTGCGCCGTGATCGTGAAACGCGTGGACGAGAAGACCCGCTCCAAGACCGGCATCAACGAGCTGCTGCGCGACTAATCCGCGGCGCCCGTTTCCAAATGCAAAAAACGCGCCCTGCGGGGCGCGTTTTCTTTTGCCTCCGGCGGCCGGGGCCTTGCCCCGGACCCCAGGATATTTTCAGCCAGAAAGCAGACAGGCCAGTTTCACTTTCTGACCCGAAATACCCCGGGGTGAGGCCGCCAGGCCGAGGGGCAGCGCCCCTTATTCCGCTTCCAGAATTCCCGGCAGGTTCAGCCCATGCTCCCGCGCGCAGTCCTTGGCGGTGTCATAGCCCGCATCCGCGTGGCGCATGACGCCGGTCGCCGGGTCGTTCCACAGCACCCGGCCGATGCGGCGGTCTGCGTCGTCGCTGCCGTCGCAGCAGATCACCACGCCGGAATGCTGCGAGAAGCCCATGCCAACGCCGCCGCCGTGGTGCAGCGACACCCAGGTGGCACCTGAGGCGGTGTTCAGGAGCGCATTCAGCAGCGGCCAGTCCGACACCGCATCCGAGCCATCCATCATCGCCTCCGTCTCGCGGTTGGGCGAGGCCACCGAGCCGCTATCCAGATGGTCGCGGCCGATAACCACCGGCGCCGACAGCTCACCACTGCGGACCATCTCGTTGAACGCGAGGCCCGCCTTGTGCCGGTCGCCGAGGCCAATCCAGCAGATCCGCGCCGGCAGGCCCTGGAACGCAATCCGCTCCTGCGCCATGTCCAGCCATCGGTGCAGGCCTTCGTTCCCGGGGAACAGCTCCTTCATCTTGGCGTCGGTCTTGCGGATATCCTCCGGATCGCCCGACAGCGCCGCCCAGCGGAACGGGCCGATGCCGCGGCAGAACAGCGGACGGATGTAGGCGGGCACGAAACCTGGGAAGTCGAAGGCGTTCTCCAGCCCCTCCTCCAGCGCCATCTGGCGGATGTTGTTGCCGTAGTCGACGGTGGGGATGCCCATCGCGTGGAAATCGCACATCGCCTTGACCTGCACCTTCATGCTGGCACGGGCGGCTTTCTCCACTGCCTTCTTGTCACTCTCGCGCTTTTCCTTCCACTCCGCCATGGTCCAGCCCTGCGGCAGGTAGCCGTTGACCGGGTCATGCGCGGAGGTCTGGTCGGTGACGATATCGGGCTTCACACCACCCGCCTTGGCGCGCTCCACCAGCTCGGCGAACACGTCGGCCGCATTGCCCAAGAGACCCACGGATTTTGCCTCGCCCGCCTTTGTCCACCGCGCGATCATCTCCAGTGCCTCGTCCAGGGTTTCGGCCTTTTCGTCCAGGTATCTGGTGCGCAGGCGGAAGTCGATCGAGTCCGGGTTGCACTCCACCGCGAGGCAGCAGGCGCCCGCGAATACAGCCGCCAGCGGCTGCGCGCCGCCCATGCCGCCAAGGCCGCCGGTCAGGATCCATTTGCCCGTGAGGTCGCCGCCGTAATGTTGGCGGCCCGCCTCGGCAAAGGTCTCATAAGTGCCCTGCACGATGCCTTGGGTGCCGATATAGATCCAGGAGCCGGCCGTCATCTGGCCGTACATCATCAGGCCCTTCTTATCGAGCTCGTTGAAATGGTCCCAATTGGCCCAATGCGGCACCAGGTTGGAGTTGGCGATCAGCACCCGCGGCGCGTCCTTGTGGGTCTGGAACACGCCCACGGGCTTGCCCGACTGAACCATAAGGGTCTGGTCTTCCTCAAGGTTCTTCAGGGTCTCGACGATCAGGTCGAAATCCTTCCAGGTGCGCGCGGCGCGGCCGATGCCGCCGTAGACCACCAGCTCATGCGGGTTTTCGGCGACGTCGGGGTGCAGGTTGTTCATCATCATCCGCAGCGGCGCCTCGGTCATCCAGGACTTGGCGTTGAGCTCCGGGCCGGTGGGCGGGAAGATGTCTCGGGAGTTCTTGCGGGGATCGCTCATGCGGGCCTCCAGGTCTGAAGATCGGTGAGAATATTGGTGAGATGGGCGCGCAGGGCGTCCGCGCGCTCCGGCAGATAGGTCCAGGGCGCCGCCTCCTCGCAGTAGGTGGCCTGCGCCAGCTCCATCTGGATGGCGTGCAGGCCGTCCGCGGGCCGCCCGTAGTGGCGGGTGGTCCAGCCGCCCTTGAAGCGCCCGTTGAGAGTGGAGGTGTAGCCCTCTGCCGCCTCGCAATGGGCCACGGTCAGGGACTCGATAGCCTGATCGCAGGTCTCGCCCATATTGGTGCCTACGTTGAAATCCGGAAGGCGGCCTTCGAACAGGAATGGAATGTCGCCGCGGATCGAGTGGCAGTCATAGAGGATGGCAAAGCCGTGAATGGCCTTCACCCGCTCCAGCTCCGCCGCCAGGGCGGCGTGATAGGGCGTGTGATAGGCCTCGCGGCGGCGGGCGATTTCCGCCTCGTCCGGCTCCTGGCCTTCGCGCCAGATTGGCAGCCCGTCGAAGTCGGTCAAAGGCACCAGCGTCGTGGTATTTTGCCCGGGATAGAGACTGATACCGGCGGGATCGCGGTTCACGTCGATCACGTAACGGTGGATGGGAGTACGGACGGCCGTCACCTCCTCCGCCAGCCCGGCATAGAGGTCGTGAATATGCCAGTCGGTATCACCCAGCGCCCGGCCGGTCCCGTTCAGACGCTCCCAAATGTCCGGCGGCACATCGGTGCCGGTGTGGGGCAGCCCCAGCACCAGCGGCGAGGCGCCTTGGGTGACTTCGATCATGCTTTCACCTCCACGCCCGCGGCCTTGGCAGCACGGCCTGCGCGGACCATGGCGCTGGCGGTTTCGATATCCGGCGCCAGATAGCGGTCATCGGCCAGAGTGGTGATCTCCGCGCGCAGCATCGCCAACACGTCCTGCAGGCGGGCGGAGGTTTTCAGCGGCGCGCGCGCCTCCACCCCTTGCGCGGCGCAGAGCATTTCGACGCCGAGGATCACCGAGAGGTTGGCGTTCATCTTCGAAAGCCGCAGCGCGCCGTGGGCGGCCATCGACACGTGGTCCTCCTGGTTGGCGGAGGTCGGGGTCGAGTCGGTCACGCAAGGGTTGGCCAGATGCTTGTTCTCGCTCATCAGCGCCGCGGTGGTCACTTCGGCAATCATGAAGCCGGAATTGAGGCCGGGATCGGGCGTCAGGAAGGGCGGCAGGTCGTAGGACAAGGTCGGGTCCACCATCAGGGCCACCCGGCGCTGCGCAATGGCGCCGATTTCGGCCACGGCCAGCGCGATCTGGTCGGCGGCAAAGCCCACATATTCGGCGTGGAAGTTGCCGCCGGAAACGATGCGCCCTTCGTTCACCAGCACCAAGGGGTTGTCGGTGACGGCGTTGGCCTCGATCTCCAACGTCCTGGCCGCCATCCGCAGCACGTCCAGCGCTGCGCCCACCACCTGAGGCTGGCAGCGGATGCAGTACGGGTCCTGCACCCGGGTGTCGCCCTCGCGGTGGCTCTCGCGGATTTCCGAACCCTCCATGATGGCGCGCATTTCCCGTGCCACGTCGATCTGCCCGGCATGGCCGCGCAGGGTGTGGATATCGGAGATCAGCGGCGCGGTGGAACCCATGATGGCATCGGTGGAGAGAGACGCAATCGCCATCGAGGCCTCCGCCATGCGCCAGGCGTCGAACAGCCCGGCCAGCGCGCAGGCGGTCGAAAACTGGGTGCCGTTGATCAGCCCCAATCCTTCTTTTGGACCCAGCACAATAGGCTCTAACCCGGCCTTTTTCAGCGCTTCCGCGCTGGACATGCGTGTGCCCTCAAAGGTGGCCTCCCCTGCCCCGATCATCGCCGCCGCCATATGCGCCAGCGGTGCCAGGTCGCCGGATGCACCGACCGAGCCTTGCGAGGGGATCACCGGCACCACGCCGCGTTCCAGCATCTGCTCGATCTGCTCGATCACCAGCCAGCGCACGCCCGACGCACCGCGCCCCATCGACAGGAGCTTCAGCGTCATCATCAGCCGGGTCCTGTCCTCCGGCAGCGGTTCGCCCACGCCGCAGCAGTGCGACAGGATCAGGTTGCGCTGCAGGGTGGCAGTATCCGCCGGTGCAATCTTGGTCGAGGCCAGCTTGCCGAAACCGGTGTTGATGCCATAGACGGCTTCCTCACCCGCGGCAGCCTCCGCCACCATCCGGGCGGCGGCCGCCACCGGTTCCCGCGCAGAGGCGTCCAGCTTGGCCGGAGTCAGGTTGCGGTAGATATCTTCCAGCGTGGACAGGGTCACTGTGCCCGGAACCATCTGAATCATCTCGATCATTGTTTGCCCTCATAGATACGGGTGTGAAGCGGGTTGAAGCCGATGCGGTAGGCAAGCTCGCCGGGCGTCTCCACGTCCCAGACCGCCAGATCGGCGCGCATGCCGGGGGCGATTTGGCCCCGGTCTGCCAGACCCAGCGCGCGGGCGGCGTTGCGGGTGACGCCGGCCAGCGCCTCCTCCGGCGTCATCCGGAACAGGGTGCAGCCCATGTTCATGGTGAGCAGCAGGGAGGTCAGCGGCGAGGAGCCCGGGTTGCAGTCGGTTGCCAGCGCCATCGGCACGCCGTGGCTGCGGAAATGCGCGATCGGCGGTGCTTGCGTTTCGCGGATGGTATAAAACGCGCCGGGCAGGATCACCGCGACGGAGCCGGAGGCGGCCATCGCCTTGGCATCATCCTCGGTGGCGTATTCCACGTGATCAACTGACAAGGCGCCGTATTGGGCCGCCAGGGCAGTGCCGCCCTGATGGCTCAGCTGCTCGGCGTGCAGCTTCACCGGCAGGCCCAGCTCCTGCGCCACTTCGAACACGCGCTCGATCTGCGCCGGGGAAAACGCGATGTTCTCGCAGAAACCGTCGACCGCATCCACCAGCCCCTCGGAATCGGCGGCGCGCAGGGCCGGAATGCAGACCTCGTCGATATAGGCGTCATCGCGGCCCTTGTACTCGGCAGGCGTGGCATGGGCGCCGAGGAAGGTTGTTTTCACCGTCACCGGACGCAGCTCGCCCAGACGCCGGGCGGCGCGCAGCATGTTGAGTTCGGTTTCCAGATCCAGCCCGTAGCCGGATTTTACCTCCACCGTGCTCACGCCCTCAGCCAAGAGCGCATCCAGCCGCGGCAGCGCGTCCTGCACCAGTTCCTCCAGCGAGGCTTCGCGGGTGGCGGAGACCGTGGAGACGATGCCGCCGCCGGCCCGCGCGACCTCCTCGTAAGACGCGCCGTTCAGCCGCATCTCGAACTCCATCGCGCGGTTGCCGCCAAAGACGACATGGGTGTGGCAGTCGATCAGCGCAGGCGTCAGCAGGCGCCCGCCAAGATCCCGGCGCGGCCAGTCCGCGTAGTCGGCGGGAAGATCGCCACCCGCGCCGGCCCAGGCGATTCTGCCATCCAAGAGCGCAACGGTGCCGCCGGGAATCAGCCCGTAAGGCGCGCCGCCCTCCTTCATCGTGGCGAGATTGGCATTGTGGAGAACGGTTTTAGACGGTTCGGGCATCTCACTCCCTCAAAAAGCTTGCTGCCGGAAAGGTATGCTATTAAGCTCATTATGTCTATACATATGAGGATCAGATGCAGACGATTTTTGCCCGGCACGCCCGCCTGCCCGAGGGCTGGGCCGCAAACCTCCGCCTGACGGTTGCAGACGGGCGTATCGCCACGGCCGACACTGATGCTGTGGTGCAGGACGGGGACTGCCGGGTGGACACGCTGCTGCCCGCGCTTGGCAATCTGCATTCGCACAGCTTCCAGCGCGCGATGGCCGGCATGACCGAGGTGCGCGCCGCCGGGAAGGACAGCTTCTGGACCTGGCGCAGCCTGATGTACCGCTTCATGGATCACCTCACGCCCGAACAGTATGAAGCCATCGCGGCGCTGGTCTTCATGGAGATGCTGGAGGCCGGCTATGTCGCGGCGGGTGAGTTCCACTACGTGCACCACCAGCCGGGCGGGGCGCGGTTCGAATCGCTGACGGAGCTGAGCGAACGGGTCTTTGCGGCGGCGGGCGAGGCGGGCATCGGCCTCACCCACCTGCCGGTGCTCTATACCTACGGCGGTGCCGGCAAGCAGGCGCTGAGCGGCGGGCAGCAGCGGTTTGGCAATAGCGTCGAGGGGTTTGGTGAACTGGTGACGCAGGCGCGAGAGGTTGCAGCGCGCGATCTGCCTCCGGATACCCGCGTGGGCATCGCGCCGCACTCGCTGCGCGCCACCTGCCCGGCTGACCTGGCGGAGGTGCTGACGCTTCAGGACGGCCAGCCGGTGCACATCCACATCGCGGAGCAGCCCAAGGAAGTTGAGGATGTCCGCGATTGGCTGGGCGCGCGGCCGGTGGAGTGGCTGCTTGAGAACGCTCCTGTGGACGCCAGGTGGTGCCTGATCCACGCCACCCACATGACCAGCGCCGAGACCCGGGCGATGGCCCGCTCGGGCGCGGTGGCAGGCCTGTGCCCGGTGACCGAGGCGAACCTCGGCGACGGCCCGTTCAACGGCCCCGAATACCTGGCCGAGGGCGGTGCCTTCGGGGTTGGGTCGGATTCCAACGTGCGGATCTCGCTGGCGGAAGAGCTGCGCACGCTGGAATACTCCCAGCGGCTGCGCGATCTGGCCCGCAACGTGCTGGTGCCGGGCGAAGGCTCGGTCGGGGAGACGCTGTATCTCGGTGCCGCCGCGGGGGGCGCGCAGGCGCTGGGGCGCGATGCCGGGCGGATCGAAGCGGGCGCGCTCGCCGATCTGGTCGCGATCGACAGCACCGCGCCGGCGCTTTGCGCTCTGCAGCCGGAGCAGCTCTTGGACGGGCTGTGCTTTGCCGCCGGCGACAACACCGTCACCGATGTCTGGAGCGCCGGGCGCCATGTGGTGCGGGAGGGCCGCCACGTCGCGCGGGCGGAGATCATAACGGCCTACCGAACGGCAGTGCGGGGGCTCTTGGACAGTCTCTGAGCAGCCCGCACTCCGCTCCCGGACGCCGGGACGGCTTTACATTCTTCGGCGCGGGCGGACATAGTCCGGCCACCCCAGACAGGCTCAACAGAACAGGCAACCCGGTGCAGCAGCGGAAGAAAACCAGCTTTCAGGACGTCCGCGACGAGGTGCTGCAACGCATCCAGAACCGGGTCTGGCCGCAAGGCGCACTCTTGCCGACCGAGCAGGAGCTGGCGGAGGAGTTCGGCTGCGCCCGCGCCACCGTGAACCGCGCCCTACAGGAGCTGGCCGCGCGCGGCATCATCGACCGCAAGCGCAAGAGCGGCACAAGGGTGGCGCTCACCCCGGTGCGGCAGGCCAAGCTGGAAATCCTGGTGATGCGGCAGATGGTGGAGGAGATGAACGCCGCCTACCGCTACGCGCTGGTGCACCGCGAAGAGATGCCGGCGCCGCCCTGGCTTGCGTCGCAGATGGGGCTGACCGCGGCGGCGGAGGTGCTGCACCTGCAATGCATGCATTACGCCGACAACCGCCCCTTCCAGTTCGAGGAGCGCTGGATCAGCACCGCCGCGGTGCCGCATGTGACAGAGGCGGATTTCACCCGGACCGGCCCGAACGAATGGCTGCTGGCCGAAGTGCCCTTCTCCAACGCGGAAATTTCGCTGGCGGCGGTGGCCGCGGATGCGCGGCTGTCGGGGTTCCTCGGCAGCGGCGAGGGCGTGCCGCTGTTCCAGATGGAGCGCACCACCTGGTTTCAGGAAGCGCCCGTGACATTTGCCCGGATGACCTTCCACCCGGGCTACAGGATGCAGACGCGCTACTGAAGCTCGGCCGCCAGCAGGCGGCTTTCATGCGCTTTCAAGGACATCCGCGCGGCAGCACCGTAGCTGCGCCAGCTGTCGCCCATCAGCGCCATGAACTCGGCCCTCGTGTCTTCATCCAGCCCCTCCAGGCTCTGCGCGCCGGGGTGGTAGCTTTCGCTCTCCAGGCCGTTGCCGCGCACGATCTGGTGGCGGTCGAACAGCAGGTGCAAATAGGTGACCGGCCGGGCGTCCTGCCGGAGGCGGACGGTGGTGCCGTTGACCAGATGCTTGGCCGCCACCAGCACTTGACGCGCGCCGAACATCAGCTCGGCACTGCCTGAGGCGACCAGCACCCGGTGGCAGGGTGACAGCTCCATCGCGTCGTGCTGCCCCAGCGCACCCGCCGCGATCTGCACCGGCGCGTCGCGGCCTTCCGCCAGGCGGCGGCTGCGGCCGATCCAGCGCACCGGCTGCGGGCCGTCGTCGCGGGTCAGCACCAGGGTGCCGGGGCGGATCTCGGCAATCGGCATGGGGCCGTGCACGGTGTCGATCAGCGTATCTTCGGTGAAGCAGGGCGTCGTCGTCATCTTGACGAAGCCCACGTCCGAGGTGCCCGCATCATCCGCGACCGTATAGGTGAAGGTGGTTTCCTCGTCGGTGGCGACGTCTTCCTTGCCGGTGACGGTGAAGGTGCCGTCGTCGTTCAAGGTCACCGTCTCGCCATCGGCCAGGGTGACAGTATCGCCTGCGACGACCGGCTGGTTGTTGATATGGGTGATGTGCAGGGTGCCGCCGGTGGCGTGGCTGTCATTTGCCAGCACGTCGATGGTGGCGCTGTCGTCCTCCTGCACCGAGACCAAATCGTCTGCCGCGATCACCTCGGTCTGGATCGAATCCCCGGCGATCAGCAGATTGGAATCGTATTTGGCATCGCCTGCATCGGCGATGCCGATCTTGATGGTGTTGATCTGCCCCGGGTTCACCGGCGCCGTCAGCTTCAAGGTCACGGTGAAGCCGTCCATCTCGGTGTTGTAGGAATCGTCCTGGTGGCTGTTGTCGACGTAGAGGTTGGAATTCGATTCGTCATTGATGTTGTCGATCGAGATGTCGCCCTCGCCCACCGTCAGCTGCGCCGGCACCCCGTTGACCCAGACCCCGACGGCATCGTTGAAACCGGAATCGACGTATTCGAGGTATTCTTCCGAGGAAAACACGAACTGCATCGACAGCACCGAACCTGCGGGCACGAAATCCGCCTCGAAAACGGCGGCGTCGTAGGTGCTGCCGCCGGCGATCTCCGACAGATCTGAATCGCCCGCGGTCTTGTGCTGGGTGGTGGTATGGGCGCGGGTGTTCACGTCGCCGCTGCTGTTGGTCACATCCTGCGCCCGGCCGGTCGACAAGATCACGCCGCTGTCCGAAGGCGTCAGATCCGGCGCGGCCGAATCACCGTTGGAATAGATCCCCGACGCCGAGCTTGCTCCGGTGTAATCGGCAGACATGATGACGATGCCATTGCCGAACATGGCGTTGGCCATCTGCCAGGCGGAGGCAGAGGTATCGACCGGCAGTTCAGAGGCAGAGCTCATCTAATGTCCTTTTCGAAATGCATAATCCAAAACCGTTGCTGCCACGGGCCTAGCTGCCCTGCAGTTGCTGCGGGGTAAACACTGCCGCCGCGGCAGCGAAGGATTTTGCTGTATTTTCACTTTGCGCCTGCTTCGGCCCCGCCGCAGGCCATTTCGATTGACCCGCAGGGCGCCGCAGCGATATGGCAGCGCCATGGAACAAAAGAAACCCTCCCGCCAGCAGGTTTACACCCTCCTCGTCCAGATCGGCCGCAAGGACGGCGACGGGCTGCCCGACGGCGCCACGGGTGCTGCGCTGATGGTCTTTGCCTCCGGCATCGACGAGGCCGAGGCGGTACGCGAGACCGTGGCGATTCTCAAGCAGGCCGATACTGCGCCGCTGGATGTCACCGGCTACGGCACCCTGCAGGAGCGCGAAGACGAAGGCCACGAGATCGGCGAGGAAGAACGCGCGCTGATGCAGCGGGCGCTGGACGAAAACGCGGTGATCGTGGCGCAGATGACCCCCTTCTTCGACGGCGAGGAGCCGGTGGTGCACTAGATCACCCGCTGGCAGCGACCGCGCGCCGATACCGCGGCGGCGGATTTAATACTGGCTGCCGAACCACTTGCGGTAGATGGCGTCATAGGTGCCGTCTTCCTGCAGGCTGAGCAGCACCCGGTTCACGTCCTCCACCAGCGGCGAGCCGGCCGGGAACACCAGACCGTAGTTCTCCCGCAGAAAGGCCGGCCCCACGGTGCGGCCGAACTCATGCCCGCCCTGGCGGATGTAGTAGTTCAGCACCGGCGCATCAAACACCACCGCATTCAGCTCCCGGGCTTCGAAGGCGGCAAGCAGCGGCTGCAGCCCGGGATAGGCGGCATAGCCGATCTCGCGCCGGTCCAGGAATCCGGCCGCGGTGGAGCCCTCGATGGTGCCGACCTCCTTGCCGTAAAGGTCGTTCACCGAATTAACCGAGCCGCTGATCGCTTCCACCGTCATCACCGCGGTGATCTTGGCGACAAAGACCGAGACCACGAATAGCGAGGAGATCACCAGCACCACGCCGAAAATGCGCCCGACCGGCGTGCGCGGCACGCGCTCCTCGAAGCCGCCGTTCACCACCAGGTTCAGCGCCCACCAGAACGACGGAAACCAGGCCTCCTTCAGGGGCCGGTCGAAATAGGGCTGGGCGCGGCGCTCGAACCCCCACATCATCATGCCGCCCCCCAGCAGCAGCACGAAGGCGATGCCGATGGCTGCGGCCAGATCCCAGGACAGCAGCGCCCTCAGCAGCGAGGGCGCGCGCACGTCATCGGCCTGCACCATGATCTGCAGGCCGCTCTCGAAGATTGGCTGGCTGAAGTCCATCTCCACCTCGCGCGCCGCGGTGATCGAGATATTGGCCGCGGCCAGGTCGCTCGCGCCGCTGCGCACGCCGTCGAGCATCCCGGCAAAGCTGTCGGCCCGGTTGACCGCGTAGCTCCAGCCCAGGCGGGTTGCCAGCGCGTCCAGGACTTCGAGCGAAAAACCGGTGTCGCGCCCGCCCTCCAGCATCGAAAACGGCGGCCGGGTCACCGTGTTCACGGTCAGCACCTGGGCTGGCAGCCACTGCCCCCAAGATATCAGGGTGAGAAGGAGGGACAGGCGGAATAATCGCAAGGGAACGCTCGGCAGCCGGAGATTGATCTATAGCGGCTCCACTAGGCGGGATTCCGCCACCGCGCAAGCGCGGCGGGCCAGCCCGGATCGCAGAGGCCGCGCGGCGTGGCCGTGGCGCCGCAGGGCGGCCCCAATTGAACCGGAGGCCGATCCGCGCTAGGCCAAGGCAACCCCAGCGTTTCAGGAGCTTGCCCCATGCCGCAGACCGATCCCGTCCAACTGACCGCCGACCTGATCCGCTGCCCCTCGGTCACGCCCGTGGAAGGCGGGGCGCTGGTGCTCCTGGAAAAGCTGCTGAGCGGGGCGGGTTTTGAGTGCACCCGGGTTGACCGCGGCGGCATTGCCAACCTGTTTGCCCGCTGGGGGCAGAAAGGCCACGCCAGGACCTTCGGCTTCAACGGCCACACCGACGTGGTGCCGCTGGGGGACGAGGCCGCCTGGACCATGGCGCCCTTCGGCGCCGAAATCAAAGACGGGGTCATGTACGGCCGCGGTGCCACCGACATGAAATCGGGCGTCGCCGCCTTTGCCGCTGCTGCCATCGACTTCGTGCGCGACACGCCCCCCGACGGTGCCGTGATCCTCACCATCACCGGGGACGAGGAAGGCGACGCGGTGGACGGCACCACAGCACTTCTGGAGCATATGGAGCGCGCGGGCGAGAAGATGTCGGTCTGCCTGGTGGGCGAGCCCACCTGCCCCAGCACCATGGGAGAGATGATCAAGATCGGCCGCCGCGGCTCGCTCTCGGCCTGGTTCACGGTGACCGGTGTGCAGGGCCATTCCGCCTATCCGCACCGCGCCAACAACCCGCTGAACGCGATGGCGCGGCTGATGGACCGGCTGGCGAGCCACGAGCTGGACAAGGGCACCGAGCATTTCGACGCCTCCACCCTGGCGGTTGTCACCATCGACACCGGCAACCCGGCGACCAACGTGATCCCGGCGCAGAGCCGCGCCACCGTGAACATCCGCTTCAACGATGCCCATTCCGGCGCCAGCCTGTCTGAGTGGCTGCAGAGCGAGGCGGACAAGGTGGCGGAAGAATTCGGGCTGCAGATCGGCATGGAGGTGAAGATATCGGGCGAGAGCTTCATCACGCCTCCGGGGGCGCTGTCGAATCTGGTCGCGGCGGCGGTGGAGGCCGAGACCGGCGTGAAGCCGGAGCTCTCGACCACCGGCGGCACCTCGGATGCGCGCTTCGTAAAGGCCCACTGCCCGGTGGTGGAGTTCGGGCTGGTCGGCAAGTCCATGCACCAAGTCGACGAATGCGTGGAAGTGGCGCAGATCGAGCAGCTGAAGGCAATCTATACCCGCATCCTGAAGGACTATTTCGCCTGAGACGCCCGCACATGCGCCCGCGCCTCGTCATCATGCTGAAAGAGCCGCGCCCGGGCCGCGTCAAGACCCGCCTGGGGCGTGACATCGGCGTGATCCCGGCCACCTGGTGGTTCCGCCACCAGACCGCAGCCCTGATCCGGTCCTTGCGCGATCCGCGCTGGCAGATCGTGCTGGCGGTGGCGCCGGAGCGGGCGGTTGCTTCGCGCGCCTGGCCCGCGGACCTGCCGCGGCTGGCGCAGGGTGGCGGTGATCTGGGCGCGCGGATGAAACGGATGCTTCAGGCGGCGCCCCAAAATCGCCTGTCTGGCCCGGCCGCGGGCCGGGCCGCGCCCGACCCTCGCGTCAAACCGCAGGTTTGCCTCCGGCAAAACGGGAGGGCGCTTTCGCACCCCCCCAGGGTCAGGCGCGTCCCTTCCCGCATCGTCCCTCCCACCTGTCTGATCGGCGGCGACATTCCCGGCGTCACACGCGCCCATGTCGCCCGCGCCTTCAAGGCCCTGGGCGATCACGAGGCCGTCTTCGGCCCGGCGGAGGACGGCGGTTACTGGCTGGTGGCGGCCAAGCACCCCGCCCGCCTGCCCGACGGCCTGTTCGAAAACGTGCGCTGGTCCAGCGAACACGCGCTGGCCGACACGCTGGCCACGGCACCCGGCCTGCGCATCGCCTTCACCGATGTCCTGCGCGACGTTGATACCGGTGCGGACTTGCGCACCGGTCGGCCGGAGCACCGCCTGCGCTGAACGGCACATACGCTTTTCCCCCATGACGCGCCCCGCGCGCCGTGCTAGGGCGGAGACATGAGCCGTATTCCCACGAAGGCCGAAATCCTCGACTGGATTTCCGCCAACCCGACGCAGACTGCCAAACGTGACATTGCCAAGGCCTTTGGCATCAAGGGCGCCGACCGCATCGACCTCAAGCGCCTGCTGAAGGAGCTGGAGGCCGAAGGCCACCTGCAGAAACGCAAGAAGACCTACCGCGACCCGGACCAGCTGCCGCCGGTGACGGTTCTGCAGGTGAAGGCGCCGGACGACAATGGCGATCTTTACGGCCGTCCGCTGGAATGGCACGGCGAAGGCATCGAGCCGATCATCCTGATCCTCACCAAGGCCTCGGACCCGGCGCTTGGCGAAGGCGACCGCGTGCTGGCCCGGCTGACCGCGGTGCCGGATCAGGACCACAACTACGAGGCCCGGCTGATCCGCCGCATCGCCTCCGGCCCGAAACGGGTGCTGGGCATCTTCCGCAGCGGCGCCGAGGGCGGCCGCGTGGTGCCGATCGACAAGGCATCCTCGAACGAATGGATGGTCGCGGGCGATGCCACCAAGGGCGCCCGCGACGGCGAGCTGGTGGAGGCCGAACAGGCCGGGCCCAAATCCCGCATGGGCCTGCCGCGCGCGCGCATCGTCGAACGCTTGGGCGATCCGGCGGCGCCCAAGGCGGTGTCGCTCATCGCGATCCACCAGCACGGCATCCCTGACGACTTCCCCGAAGACGTGCTGGCCGAGGCCGACGCCGTTAAGCCCAAGGGGCTGAAGGGGCGCGAGGATCTGCGCGAGCTGCCGCTGGTCACCATCGACCCGGCTGACGCGCGTGACCACGACGACGCCTGCTATGCGCATGAGGACGACGACCCGGCAAACCCCGGCGGTTTTGTCATCTGGGTGGCAATTGCCGATGTCGCCGCCTACGTGCGCCCGGGCTCGGCGCTCGACCGCGAGGCGCGCAAGCGCGGCAACTCCAGCTACTTCCCCGACCGGGTGGTGCCGATGCTGCCGGACCGGCTGTCGGGTGATCTCTGCAGCTTGCACGAAGGCGTGCCGCGCGCCTGTCTGGCGGTGCGGATGCAGATCGACGCCGCGGGCAACAAGACCGGCCACCGCTTTGTGCGCGGGCTGATGCGCTCCGCCGCCTCGCTGAACTACCAGGAGGTGCAGGCAGCCCGGGACGGCGATCCGAACGAGAAGACCGCGCCGCTGCTGGAGAGCGTGATCAAGCCGCTCTACGGCGCGTATGCGGCGCTGCGGCGCGCCCGCGCGACGCGCGAGCCGCTGGATCTGGATCTGCCGGAGCGCAAGATCGTGCTGGACAAGGACGGCACCGTGACCTCGGTGGCCTTCCGCGACCGGCTGGATGCGCACAAGCTGATCGAGGAGTTCATGATCCTCGCCAATGTCGCCGCCGCCGAGACGCTGATCAAGAAGCGTTCGCCACTGCTGTTCCGCGTGCACGAAGAGCCGGCCCAGGACAAGCTGGAAGCCTTGCGCGAAACTGCCCGCGCCGCCGGGCTGAACCTCGCCAAGGGGCAGGTTCTGCAGACCCGGCACCTGAACGCGCTGTTGAACAGCGCCGCCGGGACCGAGGACGCGGAGCTGATCAACATCTCCACCCTGCGCTCGATGCAGCAGGCCTATTACAACCCGGAGAACTTCGGCCACTTCGGCCTCGCGCTCAGGAACTACGCGCATTTCACCTCGCCGATCCGCCGCTACGCCGACCTGATCGTGCACCGCTCGCTGATCTCGGCGCATGGCTGGGGCGACGACGGGCTGACGGCGGAGGAGATCGAGCGGCTGGAGCAGACCGCCACCCATATCTCCGACACCGAGCGCCGCTCGATGATTGCCGAACGCGACACCTCCGACCGTTACCTGGCCGCTTACCTGAGCGAGCGGGTGGGCAATGAGTTTGCCGGCCGGATCAGCGGCATCGCCCGCTTCGGCGCCTTCGTGAAGCTGGACGAGACCGGCGCCGACGGGTTGGTGCCGGTGCGCTCGATCGGGCGGGAGTTCTTCCATTTCGACCCGCAGGCCGGGACGCTGACCGGATCGGATACCGGGCTCACGCTGGCCATCGGCCAGCGTGTCACCGTGCGGCTGACCGAGGCCGCGCCGGTCACCGGCGGGCTGGAGCTGGAACTGCTGTCGATCGAGGACGCCAAGCTGCCCCGCGGCGGCAGGGGCGGCAAGGGAGGCCGGCGCAGCCCGGCAGGCCAGCCAGCCAAGCGCAAGGCCGCAAAGTCCAAGCTCAAATCCGCCAAGGTCAAACGCAAGGTCGAGCGCAAGCGCCGCAGCTGACCGGCCAGCCCTGGCAGACCACCGCAGGCAAGCTCCCGCCATTGTTGCGGGCGGCCCTTTTTCGCTGCATCCCCCGCCGCTAAGGTGAAGGGGAGCAGCACGTTATTGAGGTATTCCTATGCGTATTTGGTTGACGGCATCCCTGCTGGCAGGCGGCACGGCACTGGCTGGCACGGCACCGCCCGACAGCTCTCTCAGGCCCGAGGGACGGCCCGGTGCCGGTGTGGCGCAGGACATCGGCGTCCGCACCGCCAGCGCGGCCTCGCTGCGCCCGCTTGCGCGCCCGGACGGTTCCCTGGCTGCCTCGCCCGAGCAAGCCGCGGAGGAGGCGCGTTTCCAGGACTGGCTCACGGGGTTCCGCAGCCGCGCTTTGGCGCAGGGGATCAGCGTGTACACGCTGGATGCGGCGCTGGCCGGCGTCACCCCCGACCCGGAGGTGATCCGCCGCGACCGCAACCAGTCCGAGTTCAGCAAGACGATCTGGCAATATCTCGACAGCGCCGCGTCGGACACGCGGGTGCGGAACGGCCGCGCCGCCCTCGCCGCCCAGCGGCAGCGGCTGGAAAAGATCGAGGCGGCCTATGGCGTCGACAAGGAAGTTGTGGCGGCGGTCTGGGGGCTGGAAAGCAGCTATGGCACCTTCCGCGGCAGCATGGACGTGGTGCGCTCGCTCACGACGCTGGCCTTCGACGGGCGCCGCGGGGAATTTTTCGAGAATCAGCTGATCGCAGCCCTCAAGATTCTGCAGGCGGGTGACGTGCCGCCGCGCAAGATGACCGGCAGCTGGGCCGGCGCCATGGGGCATACCCAGTTCATTCCCGCGTCCTATCTGCAATTCGCGGTGGATTTCACCGGCGACGGCAAGCGCGACATCTGGTCGGACGACCCCTCGGACGCGCTCGCCTCCACCGCGGCCTACCTGAACAAGGCGGGTTGGGTGACGGGTCAGCCCTGGGGGGTCGAAGTGCGGCTGCCCGCGGGCTTTGACTACCGGCTGGCGGACCGGGAAATCACCAAGCTGCCCTCGGACTGGGCGCGCCTGGGCGTGCGCGGCATCAATGGTGAGGCGGTGGCGGATCACGGCCAGGGCTCGATCCTGCTGCCTGCGGGCCGGAACGGTGCGGCCTTCATGATCTTCAAGAATTTCTCGGTGATCGAGCGCTACAATGCCGCCGATGCCTATGTGATTGGGGTCGGGCACCTGTCGGACAGGCTGAAGGGCGCCGCGCCGCTGCAAAGCAGCTGGCCCCGCGGCGACCGGGCGCTGAGCCGGGCCGAGCGTGAGGAGCTGCAGCGGCGGCTGAGTGCTGCCGGGTTTGACACGCAAGGCGTGGACGGGCGCATCGGGCCCAACACGATCCAAGCCGTGCGCGCCTTTCAGGAGGCGCGCGGGCTGGTGCCGGATGGCTATGCCTCTCCGGCCATGCTGGAACGGCTGCGGTAAGGTTTGCGGTGAAATAGGGGGCCAGCCCCCTCGCCCGGACGCTGTCCGGGCTCACCCCCGGGGTATTTCGGGTCAGAAAGTTGCAGAACAGGCCCCGCTTGGGGGCCTGTTTTTGTTTTGGTTTGTGGTTCTTGGCGTCAGCTTGGGGACATGCCGCGCAGGCGCTCGGAGCGGCGGCGCAGCATCTCGACCGTGGTGAGCAGCGCGATGGAGATCACCACCAGGATCGTCGCCACCGCGAGGATGGTGGGCGAGATCTGCTCGCGCAGACCGATGAACATCTGCCAGGGCAGCGTCTTCTGCCCGGCGGAGCCGACGAAGAGCACCACCACCACCTCGTCGAAGGAGGTGATGAAGGCAAACAGGCCGCCGGAGATCACGCCGGGCAGGATCAGCGGCATCTGCACCCTGAAGAAGGTGGTGACGGGCCCTGCGCCCATGTTCGCCGCCGCGCGGGTGAGCGAGCGGTCGAAGCCCACCAGCGTCGCGGTCACGGTGATGATCACGAAGGGGATGCCCAGGGCCGCATGCGCCAGCACCACGCCGAAGTAGGTGCCTTGCAGGCCGATCCGGCTGTAAAAGAAGTACATCCCCGCCGCCGAGATGATCAGCGGCACGATCATCGGCGAGATCAGGATTGCCATGATGGCGCGGCGGAAGGGCACATGCGGCTGGCTCAGGCCAATTGCCGCCAGGGTGCCGAAGCCCACCGACAGGATTGTTGCCATCGGCGCGATCTTCACCGAGTTCCACAGCGCCTGCTGCCAGTCGTCGTTGGTGAAGAAGTCCCGGTAGTGCTTGAGCGAATAGCCCTCAGGGTCGAAACGCAGCATCTCAGGCGTGAAGGTGAAGAAGTCCTCGGCGTTGAAGCTGAGCGGCATCACCACCAGTATCGGCGTGATCAGGAAGACGAAGATCACCCCGCAGATCACCCGGAAGGCATAATGCCAGAGCACCTGGCCCGGGGTGAGGTACGGCGCCAGGTGGGCGCGGTAGCGCGAGGTGGCGATCCAGAACACGAACCAGCCGGTGAACCAGCCGAAGAGCGCGCCGATCACTCCGGCGACGATGCCGCCAAGCAGGAAGCCCGCCGCCGCGAAGACCGCGAGCAGCAGCCAGCGCAGCGGGGTTTCCTTTTCCGTGAGCCCGGCCGCGACGAAGCCGATCACACCCAGAAGCACGGCCCCCGCCAGCACGCCGATCAAGCCTGAGCCCTGGGCGGTGCCCACGAAGAGGCCGAAGAAGGCGCCTGCGGCGGCGGCCACCGCGGCGGTGAAACCGGGGGTTTGGTTTTCAACAGGTGTCAAAGCCATATCGGTTATCCCAGTTTCACGTTGTCGATGCCGACGATCTTGTCATAGGCCCAGTAGAGCCCGAGCACGACCACCAGCAGGATGGTCCCGAGTGCTGCGGCCAGGCCCCAGTTCAGCGACTGCGAGATGTGGAAGGCGATCCGGTTGGAGATAAAGACACCCTTGGTGCCGCCGACCAGTTCCGGCGTGATGTAGTAGCCGATTGCCAGGATGAAAACGAGGATCGAGCCCGCGCCGATGCCCGGCACCGACTGCGGGAAATAAACCCGCCAGAACGCCGTCCAGTTGGTCGCGCCCAGGGATTTCGCCGCCCGCAGGTAGGTGGGGTTGATGGTCTGCATCACCGAATACATCGGCAGGATCATGAACGGCAGCAGGATGTGGGTCATCGCCACGATGGTGCCGAACTGGTTGTTGATCATCACCAGCCGGTCGCTGTCGCTGACCAGCCCCAGCCAGACCAGCGTGTCGTTGATCACGCCCTGCTGCTGCAGCATCACCTTCCAGGCCGAGGTGCGCACCAGGAGCGAGGTCCAGAACGGCAGCAGCACCAGGATCATCAAGAGGTTAGCGGTGCGCGACGGCAGGTTGGCGAGAATCCAGGCCACCGGGTAGCCGAGCACGATGCAGCTGCAGGTGATCGCCAGCGACATCACCAGCGTGCGCAGGAACAGGGTGCCGTAGATGCGCTCGTCTTCGGGGCGCAGCTCGGGGCCGTCCGGGCTTTTCTGCAGATCGGCGGCATTCAGGAAGTAGCCGTTGGTGTATTTGCCGGCATAAGTCTTGAGGGTGCGCCAGACCTCGGGGTCGGCCCAGTCCTTGTCCATCTTGATGAAGGCGTCGCGGGCGGATTCGGTTTCCATCTGACCCGATTCGATCAGCGCGGCGGCTTCCTGCAGCAGGCGCTGCGGGTCGCCTTCGAAAGCCCGGACGGCAAAGGGATTGGCCGCGAGGTCGGCATGCAGCGCCATATAGACCGGCGCCCAGGGCTCTTCCTCGGTCGGGCTGTCGTTATCCTCGTCCTGAATAGTGCGGGCAAAGCTGAGATAGGCGGCACTGGCCACAGGCAGCGCATTGCGCGCGGCATCCGAAAGGCGGAAGCGCGGCTCCTTTTCGCTGCTTGCGCGGTCCTCCAGCCACTCGGGATCGGCGAAGATCGCGAGAAAGGTCTGCGGCTCCTCCCATGCGGGGTCGAGGGCTGCAAACTGTTTCAGGTAACCCTCGCCGATGTCGTCGGCGCGGCGGCCTGCCTTGCGGAACAGCGAGGAGATGCCGGGCGTTTCATAGTTCAGCCGGGAACCAACACGGGTGTGTTCCTTGCGCTCGGCAGCCTCCACCATGTCGTAGGCCAGCGCTTCGAACACCGGTTCGGGCGGGATTTCACCGCTGTCGGCGTCCCACTGCTGCACCGCCACCACGGTCTGCGGAAGGGTGTCCTGCACGATGCGGTTCTCGACCGAGCGGAACAGCATGTCCGCGATCGGGAGAATGAAGGTCAGCAGGACAAAAAGCAAAAGCGGCGCGATCAGCATCAGCGCGCGGATCTTCTGCATCCGGAGGGCACGGGCCAGGCTGCGCTTCAGCGGCCTGCCGTCGGCGGCAAGCACCGGTCCGGAAAGGGTTGTATCGCTCATGTTGGGAAACCCCCTGTCGGGTTCTTTATGGTGGGGAAAGGGCACCTCGGCGTGAGCCCTTTCCCGATGGTCAGATCGCGGTCAGGCGATTATTTCGCCAGCCAGGCCTGGAACTTGGCGTCCAGATCATCGCGGTTGTCGGCCCACCATTCGTAGTCATAGGTGTGCACGTTGCCGGAGTTGGCCGGATCGGTCGGCATATGCGGCGCCATCTCGATGCCCAGTTCGGCATGCTGGCCGACCAGCGGCGCCGAAGAGGCGCGGGCCGGGCCGTAGGAGATGTAGGCGGCCTGATCGGCCAGACGCTGGGTGTCGGTGGCGAACTTCAGGAAGTCCATCACGCGGGCCAGGCGGTCTTCGGGCAGGCCTTCGGGCACGATCCAGCCGTCCAGATCGAAGGACTGCATGTCCCAGAGCATCCCGATCGGCTGGTCCTGCTCGGCAATCGCGGAGAACAGGCGGCCGTTGAAGGTGGACCCCATCACCACTTCGCCATCAGCCAGGAGCTGCGGGGTTTCAGCACCGGCGGTCCACCAGACCACCTGGTCCTTGATGGTGTCGAGCTTGGCCAGCGCGCGGTCGACGCCTTCGTCGGTGCCCAGCACGTCATAGAGCTCGTCCTTTTCGACGCCGTCGCAGTAGAGCGCCCATTCCATGTTGTCGATCGGGCGCTTCTGCAGCGAGCGCTTGCCCGGGTACTTTTCGGTGTCGAAGATCGCGCAGACCGAATCCGGCGCGTCGATCAGGTCGGTGCGGTAGCCGAAGGTGGTGGAATAGACGATCTGCGGCACGAAGCAGTCGGAAACCAAGAGGTCGCCGAAGTCTTCGGAGGCCGGGGTGCCGTCGGGCGCTTCTGCCAGCACCTCGTCGTGGTCCAGCTCCATCGCCAGGCCTTCGTCGCATAGGCGCATCGCGTCGGAGGCCACCGCGTCGACCAGGTCCCAGGTCACATTGCCGGCTTCGTTCATCGCGCGCAGCTTGGCCACCGCTTCGGCCGAGCTTTCATCCCAGATGATTTTCACGTCCGGGTTCATCTCCAGATAGGGCTCGACGTAGGCCTTCTGCTGGCTCTGCTGATAGGCCCCGCCCCAGGACACCAGGGTCAGTTCGTTGGCCATCTCGGCGGCAAAGGCAGCGGGCGCGCAAAGCGCCGTCGAGGCCGCCAAAGCAGACAGTTTGGTCAGTTTCATAGAGATACTCTCCTTGTTGAAATTCGTCGTCGTGAATTGCCCCCCCGGTCGTTCGCCCGCCGGGGGTTCGAAGCGGCGCGCCGGCTCAGGCGTCCAACGCGCGGCAGTCTTCCGGCAGCCAGCCGATTTCGATCTGCCGGCCGGGCTGAAGACGGACCTGGTCGGGTGCGTTCCGGGTCTTGATAATGAACTCGTCATTGCCGGCCACCCGCAGCCGGGTGCGGAAGATGTCGCCCATGTAGATGAATTCCAGCACTTCCGCTTTCAGCGTGTGGACGCCTTCGCGCAGGCGGTCCTTGTTGTACTCGACCCGCTCGGGGCGAATCGAGACGCGGGTGCGCTCACCGGGCTTGGAGACGTTCACCGGCTTGCAGTCGATCAGCCCGCCGTCGTCAAGCTGGACCAGCGCCAGCCCGTTCTTGATCTCCTTGACAGTGCCTTCCAGCGTGTTGTTCTCGCCGATGAACTGGGCGACGAAGCTGTTTTCCGGCTCTTCATACAGCTGATCGGGCGGCGCCAGCTGCTGGATGCGGCCGTCGTCGAAGACCGCAACCCGGTCCGACATGGTCAGCGCCTCGGTCTGGTCATGGGTCACATAAACCGTGGTGATGCCGAGGTTGTGGGCCAGGTTGGTGATCTCGAACTGCATCTTCTCGCGCAGCTGCTTGTCGAGCGCGCCGAGCGGTTCGTCCATCAGCACCAGCTCGGGTTCGAACACCAGCGCGCGGGCCAGCGCGATCCGCTGCTGCTGGCCGCCCGAAAGCTGTGCCGGGCGGCGGCCGCCGAAGGCGCCCATCTCCACCATGTCCAGCGCCCGCTTCACCTTCTGCTCGCGCTCGGACTTGCCCAACTTGCGCACTTCCAAGGGGAACGAGAGGTTTTCCGCGATGGTCATGTGGGGGAACAGCGCGTAGTTCTGGAACACCATGCCGATGCCGCGCTTGTGCGGCGGGATGTTGTTGATCGAGGTGCCGCCCAGCCGGATATCGCCGTGAGTGGCGGTCTCGAACCCTGCCAGCATCATCAGGCAGGTGGTCTTGCCGGACCCCGACGGCCCCAGCATGGTCAGGAATTCGCCTTTGGGCATGGTGAGGTTGAGATCTTTGACAACGAGATTTTCGCCATCGTAGCTCTTTTGGACGCGTTCGAACTCTACGAACGCATCAGTGTTTGACGCATCAGCCAAAGCAGGCTCCCCGTTTATTTTTAACCTCTGGCAGATTTCAGCTCTGCGCTTGTTGTGGATTTAATCACACCCAGCATAGCGAGTGCTAGGGATGAAAAAAATAATCTTTCCGCCTCTGGACGCGGCCGCGCGGACTCTGCGGGCCGGGCGGGCGGACCGCGCTGATCGCGGACCGGCTGGCGTGATTAAATCGTAAGTTCCGTAACGTAGCGGATGATTTGCGGCACGCAAGGGGGGCTTTGCGGCGCGGCGCCGCAATTCGCGGCCGCGGCGCAAATTCAGCGTAAAACCCCCGCGCCCTGGCGGGCACGGGGGCAGGTGATTCCAGAGCGCAGGGCGGAGCCGCGCCAGAGACAGCCGGGTCAGGCCGCCGCCAGCAGGCCCTTCTCCTTGGCTTCCGCGTAGGCCTCGTCCAGCGCCTGGCGGGCCCGGGCGATCAGCACGTCGATCTCCGCGGGCGTGATCACCAGCGGCGGCGCGATGATCATCCGGTCGCCGACGTGGCGCATCACCAGGTTGTTGGCAAAGCAGCGCTCGCGGCAGAGGAAACCCACGGTGCCTGCCTCGGCGGCAAAGGGCGCGCGGGTTTCCTTGTCGGGCGTCAGCGCGATCGAGCCCATCAGACCGGCGATCTTGGCCTCGCCCACCAGCGGGTGACCGGCCAGCGCTTCCCACTTCTGTTTCAGATAGGGCGCTGCCACGTCGCGCACATGGCCCAGGATGTTTTCCTCCTCCAGGATGCGCAGGTTCTCCAGCGCCACCGCGGCCGCCACCGGGTGGCCGGAATAGGTGTAGCCGTGGTTGAACTCGCCGCCCGCGATGACCGCGGCGACCTCGTCGCTCACGATCGAGCCGCCGATCGGCGCGTAGCCCGAACTCAGCCCCTTGGCGATGGTCATGATGTCGGGGCGGATGCCCAGGGTTTCGCTGCCGAACCAGTTGCCGGTGCGCCCGAAGCCGCAGATCACCTCGTCGGCGATCAGCAGGATCTCGTATTTGTCACAGATACGCTGGATTTCCGGCCAGTAGGTTTCCGGCGGCACGATCACCCCGCCCGCCCCCTGCACCGGCTCCGCGATGAAGGCCGCGACGCGGTCTTCGCCCAGCTCCTGGATCGCCGCCTCCAGCTCGCGGGCGCGGGCGAGGCCGAACTCCTCCGGCGGCATGTCGCCGCCCTCGGACCACCAGTCCGGCTGGTTGATGTGGTGAATGTCCGGGATCGGCAGGCCGCCCTGGGCGTGCATGCCGCTCATGCCGCCCAGCGAGCCGCTGCCGACCGAGGAGCCGTGATAGGCGTTCTTGCGGCTGATGAGGATGGATTTGCCGGGCTTGCCCTTTTCGGCCCAGTAGTGGCGCACCATGCGGATGTTGGTGTCATTCGCCTCCGAGCCGGAGCCTGCGAAGAACACGTTGTTGAGATCGCCCGGCGCCAGCTCTGCCAGCCGCGCCGCCAGCGCGATGGCGGGCACGTGCGAGGTCTGGAAGAAGGTGTTGTAATAGGGCAGCTCGCGCATCTGGCGGGCGGCGGCCTCGGCCAGCTCGTCGCGGCCATAGCCGATGTTCACGCACCACAGCCCGGCCATCGCGTCGAGGATCTCGTTGCCCTCGCTGTCGGTCAGATGCACGCCGCTGGCGCGGGTGATGATGCGCGCGCCCTTCTGCGCCAGCTCGCCGTTGGCGGTGAAGGGATGCATGTGATGCGCCGCGTCGAGCGCCTGCAGCTCGCCCGTCGGCATGTGGTTGGTGATCACGGTCATGAGACTGGCTCCTGAGAAAGACAGATTGTTGCCCAGAATATGATCAAATATCCGCGTGTCAATCGAATCAGTTGGCCGCGTCCAGCCCCTGCCGCACCTGCTCCATGCCCTGCGTCACATCGCGCTCCATCGCCAGCGCCGCCAGTTCGGCGTCCTGCCGCTTCAGCGCCTCCAGAATGTCCTTGTGCCGGTCCGGAAAGCTCTGGGTGCCAAGCCGCCCGCAGACCACCCGCAGCGAGGGGCCGAAGCGCAGCCACAGCCGGTCTGCCATGTCGCTGAGGATGGGGGCGCCGGCCTCCCCGTACAGCACGGTATGGAAGCTGTAATTCTGCACCAGGTAGCCTGCCACGTCGCCGCCCATGATGGCCTTGTCGAGCGCACCGTCGATGGCCTCAAGATCTGCAATCCGGGTCTCCGCAATGCGCAGGGTAGCCCGGCGCGCAAGCTCGCACTCGATTGTTTTTCTTGCAAAAACCAGCTCATCCAGATCCTCGGTCGTCAGCTCGGGCACCGACACGCGGCGGTTGCCCTGAAACATCAGCGCACCGTCCGAGATCAGCCGCCGGATCGCCTCGCGCACCGGCGTCATGCCCGCGCCCAGCGCCTCCACCAGCCCCTGGATCGTCACCGCCTGTCCCGGCGCCAGCTCCCCGAACAGAATCTGCGCCCGCAGGGTCTGGTAGACGGTTTCATGGGCCGGCTGTTTGGCGCCGCCGTCCGCTGCCGCTGCGGCCTGCATATTGGTCTCGTTCACCTTGGGTTTCACCTCCGCTTTTGCGGGCAGCTTGCACCATCTCTGCCCGGGTGAAAACATAAACGGTATTGCCCAATCAGGCAAAACTTGATCAAATCCATTCCAGCCGGGCTGCGAAACCGGCACGCACAGGGAGATTTCCATGACACTGAAAACGATGACCTTGACCGCCGCCGCCGCGCTGATCGCTGCCGGTGCCGCCGCGGAAGAGGTGCGCGTCTACAACTGGTCCGACTACATCGACGAGGACCTGCTTGCGAAGTTCGAGGAAGACACCGGCATCGAACTGATCTACGACGTCTTTGACAGCAACGAGGTTCTGGAAACCAAAATGCTGGCGGGCGGCTCCGGCTATGACGTGGTGGTGCCCTCCGGCACATTCCTGCAGCGGCAGATTGCGGCGGGCGCCTTCCAGAAGCTGGACATGGAAAAGCTGCCCAACCATGAGCATATGTGGGATCTGATCGAGAAACGCACCGCGCAGTACGATCCCGGCAATGAATACTCGATCAACTACATGTGGGGCACCACCGGTATTGGCGCGAACGTCAATAAGGTGAAGGAAATCCTGGGCGAGGATGCGCCCATCGACAGCTGGGACCTGGTGTTCAAGCCGGAGAACATGGAAAAGCTCGCGGAATGCGGCGTGCATTTCCTGGACGCCCCGGCTGAGATGATTCCCGCGGCGCTCAATTACATCGGCGAGGATCCCGACAGCCATGACCCGGATGTAATCGCCAAGGCGGAGGAGGTCTTTGCCCCGATCCGCCCGCACATCCAGAAGTTCCATTCTTCCGAATACATCAATGCGCTGGCCAACGGCGACATCTGCGTCGCGGTTGGCTGGTCCGGCGACATCCTGCAGGCCCGCGACCGCGCCGCCGAAGCGGGCAACGGTGCCGAGATCGCCTATCACGCGCCCAAGGAAGGCGCCCAGATGTGGTTCGACCAGATGGCCATCCCGGTTGACGCGCCGAACCCGGATGCGGCGCACAAGTTCCTGAATTTCATCATGGATCCCAAGAACATGGCGGCGGCGTCGAACTACGTCTACTACGCCAACGGCAACAAGGCCTCGCAGGAGCACCTGGTCGAGGACGTGAGCGGCGACCCGGCGATCTACCCGGACGAAAAGACGCTGGAGAACCTCTTCACCACCACGCCCTACGAACCCAAGGTGCAGCGCGTGGTGACGCGCCTGTGGACCAAGATCAAGTCCGGCACCTGATCCGTGCCCGGACCGGCAGGGCGCACAGACCGCGCCCTGCCCCCTCTCCCCGCCACACAGGGACCCTTTCCCAAATGGACGTTCAGACCCTCCCGACCCAGAAGACCTCCCCGAGCACCTCGAAGGAGGCCGGCGTGACCAACTCCGTTTTCGAGCCCTGGAACGATCCCCAGGCCAAGCCCCTGATCCAGTTCCAGAATGTGACCAAGCGTTTTGGCGAATTCACCGCCATCGACGACTTGACCATCGGCATTCACGAGCGCGAATTCTTTGCCCTCCTGGGGCCGTCGGGCTGCGGCAAGACCACCCTGATGCGGATGCTGGCCGGGTTCGAGACCCCGACCGAGGGCACCATCTACCTCGCCGGGCAGGACATCGCCCGGGTGCCGCCGAACAAGCGCGCGGTCAACATGATGTTCCAGTCCTACGCCTTGTTCCCGCACCTGTCGGTCTGGGAGAACATCGCCTTCGGCCTCAAGCGCGAGGGCATGGCCAAGGATGACATTGCCGGCCGCGTCACCGAAATGCTGCGCCTGACCCGGCTGGAGAACTTCGCCCGCCGCAAGCCGCACCAGATCTCCGGCGGCCAGCGCCAGCGGGTGGCACTGGCGCGCTCGCTGGCCAAGGCGCCAAAGCTTCTGCTGCTGGACGAGCCGCTCGGCGCGCTCGACAAGAAACTGCGCCAGGACACCCAGTTCGAGCTGATGGATATTCAGGAGAAGACCGGCACCACCTTCGTGATCGTGACCCACGACCAGGAAGAAGCGATGACCGTGGCCAGCCGGGTTGCGGTGATGGACCACGGCCGCATCGTGCAGGTGGCCACCCCGGACCGCATCTACGAAACACCGAACTCGGTGTATGTGGCTGATTTTATTGGTGATGTGAACATCATCGAGGGCACCGCCACGCGAGTGGGCGAAGACCGCTACGCGATGGCGTGGACCGAAGGGCAGAAGCCGCTCGATGTGAAGAGCGCCAGCACATTTTCCGACGGGCAGAAATGCCACCTGGCGATCCGACCGGAGAAGGTCACGATCAGCGCCGAACAGCCCGTCGATGCAGCCAACGCGGTGCAGGGCCGGATTCTCGATATCGCTTACCTCGGCAATATCTCCACCTACCACGTCGAGCTGCCCTCGGGCGGGGTGATCAAGGCGCAGACCGCCAACACCCGCCGCATCTCCCGCCGCGCCTTCACTTGGGAAGACTCTGTCTGGCTGTCCTGGACCGCCACGGCAGGCGTTCTGCTGGCCGACTGATGCGCCGCTTTCTGCTGATCGCCCTGCCCTACGCCTGGCTGGCGGCGCTGTTCCTGGTGCCCTTTGCCATTGTCCTGAAAATCTCGCTCTCCGACGTCGCCCTGGCGCGCCCGCCCTACATGCCGCAGTTCGACTGGGCCGAGGGCATCGGTGCCTTTCTGGCCGGGCTGGATTTCGAGAATTTCGTCTGGCTGACCCAGGATGACCTTTACTGGAAAGCCTATCTCAGCTCGCTGCGCATCGCCTTTGTTGCCACGCTGCTGACCCTGATCGCGGGCTATCCCATTGCCTATGCGATGGCCCGCACCCCGCAGGAATGGCGCCCGACGCTGATGATGCTGGTGATCCTGCCGTTCTGGACCAGCTTCCTCATCCGCGTCTACGCCTGGATGGGCATTCTCTCGAACGAAGGGTTTCTCAATCAGCTCCTGATGTGGACCGGGCTGATTTCCGAACCGCTCACCATCCTCAATACAAACACCGCGGTCTATATCGGCATCGTCTACACCTATCTGCCCTTCATGATCCTGCCGATCTACGCGGCGCTGGAGCGGCTCGACGAATCGCTGATCGAAGCCGCCGAGGACCTGGGCTGCTCGCGTTTCACCGCCTTCTGGCTGGTCACCGTGCCGCTGTCGCGGCCTGGCATCATCGCGGGCTGCTTCCTGGTCTTCATCCCGGTGATCGGCGAATTTGTGATCCCCTCGCTGCTTGGCGGCTCGGGCACGCTGATGATCGGCAAGGTGCTGTGGGAGGAGTTCTTCTCCAACCGCGACTGGCCGGTTGCCTCGGCGGTGGCGGTGGTGCTGCTCCTGATCCTGATCATCCCAATCGTGCTGTTCCAGCGCAACCAGCAGAAACAGCAGGAGGCGGAGCAATGAACAAACTGAGCTGGTTCAACGCGGTATCTCTGACACTGGGGTTTGCCTTCCTCTACATCCCGATGCTGATCCTGATCATCTTCAGCTTCAACGAAAGCAAGCTGGTCACGGTCTGGGCCGGGTTCTCCACCAAGTGGTACGGCGAGCTGATGCAGAACGAGGCCTTCCTCAACGCGGCCTGGGTCACGCTGAAGGTCGCGGTGCTCTCCTCCACCATCGCCACGGTTCTGGGCACTATGGCGGCCTATGTGCTGGTGCGGGGCGGGCGTTTCCTGGGCCGCACGCTGTTTTCGGGCATGATCTACGCGCCCCTGGTGATGCCCGAGGTGATCACCGGCCTGTCGCTGCTGCTGCTTTTCATCGGCATCGGTCTGGATCGCGGCGTGCTGACCATCGTGCTGGCGCATACCACGTTTTCGATGTGCTACGTCTCGGTCGTGGTTTCCTCGCGGCTGGCCACCTTCGACCGCTCGCTGGAAGAGGCGGCGCTGGATCTCGGCTGCTCGCCCGGAGAGGCGTTCCGTCTGGTGACCTTGCCGATCATTGCGCCCGCGGTGATTTCCGGCTGGCTGCTGGCCTTCACCCTGTCGCTCGATGACCTTGTGATTGCCTCCTTCACCTCCGGCCCCTCGGCCACCACCCTGCCGATCAAGATCTTCTCCGCCGTGCGCCTTGGCGTCTCGCCCGAGATCAACGCGCTGTCGACTATTCTGATCGGCATCGTGACGGTGGGGGTGATCACCGCTTCGCTGGTGAGCAAACAGCAGCTGGTGCGGCAGAAGCGCGACGAGCAGGCGGCCGAGCGCGCGGCGGCCTGATGCGCCGGGTCTTTCCGGACTACGCTTACGGGCCGGGCCCGCGCTCGGACTGCTGGTGGGACACAACCATCGCGGCGCCGGACTGGCCCCGCCTGGACACGGATGCCGCCGCCGATGTGGCAATCATCGGCGGCGGCTTTACCGGGCTTTCCACCGCACTGCATCTGGCGCAAGACGGCGTTTCGGCTACGGTGCTGGAGGCGGAAAGCCCCGGCTGGGGCGCGTCGGGGCGCAATGGCGGCTTCTGCTGCCTGGGCGGCGCGAAACTGCCCGAGGCCGCGATCCGCCGCCGGTTCGGGAAGGCCGCTGCAGACAGCTACTTCGCCGCCGAGGAAGCGGCAGTCACGCTGGTCCGCGACCTGCTCACCCGCCACGGCATCGAGGCGGATACCCATTCCGCGGGCGAGACCCGGATGGCGCATAGCCCGAAGGCGGCCCGCCGTCTGCGGGCAGAGGCCGGGGCGTTGCAGGCTGAGGGGCATGATCCGGTCTTTCTCGACCGGGATGAACTTGCCGCCGCCGGACTGAACGGCAGGTTCCACGCTGCCCTGACAACCCCTGCGGGCTTTGCCCTCAACCCGCGCAAGTACCTCTTTGGCCTTGCCCGCGCGGCCCGGGCCGCCGGCGCAGAACTGTTCCGGCAAAGCCCTGCGTTTGCAATTCAGCACACCGGCAGCACCTACCGCATCCGCACGCCGCGGGGCGAGCTGCGCGCGCGCCGGGTGGTGATCGCCACCAATGGCTATTCCTCCGAAGACCTGCCGCCGGCACTCGCCGGGCGCTATATGCCCGCGCAGTCGACGGTGATGGTGACCCGCCCGCTCACCGTGAGCGAGCTTCAGGCGCAGGGCTGGACCTCCTCCCAGATGGCCTATGACACCCGCAACCTGCTGCATTATTTCCGCCTGATGCCGGACCGCCGCTTCCTGTTCGGCATGCGCGGCGGGCTGATCTCCTCGCCCCGCGCCGAGGCCGCCATCCGCCGCCGCCTGCGCCGCCATTTCGACGCGCTGTTCCCCGCCTGGCGCGGGGTCGAGGCCACCCATTGCTGGTCCGGCATGGTGTGCCTCGCGCGCAACCTGGTGCCTTTTGCCGGGCGGGTGCCGGGGCAGGAAGGCATGTTCGCGGGTCTCTGTTACCACGGCAACGGCGTCGCAATGGGCAGCTATACCGGCGCGCTTCTGGCAAGCCTTGTCCAGGGCAAGCCGCCCGATCTGCCCTACTCGCCCGTGATGCAGAGCCTCGCCCGCTTCCCGCTCGGCCGCGCCAGGCGCCTGCTGATGCCGCCCGCTTATGCGCTGCTCGGCCTGATGGACTGGAGCGCCGCAAGCTCCAGATCCAGGCCTTCGCGGTCCCGCGAGGCGCCGCATCCACGCTCCGCCCGCCACAGGCAATAGGCCGCCATCCGCCAGTGAAACCAGGGCTTCAGCGCCAGTACCCGGGCCACGATGCGCGGGTCGGGGTAGGCGGCAAGGAAAGTGTCTTCCTCTCCCCGTGTGAGCGCGCTGCCGCGGTAGAGGAGCTGCATCGCCGGCGACAGGAACAGTGCCAGATCCTCAGCCGGGTCGCCGAGCTGCGGGCATTGCCAGTCGATCAGCGTCAGCGTGCCGTCATGGGCAAGGAGGTTGCCCGGCACCGGGTCGCCGTGGATCAAAACCGTGCCTGCCAGCGGCGGCACCCGCCCCAGCGGCCGCAGCGGGATCAGCGCCGAGGCACCGCGGCAGCGGGTCAGGACCGCCTGCGTCTGCGCCTCCAGCGCGACGCTGCCGTTCACCCCCGCAGGCAGGCCGGGCGGCGGCGCCTGATCGTGCAGCCGCCCCAGCAGCCGCGCCACATGGGCGGTATCGCGCTGCCAGGGGCGGCCTGTGATATGGGCGTAGGCCAGCCAGTGCCGCCCCTCAAAGCAGCCCGAGGCCGCCAGCGGCGGCACCATGCCGGTGCCCGCGAGCGCGCCCAGCGCCGCCGCCTCGCGCCGCGGGTCATTGGCAAACAGAGGATTGGCGCCCTCCGGTTCATAGAGTTTGATCACCAGCCCGCCCGCCCGCCAGACATGATTCGAGCGCCCGCCAGCGAGGGGCCGGGGCGCCGGGACATCGAGGCCGCGCGCCGCAAGATCGGCGAAAAGGCGGGCAGTGAAACGGGCGGGCAGCGGTTGCAGGGCGGGCTCCAGTCAGGCGCCGCGCAGGCCCTGGGCCCGCGCGGCTGTCACTGCCGGCGCCCGTCCGGATCAGCTTCCGGAGACAGGATCGCGCAATGCGCTCACCGACGAGGCCAAAATCGCCGAACCGCCATTGGTGATCAAGACCACATCGCCGCCGCGCATCTGGGTTTCCTTGACCTTGGTATAGATCTCGGCGGTTTCCGAAAGGATCACCTCGCCCGCCTTGCTGCTTTCGACGGTGAAGCTGTAGTTGCCGGGCGCCAGCGTGTTGCCGTCGGCGTCGGTGCCGGTCCACTCATAGGCGTCGGCAGAGACCGGCAGTACCACGCGCTGCACCTCGGTGCCGTTCTTGTCGCTGACCACGAGGTTGACGGTATCGGCCGCCGCGGCCGGATTCGGCGAGATGGTGATCGGGCTGCTGCCGTCGAAGTGGCCGGGCGTGGCCGCGCGTGCCTCCATGCCGACCCAGCCGGACATTGCCGCCATGTTGGCCAGCCCCAGCTGCGCCTGCACCCCGCCCAGCAGGTCGTTGCTCTGCACCTGCTGCTCCACCATCGAGAACTGCGCAAGCTGTGCGGCGTATTCCGTCGAATCAAGCGGCTCCAGCGGATCCTGGTATTTGGCTTGTGCAGTCAGCATCTTGACGAAGGTTTCGAAATCCGACGTCAGCCCCATTGCCGAGTTGCTGGAGTCGGAGGCGGAAGTTACAGCGGGCTGTGCCGCTGCGCTGCCTGCTTGGGATACGGCTGTTGTCATCTGATCAGACCCTCATGTCCACGCCGGCGCTGCCGAGCCGGAGATTCTGTTTTGCCGGTTCATTTTCTGGTTCGGCGGAAGGCGCGCCGGGGCCTGCGGAGGCAGCCGCTCCGGCATGCTCCGCCCCTGCCCCGCCGTCGCGGAAGGCGCCGCCGCTCTGGCCGCCGCCGAATTCAAACGAGATGTTTTCATATCCCATGCGCCGGAACTCCTCGGCCAGCTCATGGATGTGGCGGCGCATCAGGTCGCCGGTTTCCGGCCGCTCGGCCTGGATCATCACGGTGATTCCCGTCTCGCTCGCCGAGACCCGCATACGCACCTGGCCCAGTTCCTGCGGGTTCAGGGAGACGTCGACCTTCTGTTCGCCCTTGGCGGCAAAGGCCTCGGCCAGCTGCGTGGCAACCTGGCGCGGGGTTTCCGGGCGGTGCACGGTGCCCGCGGCCCCGGCCGAAGCTTCGGCCAGCAGCTGGGGCAGGCCTGGTGCCTCCGCCGCAAAGGAGCCGAGGCCGCTCAAGGGATCGCCCTTGCCACTCAGGAAGTCCGTTTCGCTCACCATTGCGCCCAGCGCCTGCGGCACCTGGACCTGGACCGCAGCAGTGGTGCCCTGCGCAAGGATCTGACCCCCGCTGCGCAGGGGCGCTGTGGCCGTGGAAGCGGGAGCAACGGGCTCGGTCAGCGGCGCTGCCCGGCCCGCCCGGCGCGCTTCCGCGGCAGCGCCGGGCGCGGGTGCCGCGGCGGCCGGCGGAGCCACTTGGGCGCCAGTTGCGGCAGGCTGCGGAGCGGCCGGCCCAGTTGGCTGGGGGGTCGCAACAGCTGGCCCCGGTGCGCGCCTTCCTGAATTGGCAGTCTCTTGCACCGCGGCCGTTTGCGTTCCAGGACGGCGAATCCCGGCCTGCCCGGTGGCATCAGGGGCGGCGGCGCCGGGAATTCCAGGCTTCGCCGATGGCAGCACGGGTTCCTGCACCGCCACGCCTGCGGCGCGGCGCATTGCACCTCCAGCGGCAGGGGGGCGATTCGCGGCAACACTTTGCGTTTCATCCGCTTGCGCCGTGGAAGCCTCTGCCGCGCCGGTGAAGGACGGTTCAGCGCCGCGCCGGCCCGAGGTCCCAGCGGCTGCGCTCCGGGCCGCCTCCCCTGCGCGGGGCCGGACGGCCGCACCTGCATCCCCGCCAGAGCGCGGAATGCTGGCCGGGCCGGCGCCGGTGTCCCCGGCGGCCTGTACCGCCGCAACCGGCCCGGCGCGGAGGCCGCTGCCCGGCTCCGGGTCCGGTGCGCCCCAAGGCTTCGGCCCTTCGGGCGCAACGGCAGTATCGCCAGGAGCTGCGGGCTTGGCCTCCGATCCGCCGTCGCTGACGATGGCTCTTACCTTGGCCCCATCGACCTCTGCACCATCAACCCCTGCTCCATCGCCGGTGGCCGCCGCTGCCCCTTCAGAGGAGACCGGAACAGCAGATGCAGCTTTAGGGGCCGTGAGGCCCGCAACATGCGTGGAACCGGAAGGTTTTGCGGAAAAATCTGCTGCCTGGCGGCGTCCCCCGAGAGATGCGGTTGTCCCAGTTTCCCCGTCCTCGCCATAAGCCGCCGGCAGGCCGCGCGCTGCGGCACCCTCCGCCGCCTCCGCTGGCCGGTCTTCAGGTGCCGCAACGGCAGTGAAGGCTGGGACAGAACCGGTCGGCTCATCCTTTCCGCGCGGCGGCGGGGCCTCCCCGCCGCCATCGGCAGCCGCCTCCGCGGACCCCGCAGCGGCAGAGGCAGGCGCAGGGACAGAGGCAACTTCACGCTCTCCTGCCGGATCCGGTTCGGCCGCAGGCCGGTTCCGCGATTCGACGAACTCTGCAAAGCTCTTTGCAGTGCCTTGCCCCAGGGCCTTTCCGGCCGCTGGAGGAGGAGACTTGGACGCCGGGTTCAGAACCTGGGCAATGATCGGTGTCGTATTCATGATGTTCCAGACATTCTATCTTGACCCGTCCAGTCTTACCCAAAAGCGGTTACGGCAATTTTAACCGGTGATGGCGCAGTCTCAGAAAAATCGATGCAATTCGTGATCTGAACCGGAGAACCGGAGATGCCATATATTTCCCCTGCACCGCCGCCCGTGCCACCCGCCGCCGCCGTCGGCGGCGGCGCCGCGGGCCAGGATCCGCTGCGCGAGGCCGCGATCAAGCTAGAGGCCTCATTTCTTTCGGAAATGCTGAAATCCGCCGGATTGGGGGAAGCCCGGTCCGGCTTTGGCGGCGGCGCCGGGGAGGAGCAGTTTTCCAGCTTCCTGATCCAGGCGCAGGCCGAGCAGATGGCCCGGTCCGGCGGCATTGGACTGGCCGAATCACTTTATCACGCACTGAAGGAGACTCAGAATGAGTGACCACACCCCGCAGCAGCTCATCGATGAGCTGGACATCATCCTCGACCGCGAGCGTTCGGCCCTGATGGCCGGCGACCTGAGCCAGCTGGAAGAGCTCCTGGCCAAGAAGGAAAACCTGATCAGCCAGCTCAACACGGCAAACGAGCTGGAACGCGAGTCGCTGGTGCAGGTGCAGAACAAGGTGTCGCGCAACCAGCAGCTCCTGGACAGCGCCATGGAGGGGATCCGCTCGGTGGCCACCCGCATGGCCGAACTGCGCCGCATCCGCAAGGGTCTCGACGTTTATGACAAGTCCGGCCGCAAGACCCGGTATGGCACCCGCGGCAGCACCAAGCTGGAGAAGCGCGCCTGAGCGCGCAATTTAGGGAAAATTCTAAGGATGCAAATTCCAGCATTAGCTTTCCCTTAGCACCTGATGCGCCAAAGTCACCTTGCACCTGATGAAGGGTGGCGCGGAAGCCGGACGGCGGAACGCACAGTCAGAAAGACGTCAAGAAAGCGCCCTCCGGGGCAAACAAATATGGGCTAAAGCGCCCACAGCTAAAGGAAAAAGCTATGACCAGCATTCTGACCAACAATGGCGCAATGGTTGCACTGCAGACCCTGCAGTCGATCAACAACAACCTGACTGACACCCAGAACGCAATCTCCACCGGTAAGGAGATCAACAGCGCATCTGACAACTCCGCGATCTGGGCGATTTCCAAGGTGATGGAATCGGACGTTGCCGGCTTCAACGCTGTGTCCGACTCTCTGTCGCTGGGCGAAGCCACCGTCGAAGTGGCGCTCGCGGGCGCCGAACAGATCACTGAAATCCTGAAGGACATCAAGGAAAAGGTGGTCCAGGCGACCGGTGAAAACGTCGATCACACCAAGATCGGTGCGGAAATTTCGCAGCTGACCGAGCAGGTCACCCAGATCATTGCAGGCTCGCAGTTCAACGGTGCAAACCTCCTGAACACTTCGATCGATGCAGCCGGCAACTCCGAACTGACCGTGCTGTCCTCGCTCGACCGCTCCGGCACCACGGTGACTCCGGCGAACATCACCATCGCGTCGGTCGACTTCCAAGCCGGTGCCCTTGACAGCAACCTGGCCGCTGTCGACGTGAGCGACGCCGCCACTGCGGAGAGCTCGCTGGCCAGCATCGAAGCGGCAATCCAGGCCGCTGTGGATGGCGCGGCCGCGCTGGGTGCAGGCGCCTCCCGGATTTCCGACCAGAAGGAATTCGTGAACAAAGTGTCCGATGCCATGAAGTCAGGCATCGGGGCGCTGGTGGATACCGACATGGAAGCCGCATCGGCAAGGCTGAAGGCGCTGCAAACCCAGCAGCAGCTTGGCGTGCAGGCGCTCTCCATCGCCAACTCGGCGCCGCAGACCCTGCAGCAGCTGTTCCGGTAACGGCCTGATCCGGGGCGCCCCTGGCGCCCCGGTCTTCCTCTCTCAGAGAATCTGAAGAAATAATACGTTAGGAAAACACGTGAATGCCCTTCTGAAGGCGAAGAGCGCCTATTCGGCCGGAACGGCCCCCACCCGGACAGCAAAGAACTTGGAATACGATGCGCTGGCCCGCATCACGCGCCGGATGATTGACGCTGCCAACAAGGGTCGCGATAGCTTCACCGAGCTCGCCCAGGTCCTGCATGAGAACCGCAGGCTCTGGAGCATCTTCGAAACCGATCTGCTGAGCCAGGACAACCAGCTTCCGCTGGAGTTGAAGGGAAACCTGCTTTCCCTCGCCGCATTCACGAGAGAACACACCAGCAAGGTCCTGTCCCGCAAGGACACGGTGCGCCCGCTGGTCGAAATCAACATGGCCATCATGCGTGGCCTTCGCAGCGGAGCATCCTGAAGATGAGCGGATTGGTTCTGAAACTTGCCCCCAAGGAGCGTGTCCTTGTCAACGGCGCGGTGATCGAAAACGGCGACCGCCGCAGCCGCCTGTCGATCGTCACCCCCGACGCCAACATCCTGCGGCTGCGGGATGCCATTCACCCCGAAGAGGCCAATACCCCAGTGCGCCGGGTCTGCTATGCGGCCCAGCTGGTGCTGTCCGGCGATGCCGACCCCGAAGAGGAGCGGCTGCCGATGCTGCGCCGGATCGAGGAGCTGAGCCAGGTCTTTACCGACTCCGACAGCCGCGCCGCCCTGGCCGAGGCCACCGAGGCGCTGATCAGCGGCAACCACTACCGCTGCCTGAAGGCGCTGCGGGCCCTGCTGCCGCGCGAAGAGCGCTTGATGGCGATCCGTCCGTCATGAGTTTCCAGCCGGTCATACCCGCCTCGGGGATTGTCGGCTGGAACTTTCTTCAGGCGACCTACGAGAAGCAGTTCGATGCATTCACCGAGGGCGCCGTGCTGCAGCGCGACAGCGATTACTTCCTCGAGAATATCGGGGAAGTCAAAACCGCCGAGGATCTGGTCAAGGACCACCGCCTGCTGAGCGTGGCCCTGGGCGCCTTTGGCCTCTCGGACCAGCTGCCGATGAAGGCGCTGGTTCAAAAGGTTCTTGAGGACGGCACCAGCGCTGATGACGCGCTGGCCAACCGGATGGGCGATGACCGCTGGGCCAGTTTCGCCGACGCCTTTGGATTCGGGCCCGGCGACACTGTCCTGACCGGCTCACCCGAGGCCATGCAGGACGTGATCCATACCTTCAAGATTCAATCCTTCGAAGAGGCGGTCGGCGCACAGCAGCATTCCATGCGGATCGCGATGTATGGCGAGCGCGAGGTGAAGATCCTGGCCGAAGAAGACAGCTCGATCGACACGAAATGGTACAATGTGCTGGGCCAGCCCGCGCTGCAGGAGATGTTCCAGGTTGCGCTTGGTCTGCCTAAATCCTTGAGCGGGATCGACATCGACCAGCAACTCGAAGTCATGAAAGAGCGCGCCCAGCGCATGTTCGGCTCTGACGACGTCGCGATTTTTGCCGACCCGGACGAGCTGCAAGACCTGGTCACGACTTATCTGGCGCGGTCGGAACTGGAAAGTTTCCAGGCTTCCCAGTCCGGGGCCTCCACAGCCTTGACGCTGCTCCGGTTCTAAGAAAACCGCCTTCCGCTTCCGAGGGGCGTCCGGGCAATGCCTGCGGCGCCCCTCCGCCGTTTCCGGACGGCGCCTCCGGATGTCGCTGGCGTCGGCAGCTGAAGTCTCCGCTCGCGGCTGCTGCGCAAGGCCCCGCGCGGGCACTGGCGGGCCGCCTTTCAGCGGCCTGCGGCGGCCCGGCGCAAGAGCAGCAGCAGGCGGTTGAAACTGCTTTGGATGCCCGCTGGATCGTCGCGGCCAAAGAAGGCGTCCAGCTCGGGCCAGATCTTGACCGCCTGGTCCAGGGTGGCGTCGTTTCCCTCTGCGTAAAGACCCGCGCGGATCATCACTTCCGACTGCTCGTAGGAGCCGAGGAACTTGCGCACGTCCAAAATCGCCGCGTTCTCATCCGGGCTGGCCGCGGCCGGCAGGCTGCGCGAGACAGAGCGCGAGACGTCGATCGCCGGAAAGCGGCCGCGTTCGGCAATTTCCCGGTTCAGCACGATATGCCCGTCCAGAACCCCGCGCAGGATGTCGGCGACCGGCTCGTCCATGTCCGAACCCGCCACCAGGACACTGAACACCGCGGTGATATCGCCCTGCCCGCCGCTGCCGGGGCCTGCGCGTTCGCAGAGGCCAGTGATCAGCGGCGTCACCGAGGGCGGATAGCCGCGCAGCGCGGGCGATTCTCCGGAGGCCGCGGATATTTCCCGGTGCGCCTCGGCAAAGCGGGTGACGGAGTCGGCCAGGAACAACACGCTCTTGCCCTGGTCGCGGAAATGCTCCGCAACGCTCATCGCAGCCCAGGCGCAGCGCCGCCGCACCAGGGCGGATTGGTCGGACGTGGCCGCCACGACAACCGCGCGGCGCATGCCTTCGGGTCCGAGCACCTGTTCGACAAAGTGATTCACTTCTCGGCCGCGCTCGCCAATCAGCGCCATCACCACGACATCGGCTTCCATGTTCTGCGCCAGTTTGGCCAGCAGCGAGGATTTACCGACGCCGGACCCCGCAAACAGGCCGACACGCTGGCCGCGCACGATGGGGAGAATCGTGTTCAGAACCGCCAGTCCTGTGGCCAGCCGCTCCCCCATCGCCCGCCGCCCGGCCGCCTTGGGCGGTGACGCCATCACGTCGCGCACTGCGGCGCCCGGCAGCAGCGGACGCCCGTCAAGCGGGGCACCGAAGGGATCGATCACCCGTCCCACCCAGTGATCCCCGGGCGCAAATTCCGGCGCGGGGTACAAGAGAACCGGATCGCCCACTGCCGCGCCTTCGGGTGATCTGTCCGGCAACATGCTGATTTTGCTGCCTCCGATGGCCAAAACGTCGCCGTGGAGTTCATTCCCGGGCCCGCGCCGCAAAATCAGCCGGTCGCCGATGCGGGCGGTTCCGGCCAGACCCTCCACCTCAATCTCGCCGCCGGTGATTCCACTCACCCGCCCCATCGGTGCTGCCAGTTTCTTGGCCGCCAGTTGCTGGGTCAGCGCCTCTAGCTCTGCTTTCATCGCAGCCGCCTCCATTTCTTCCTGAAACAATTTCTAAAGGAATCGGGGTTAAGCCTTGATTGAAATTGATCACGGGAGAAGCCCTGGTGTTCACAGAACTGAACGTATTCAAGATCGCCTACTCCATGGCCACCCACGCCGGCACACGCCAGGCGCTGGTCGCGCAGAATATCGCCAATGCCGACACGCCGGGTTACCAGGCCAAGGATATCAAACCTTTTGCAGAAGTGTTTGCCGCCGGCTCACAGGGCGGCGGCGGTATGGCTGCCACCCGCGCCAGCCACCTGCACGGCAGCACCGGCAGCGGGCTGGATTGGGCCGTAACCACCAGCAAATCCGGCAGCGACCCGAACGACAATTCGGTTTCGGTCGAAACCGAGCTGTTGAAGGGCGTTGAGGTGGAGCGCCAGCACAAGCGGGCCATGGCCATCTACAAATCTTCGATGAACATCCTGCGCACCAGCCTGGGCCGCGGTTGAGGAGGAATGAGCGATGAGTGAGTTTTCCAAAGCCCTGTCCGTCACCGCCAGCGGGCTGAAGGCCCAGGCCACCCGCCTGCGCCACGTGTCCGAAAACATTTCCAACGCCGACACCCCCGGCTACCGCCGCAAGACGGTGCCGTTCGAGGCGGTGCGCGACCTGAAGACCGAGGCCGAGCAGGTCCGCACCGGCCGGGTCAGCCTGGACCGCGGCGACCTGCCGAAGATCTACGACCCCTCGCACCCGCTGGCCGATACCTCGGGCCACTACGAAGGTTCCAACGTGGACCTGATGATCGAGATCGCGGACGCGCGCGAAGCTCAGCGCAGCTACGAGGCCAACCTGAAGATGTTCGATCAGACCCGGCAAATGTCAGCCGGGCTGATGGACCTATTGAGACGCTAACCGACACATTTGGAGATCCAGAATGGATATTCGCAGCCTTTCCGCCGCCAGCGGCTATGCCGCCGCCCGCCCGGCGACCAAAGTTGACCCCAGCCACGACGGCGCCGCCGCCCAGGTAAAGGCCAGCTTCGAGCAGTTCGCCTCCACCCTTCAGCACAGCGAGCAGGTCTCGGTGCAGGCAATGACCTCGGGCGCCGACCCGCATGCGCTGGTGCAGGCGCTGGCGCAAACCGAACTGGCGGTCGAGACCGCGGTGACGGTTCGCAACAAGGTCGTCGAGGCCTATCAGGAAATCCTGAGAATGCCGGTCTGAGCCATGTTGAGTGAAGGCCAGTTCTACGACACCCTGCGCCAGGCGCTCTGGGCCGCGGTCACCATGTCGACGCCGATCCTGATCGTCGCGCTGGTGGTGGGCCTGGCCATCGGCCTGTTTCAGGCCCTGACCTCGGTGCAGGAGATGACGCTCACTTTCGTGCCCAAACTGGCGGCGATCCTGGTCGTGTTCTGGATCACCATGGGCTTCATGACGCAAACGCTGGTGGCCTTCTTCGACGGCCACGTGATCCCGATGATCGCAGGAGGTGCCTGATGGAAGCCACCGGTTACGCAACCCTGTCGCGCCAGTCCGGCCTGATGCGGGAGATGCGCGTTGTTGCCAATAACATCGCCAACTCCGCCACCACCGGCTACCGCCAGGAAGGGCTGATTTTCTCGGAATACGTCCAGACCTCTCCGGACCAGGCCTCGCTGTCGATGGCGCGCGCCAATATCTACAACACCTCGATGGCACAGGGCGCGATGACCCAGACCGGCGGCACTTTCGACTTCGCGGTCGAGGGCGACGGTTTCTTCATGGTCGAAACGCCCCAGGGCGAGCGGCTGACCCGCTCCGGCGCCTTCTCCCCGAATGCCGATGGCGACCTGGTCACGATGGATGGCCACCGGGTGCTGGACGCGGGCCGCGCGCCGGTCTTCGTGCCGCCCGATGCCGGCAAGATCGAGGTCGGCGCCGATGGCACGATCAGCGCAAACGGCCGCCTCCTGGGCCAGCTCGGCCTGTTCAAGCCCGTCGAGCAGCACCAGATGGTGCGCGAGGACGGGGTGATGTTCCGGGTCGACGGCGACATCGAGGAAAGCTTCGATTCCAAGGTCCTGCAGGGCTTCCTGGAAGGCTCCAACGTGAATGCAATTTCCGAGGTGACCCGGATGATCGAGGTGCAGCGCGCCTATGAGATGGGCCAGAGCTTCCTGGAAACCGAAGACCAGCGCATTCGCAATGCAATCAAGAACCTGATGAAGTCGTAGGAGAATCCCGATGCGTGCCCTGAAAATCGCCGCCACCGGCATGAGCGCCCAGCAGCTGCGGGTGGAAACCATTTCCAACAACCTCGCCAATATGAACACCACCGGCTACAACGCCCGGCGCGCCGAATTTGCCGATCTGCACTACCAGCAGGTGTCGCGCGCGGGCACCGTCAACGCCTCCGACGGCACGGTGCTGCCGACCGGCGTGCAGGTCGGGCTGGGTGTGCGTCCGGCAGCGGTGTCGATCCACCTTGCACAGGGCTCGCTGCGCCAGACCAATGGCGACCTCGACCTCGCCATCGACGGCAAGGGCTACCTGGAGGTCACCCTGCCCTCGGGCGAGTCGGGTTACACCCGGGACGGCGCGCTGAAACGCTCCGCGGAGGGGCTGATCGTCACCTCGGACGGTTTTGCGGTCTCCCCGGAGATCACCATTCCGGAAGATGCCAGGAATATCTCCATCAACGCCGAGGGCGAGGTCTACGGTTATTTCGAAGGCACCGCCGAAGGCCAGCTGCTGGGACAGCTGACCCTGGCGGGCTTCACCAACCCCAAGGGCCTGGAAGCGGTCGGCAGCAACCTGTTCAAGGAGACCGAGGCCTCCGGCGCGGCCACCGTGTCCACCGCCGGCGAAGACGGGCTCGGCACCCTGCGTCAGGGCTACCTGGAGGACAGCTCGGTCGATGCCGTGCGCGAGGTCACCGAACTGATCGAAGCCCAGCGCGGCTATGAGATGAATGCCAAGGTAATCTCCGCCGTCGACCAGATGATGGGCGCGACGACGCAGGTGCGCTGATGAAACTGACTCTCGCCCTCCTGACCGCCGCCGCGCTTGCCGCGCCGCCCGCCTTCGCAGAGTATCTGGTGCCGCTGCGCACCATCCGGGCAAAAGAAATCGTGAACGCCGAGGATCTGGCGGTCAAGAAAGGCGAGATCCTCGGCGCGCTGGCCGACCCGGCCGCGGTAGTGGGCAAGGAGGCGCGGGTGTCGCTTTATGCCGGCCGGCCGCTGCGGGCAGGCGATATCGGCCCCCCGGCCATCGTCGAACGCAATGATCTGGTCAACCTGGTGTTCCGCCAGGGCCCGCTGACCATCGCTGCCGAGGGCCGCTCGCTTGGCCGCGGCGCCGCGGGCGAAGCCGTCAGGGTGATGAACCTGGCATCGCGCACCACAGTTTCCGGCCGCATCCAGACGGACGGCTCCGTTGAGGTAAACCAATGAAACCGAACCTTCTCTCCGCGAAAACCTTGCTCGCCGGGCTGACCCTGCTCACCGCCTGCGGCCGCATGGACCACATCGGCAAGCCGCCGACCTTCACCCCCGCGAACGAAACGCCGGAGCACGTCGCGATGCTCTACCAGGGCCTGCCGTCGCAGACCCAGACCCGGCGCCGCGTCGATGGCGCCTCGCTGTGGAGCGGCTCGCAGCAGTCGCTTCTGGGCGACCGCCGGGCGATGAAGCAGGGAGACATCCTCACCGTGGTGATCGAGATCGATGAGGAGGCGGAAATCTCCAACGACACCAAACGCTCCCGCTCGGGTTCCGAGAGCCTCTCCATGCCGCAGCTTCTGGGGCTGCCGCAGCGGCTGGACCGGAAGCTCCCCGAAGGCGCCTCCTCGGCCGAGGCAGTGGAGCTGGGCAGTTCCAGCTCCTCTGGCGGCAAGGGCTCGGTCAAGCGCAGCGAGAAACTGGAGCTGCGGGTTGCCGCTACCGTCGTTGACGTGCTGCCTAACGGGGTGCTGGCGATCAGCGGCACCCAGGAGCTGCGCGTGAACTTCGAGCTGCGCGAGCTCCTGGTCACCGGCTACGTCCGCCCGCAGGACATCAGCCGCCAGAATGAAATAACCTACGACAAGATCGCATCGGCACGCGTCTCATATGGCGGCCGTGGCCAGATCACCGATGTGCAGCAGCCGCGCTACGGCCAGCAGCTGCTCGACGTCGTCCTGCCGTTCTGAGGTCCGCCATGCTGTCGAAACTTCTGCCCGTCATCCTGCTCGTCGCCGGCACCGGCGGCGGCATCGGCGCCGGCATCATGCTGGCCCCCGAGCCCGAGGCACCGCCGCCCGCCGAAACCGCCGAGGGCGGCGCGGACCCGGCACACACACCGGAACCGGAGCCCGAAGCAGACCTCGCTGCCGGCGGCGAGGCGCTGGAACGCGAATACATCAAGATCGCCAACCAGTTCGTGGTCCCGGTGGTGGAGCGCGACGTGCTGTCCTCGCTGGTGGTGATCTCGCTCAGCCTGGAGGCCAAGAAAGGCACCTCGGAGAAGGTGCACGCCTATGAGCCCAAACTGCGCGACGTCTTCCTGCAGGTGCTGTTCGATCACGCCAACATGGGCGGTTTCCGCGGCGCCTTCACCCGCTCGGACGTGCTGAACCCCCTGCGCAACGCCCTGCGCGAGGCGGCGCAGAAGCAGATGGGCAAGGATATCTACGACGTGCTGATCATGGAGATGTCGCGCCAGGACGTCTGAGCGCCCCGGCATTTTTCCACAAGCAGAATGGCCGGCCCCGCGCGGGACCGGCCATTTTCGTGTTTCAAGAAATGCGGCCTTCAGCCCTCCATCAGCCGCTCCATCAGCGCCTTCGCCCTGGCCGCCTTGTGTTTCGCGCGTTCGGCTTTGGCCATGGTCTCCACCGCGTGCTTGCGGCCGAAGGACCGGCGCAGCTTGTCCATCACACGCAGCTTCTGCGCCGTGGCCTGGGCCAGCTCGACGTTGAGCTGGCGCCGGGTGCGCGTGTGCCAGCCCTCCCACAGCAAATCGGCGCCCAGCGCCTTCATCGCGTGGTCGGCATCCAGCTGCGTGCGCGCCTGCTGCACCTGGGCGCTCAGCTTGGCCACCTGGCCGCGCAGCTTGGCCTCCTGCGCCAGCACCGGTTTCACCCTGGCGTGCTCCTGCAGGTATTGCGCCGCGGTGACCGCGGCCATCTGGTCCAGCATCTTCTGCTTCATGTGACTTTCCCCTTGGCGCGCTGGCGCATGTCCTCGGCAAAGCGGATCGCTGCCGCCACCGGCGCGTAATGTTCTTCCATGACCTCGTCGCCGATCTCCACCGCGGCATGCAGCGCCCGCGCGGTCGGCGGGTCGCTGTGGATCGGCACGCCGTTCTCGTTCGCCACCCGGCGGATAGCGGCGGCGGTTTCGTCCACGCCCTTGGCAACGCAGGTGGGTGCCGAGCCGGGATCGCGGCTCCATTGCAGGGCCACAGCATAATGCGTCGGGTTCACGATAACCACATCGGCCTTGGGCACATCGGCGAGCATCTGGCCCATCGCGATCTGCTGCCCGCGCTGGCGGCGCTTGCCCTTGAAATGCGGATCGCCCTCGGAATCCTTCATCTCGTCCTGGATTTCCTTGCGCGACATCATGTTCTTGCGCCGGTGCTCGGCGTGCTGGAAGGCGGCATCCACGATGCCGATCGCCAGCGCGATCAAGAGCGCCATGACCAGGAACTCCATCGCCAGTTCCGCCAGCATCAGCACCACCGATTGCGGCCCGGTGCCGGAGGAAGCGATCATCTCCGGCAGCCGGTGCGAGAGATAGACGCCCAGGCAGATTGAATAGAGCACCAGCTTCACGAAACTTTTCAGGAACTCGAACAGGCCGGAACGCCCGAATTTGTTCTTGGCATTGGAGAGGATCGAGATGCGGGAAATCTTCGGCTCAAGCTTGCTGGGCGCAAAGACCAGCGCCCGCTGGCCGATGATCGACAGGAATACCAGTACAAAGGGCACCATGAACCAGGGCAGCACCGGCCAGATCGCGCTGCTGACAAACCTGCCCGAAACCGGCGCCGCCGAGCCTTCGAAGAACAGGGGCGCAAGCCGGTCCGGCTGACTGATGAAAGCCATCAGCGCCGTGCCCATCGCCTCCACCGACGCGCCGCCCGCCGCATAAAGCGCGATCACCAGCCCGATATAGGAGGCCGCGACCGAAAGATCGGTGGATTTGGCCACCTCGCCTTTGTCGCGGGCCTTCTTGAGCTTCTGTTCTGTCGGCTCGAATGACTTGTCTGAATCGTCGTCCTGGCCGCTCATGGCATGCCGCCTCCCGGGTTCGCGAAAAAGGTCATCAGGGCCCGCACCCAGACGTCCAGGATCATCGGGCTGGCGACCATCAGGATGAACAGCCCGCCAAAGGTGATCACCGGCGCGCCGACAAAGGCCACCATCAGCTGCGGCATGGCTCGGTTGATGACGCCCAGCGCAAGGTTGTAGACCACCGCGGTGATCACGAAAGGCGCGGACAGGGTGAACGCCATCGCAAAGCTGCGCGAAATCCGGTGCACGCCCCATTCCGACAGGCCGGCCGCGGCTGGGAACTCGCCCGCCGGGAACATCTGGTAGGACGAGATCAGCAGCTCGGCCGCGCGCACGTGCAGCCCCATCATCACGGCAAGCGCGGTGCCCGATATCATCAGAACCGCACCGATCGCGGGCATCGGCTCAGCGCCGATACCGCCCAGCACCTGCGACAGCGAAGTGCTTTGCGCCGCCATGGTGCCCGCGGTTTGCAAAGCCAGCACGAAAAGCCGCACACCGATCCCCAGCGCCAGGCCGATCACCGCCTCGGTCGCGGCAAAGCGGGCGTAATCCATCAGCCCGTCCGGTTCCGGAAACGGCGGCAGCGCCGGGGCCACCACGAACGTGAAGGCGATCGCCACGGTCAGCTTCACCCGCATCGGCACATACAGCTCGCCCACCGCCGGCAGCACCGAAACCATCGCCGAAACCCGCAGGAAAACGATGGCTGCATGCCAGAACCCGGCCCCCAAGAGCGCAAGCAGCTCGGGCGGCAGGAAGTCCAGGCTCATGCCTGCACCATCCCCACCAGCGCCGGGCGCGCCTCCAGCCCGATTTCCTCGAAGGAGAGCACCGGGTTGGAGATGCCGCGCGACTTCAGGATGGTTTTCAGGTAGCGCCGCCGCCGGGTCGAGGTCACCACCGCGGCAAAGACGCCCTGCTCGGTCACCATCGAGAGCTTGTCGCTCAGCCCCTCGGCCAAGCGGTTGAACAGGTCGGGCGGCAGCGCCACGTCGAGCCCTGCGCCTTGCGTATCCACCTGATAAGTCGAGAACTTGTCTTCCCATTCCGGCGCCAGCTGCACCAGCGGGATGGTGCCGTCCTCGCGCTTCATCTCGGCCACCAGCTGGAAGCCAAGCCGCTGGCGCACGTGCTCGCAGATCAATTCCGGCTGGGTGGTGTGAATGCGCGCCTCGGCAACGGCTTCCAGGATCAGCGGCAGGTTGCGGATCGAAACCCGCTCCTCCAGCAGAAGCCGCAGCACCGAATGCAACGTGTCCATCGGCACCTTATCCGGCACCAGCGCGTCCAGAAGCTTGCGGTTTGCCTCCGAGCGGAAGCCGTCCGACAGCTGGGTCATCTCATCGAGCAGGCGGCGCAGGGACTTGAGCGTGAGCAGGCGGGCAAAGTTCTGCTTGATCACCTCCAGGAGGTGCGTGGCAAGGATCTCGGGCGGGGTCACCACCGTGGCGCCTGCCAGCGCCGCCTGCTCCTGCGATTTCGAGGCGATCCAGCGCGCAGGCGCGCCATAGACCGGCTCGGTCACGTCGGTGCCGGGCGGCAGGGCGCCGTGGTTGTCGGGCATCAGCGCCAGCACCATGTCCGGGTGCAGAATGCCGCGCGCCTGCTCGACTCCCTGAACCTTGATCACATAGGTGCCCTTCTCCAACTCGAACTGGTCGGTCAGCCGGATCTCAGGCAGGATCAGGCCAAAGGAAGTGGCGATATGCGACCGCATGTTGGCGATCCGCGCATCCAGCCCGGTGCCGGCGTCCAGCACCATGCTCACCAGATCGGGCGCAAACTCCAGATGCAGATCGTCAAGATCCAGAATGTCGCCCAGCGGTTTCTTGGCGGCCGGGTCGGAGGCTTCCTCGATCTTCTCCTCGATTTCGGCCTCTTCCCTGTCCACGTTGTTCTTATGCAGCCGGATGGCGGCATAGCCAAGGATGCCGCCGCCGGTGATGAAGGGCAGAAACGGCAGGCCGGGCACCAGCGCAAACAGCACCATAAGCACGGCCACGGTGGCCAGCGCCGCCGGATGCTTGCCGAACTGCTCGAACAGCGCAATGTCGGTGGAGCCGGTGGCGCCGCCACGCGCCAGCAACAGCGCCGCCGCAATCGAGATGATGACCGAGGGGATCTGTGACACCAGCCCGTCGCCAACAGTCAGGATGGCATAGGTCTCAAACGCCGCACCAACCGGCATGCCGTGCACCAGCACGCCCATCACCAGGCCCATCACCAGGTTCAGCAGCGTGATCAGCAGCCCCGCGACCGCATCGCCCTTGACGAATTTGGAGGCACCGTCGAGCGAGCCGAAAAAGGTCGTCTCGCGCTGGTCCCGTTCGCGCCGCTCCTTGGCGGTGGCGTGGTCGATGGCGCCCGCGGACATGTCGGCGTCGATCGCCAGCTGCTTGCCTGGCATGCCGTCCAGCGCAAAGCGCGCGCCGACTTCGGCCATCCGTGCAGCACCCTTGGTGATCACCATGAAGTTCACGATCAGCAACACGCCAAAGACCACGAGGCCGAGGAACACGCTGCCGCCCATCACGAACTGGGCAAACCCTTCGATCACATTGCCGGCTGCGTCGGTGCCGCTATGGCCCTGGCCGATGATCAGCTTGGTCGAAGAGACGTTCAGCGACAATCGCAGCATCAGCGAGGCCAGCAGCACCGTCGGAAAGGAGGAGAAATCCAGCGGCCGCTCGATGAACAGCGTGACGGTGAAGATCAGGATGGCAAGGCCGAAGGAGGCCGCCAGCCCGACGTCCAGCACCCAGGCGGGCATCGGCAGAATCATCATCACGATGATCGCCATCAGCGCAAGCGCAAGCAGGACGGTCGGGCTGAACAGCTGCTGGGGAGTTATCTTGGGCACTGCTTAGAACTCACAATTTCTGAAAAAGAAGGGGCGCGGCAGCATGGCCAAAGCCCGGCGCGCCAGGGGCGGCCGGGCCGGGTTGCCGGAGTGCGGGCGCAGAAGCCCTCCGGCGGCAGCAACTGCTGAGCTGAAGAAACGGCGGCCGCCGCCGGCGCGCAACGGCCTGGGCCGGGGCGTATGGCTGCACGATTCGCCCGGGCCGCCGGTCATACGGCGGCAGACTGCGCCTTGCAGGCTGATGGTCTCAATAATCACTGGCATTCTGCCGTTCCAAGTCAGGATTCACCCGGGCTCCAAGCTACTGCCCGCCGGTTGACAAAGTGTTAGCGCCGCACAGCAAAGGCCGCCCGTTTCCGGACGGCCAGCGGGCGCAACTTCTTGCGGATTATTGGGTTTCGGTCTCGGGCTTGAGGCTCTTCCCGACCTTGTTCAGCAGGTCCTCGATACCGCCGCGAGTGCCTTCGCTGCTTTCGACCAGGGCCCGGGCATGGGCCAGCGGAGTGAGGCCTTCGGGGTCTTCCGCGGTCTCGCCGATCTGCGTGGTGACGGTGGCGACCTGTCCAAAGGGCAGCTCCGCCGCGGGTTCGATTGCACCGATGGAGTCCAGATCCTGCGAGTGCCAGAAGCCGCGCGCCGCCGCGTCCGGCTGTTCCTCGGCCAGGAGGTATTCGCCGGCCCGGCCGTATTCGCCATTGCGCCAAAGCGCCTCCGCCCGCAGGCGGTTGGCCTCTGACCCGTCCAGCCCCATCAGTTCAACCAGCGCCCGGTGCGGCTTGCCCAGCGCCAGCGCGGCCTCGGCCATCATCAGACGGCGCTCCTCGTTGCCCGGCTCCAGCGCCAGCTTGTTGAGCAGCGTCTGGGCCTGTTCGGCAAAGCCGAGATTCAAGAGCCGCCGCGCGGTGACGGACGCCACGGGCGCCGCCTCAGACGCGCTCGCCTCGGCCGCAAACACCAGCGCATATTGCAGGAAACTGACATCATCTGCGCGCTCGGCCAGAAGCGTCATCAGCGGCTCAAGCGCCTGGGCCCGCGCCGCCGGTCCGTCGCGGCCCGAGAGCTTCGCCAGCTCGTGGAACGCGTCATCGAACTGCCCGGTCAGGGCCAGCGCAGCAATTTGCGTCTGGCGCAACTCGGCTCCAAGAGGCGTTTCGCGGTTTTCCAGCTCGTAGGAGGCCACCAGGTCGGGCACGTCCGGCGTCAGCGCCTTGCGCTCGCCGAAACTCAGCTCCACCAGTTCGATCAGCGCTGCCGGCGCGTTGCCGGTGCGTTCGGCAACTTCGCTGGTCAGCTCCTCGGCGACCTTTTCGGTGTCCCCTTCCAGCTCGGCCAGCGCAGCTTCGGCCAGGTTGATTTCCGGCACGTCCTCGACCCCGGTGCGGCCGACCGAGCGCAGTACCGCCTCGGCCATGTGCAGATCGCCCGCCTCGGCAAACAGCGTGCTGAGGCGCGGGCCCAAGTGCACGCGCAAATGTGCCGGCAGCTTGGAAAACGCCTGCTGAATAGCATCGGTATTGGCACTTTTGCGAATGGACCCTTCGGCCAGCGCGCCCCAGAAGGCGCTGCTGCCCTCGCAGGTCTGCTGCCCGGTAAACGGATGCCCCTCGGGCAGGGCGGCGCCGTCCAGAAGCAGGGACAGCGGCTCCAGGATCGCGAGCGCCTGCGAATCGCGCTGAGCGTCAGGCAGGATTTCCATCAGCGAGCGCGCTTCGGCGCCAAAACCGAAGTAGAGGTAGATCCGCGCCAGCGCCATCACGCCGGCCGGATTCACATCGTCGAACTCGCGCACCAGGGCGCTGCGCAGCGGCCCCACCTGCTGCGAAAACGGTCGGTCGTTGCCCCAATTCTGTACCGCCAGCGCCGTTCCGGGCAGGCAATGGTCCGCCTGCGCGTTGGCGTCGACGGGATCGGGCATCAAACCAGTTTCGCGGTCGATCGCGGAGGTGACCGCGACATGTCCCAGCGGATCCAGCGGCCGGCCTGCCCGGCCCATCGGATCCAGCCCGTCCGGGCTGACTGCATTGGCGATGGCATCGCCGGTTATGGTGAGCAGGCCCTGGTTGGCCGCCCGGCCAAGCTGCTGCAGCAGGCGCTGCTCGGACGCGCTGACGGCGGCGGCACGCTCGCTTTCCTCAAGGTCCATCAGCAAGCCCGCGGCAGGCACCCTCACGGAGGGCCCGGCCGTCTCCGCGCGCTGGCGGGAATCGGCGGCGGCGACCGGGCTCAGCGGCAAGACCGCTCCCAGCTCAGCCCGCTGCCCGCCGGTATCCGCAGCGGCCGGGGGTGGCGAGACCAGCGCCGGCGTTGCGGCAGCACGTCCCGGAGCGCCGGAAGCAAAGGCCCGGCCCAGCATCTGGCGCGCATCGGCAATGGCGGAATTGGGAAGGTTGAAGCGATAGCCGGACGCCGCAGGTGCTGCCGGGACCAGCGGCAGAATACCGCTGCCCGCGGTGCGCAGCTCAGGCTGGAATGTTTCACGCTCCGGGCCGTTCTTGCCGTCGCGGATGTCGATCACCAGGTAGCCGTCGCGCTGCACGAAGGTCTCCACGTCGCAGGCGCAGCCAAGCTGCAGCCTGAGCGGCTGGCCCGGCGCGGCCTGGTCCAGAGCCTGCAGGCGGGTGCGCGGGATCAGGTTGAAGACCCGGGAGGTGTCAAAGACGGCCGCCGGTGCGTCCAGATTGAGCGTAGCCGTGCGGCCGCTTTGTGTCAGCGACCAATCGGCACCGTCCGGCAGCCGCATCACGAGGCGCGAGAAGTCGCCATGCTCGCCCGAGCGGGCGACGATGGTCTGCGCCCGGGCAGATCCGGCCGCCGCGAGGGCGGCCGCAATGGCAAGAGCTCGCCAGATCATGCTGCGTCCTGTTTCACCGATTTGAGGGCCTCTTCAAGCTCGGAGAAGCCGGGGCGGAAGTGCGAAGGCGTGTTCTGGCGGCCGACCTCGATGCAGATCGCCGCGGCGTGGTTATGCAGGTTGGCGACCAGAACCTCGCGGATCAGCTGGTAGAAATGCGCGTCTTCCTCGACCACGGCCTTCACCTTGCCGGCAAAGGGCGCAACCAGGCCATAGGACAGGAACACGCCGAGGAAGGTGCCCACCAGGGCGCCGCCGATCAGCTTGCCCAGAACCTCGGGCGGCTGGTCGATCGAGGCCATGGTCTTGATCACGCCGAGAACGGCGGCCACGATCCCCAGGGCCGGCAGGCCGTCGGCCATCACCTGCAGCGCGTGGCTGGAATGCAGCGCGTGGTGCAGGTTGGCTTCCATCCGCTTTTCCAGAACCTCTTCGACCTGATGCGGATCATCATAGTTCATCGAGGCCGAGCGCATGGTGTCGCAGATCAGGTTCACCGCTTCCTTGTCGCCCAGGATCTTGGGGTACTTGTTGAATACGGAGGAGTTTTCCGGATCTTCGATATGCTGTTCGACCTCGACCGGGTTGGCGCGCGCAATGCGGATCAGCGCAAACAGGAGGCACAGCAGATCGCGGTAGTCATCCGGCTTCCACTTGGGGCCCTTGAAGACCTTGCCAACGTCCTTGACCGTGTGTTTGACCCCGCCCATGTCATTGGCAATGAGAAAGGCTCCGACCGCGGCGCCGCCGATCATCATCATCTCAAACGGCAGCGACTTGAGAATGATCGCCATCTTGCCTCCGGCCAGAAGATATCCGCCGAAAACCATGGAAAAGATCACCACAATGCCTACAATACCGATCATAGGTCCACTCCGAATTCCATTACTTTTTATTAGTTTAGGCGAGTCTTCCTAAGGAAAGACTAAGTTCGGGCCGCACCCTTACTCCTTGGGCACCTTGCCATTGCGCCCGGCCAGCACCACGCTGATCGTATAAGCGGCTTCGGGGCTGAGGCCTGCCATGATTCCGGCGGCCGCCTCCGGCTGCATCCGGGCCAGGAAGCCGGCCGCGAAGCCGGGGTCCATCTCCTCGAACAAAGCGGCGGCCTCCTTGGGTTTCATCTGCTCATAGACGCTGGTGAGGCGGGTCACGTCCGCCTCGGTGGCGCCATCGGCGAGCGCCAGGGTGGTGCGCAGTTTCGCCTCTGCTTCCCGGAGCGCGGCGAGCTTCTTGTCGATCGCCTGATCGGCGATTTCCAGAGCCTTCATGCGGTCCTCGAACTCGGCCTCGCGGGCGGCAAGAGCGGCTTCGCGCTCCTGAAAGGCGGCGAGCATGGTCTGCAGCTCCGCCGAAGAGGGCAGCGCCTGGGCTTTCAACGCGCCGGTATCGGGTTTTTCCGCGCTCTCCTTGCCGGGTTCGCCCAGGCTTGCAACCTCCCGCGCGATAGCGGGGCCTGCCTCCATGCCGAGGCGCACGATCGCAGACCCCATCAGCAGGAGCGCAATCGTCATCAGCGTGCCGCTACGGCGGTAATTCCTGGTTTTCTTGGCTTTCTGTCCCATCACGCCACCTTGCTGCGGCTATGGCGTTTGAACATCACGCCCTGGCGCTTGCCCTTACCCTCTTCTTCCTTGGCTGGCTGGGTTTCGGCCTCATAGGCGGCCGCGAGCGCGTCATCCTCACTCTTCTTGGCCTTGAGCTCGGGCTTGGCGGGCGCCTCCCCGGTGCCGGGGATGTCGTGCATCGAGGCCATCATCAGCTCCAGCCGCTGCGCCACCGATTCGGCACGGCCGGTCAGCTGTTCCAGCGCCTTGCTGGAGCCGTCCGACATCTGCCGTGCGGCATTCAGCGATTTGTTCAGGTCATCAACCTGCGCCGACAGCACCGCCACCGCGCCGCCGACGCCTTTTTCCAGGTCATTGAAACGCTTCAGGCGCCGAGACAGCACCAGGCAATAGAATCCGGCGCCCATTGCACCGGCGGCCAGCAGGATATCAGCAATAATCTCCATCCCGTCCTCCTAGTTCAAAACGAAATCCATGATCAGCAGATCGCGCACCCGGCCCTGGCCGGTGGCAATATTGATCCGCCGCAGCATCTGTGCCCGCAGTTTGGGCAGCGCCATCGGATCGGTCAGATCCTCAAGCTCCAATGCTCTAAGGTAGCTGTTCAGGACATCGACGACCCGAGGAAGGATTTTTTCGACTTCGGCCTGATGGGCGATGCCGACCTCAAGTTGCGCGCGGAACCGCAAGTGATTGAGCCCGCCGCCCTTGCGCAGCGAGATCACGATCGGTTCCATTTCGATGAAGGCGAGATTGGCGATATCCGCCGAAGTCTCGCCACTGTCCACGCCTTCTGGCGCCGCTTTGGCCGCGGATGCCCGTTCTGGGGCCGCTTTCTGACCAAAGGGAAGAAGGCCTGACTGAACGGCGAAGAAACCGCCGCCCGCACCCGCAATTGCCAGCACCACCCCGATGATGAGGGGCAGTTTGCTTTTCTTTGCGGCCGCGTCTTCTGCTTCGATATCTGCTGCAGCGTCTGTCATGGCTATCCCTAAAACGTCGTGCAGCTTCTTCATAACCTGCGAGGAACTAACCGAATGTTAAGGCCAATCCTGCAAAAGGGTTGCAGCCGGAGAGAACGCCGGTGTGACGGAGGTTAATGTGCAGCAGATCAAGAATGTCTGGGCAGAAATGGACACACGCAAGCGCGTGATCGCGGTTGGGGCCACGGTAATCGTGATTCTCAGCGTGTTTGCCATGTCCCATGTGGCGAGCAAGCCATCCATGCAACTGCTCTATGCCGGGCTGGAAAGCGGCACGGCCGGAGATGTGGTGCGGTCGCTGGAACAGCGCGGCACCCCTTATGAAGTGCGCGGCGGGTCGATCTACGTCCCTGCCGAACGGCGCGACGAACTGCGGATGACGCTGGCCAGCGAGGGCCTGCCTGCAAATGGCGGCAAAGGCTATGAGCTGCTCGATTCGCTCAGCGGCTTCGGCACCACCTCGCAGATGTTCGATGCCGCCTACTGGCGCGCAAAGGAAGGCGAACTGGCCCGCACCATCGTTGCCAGCCCGCATGTGAGCCAGGCCAGGGTGCATATCGCCAATACCGGCGCGAATCCCTTCCAGCGCACGGTGGAGCCTACCGCCTCGGTCTCGATCGTGCCGATGGGCTCGCCGATCACCCCGGCCCAGGCCAATGCGATCCGCTTCCTGGTCTCCTCCGCGGTCACTGGCCTGCCGGTGGACAACGTGGCGGTGATCGATGCCAATGGCGCGCTGATCGGCTCGCCCGAAGCCGCAGCCTCCGGCGGCGCCGGCACCGAGGACCGCTCGCAGACGATTCGCGAACGGGTGATGCGGCTGGTCGAGGCCCGCGTCGGCCATGGCAACGCGGTGGTCGAGGTCAGCGTCGAAACCGTCACCGACACAGAATCGATCCGCGAGAAGCGCGTGGACCCGAAAAGCCGCGTCGCGGTCAGCACCGATATCGAGGAGCGCGCCGATTCCTCCACCAACCAGGCCGGGGAGGTCACCGTCGCCTCCAACATCCCGGACGGGGACGCGGCCGCGGGTGAAGGCTCCAAGGCCAACACCAGCGCCACGCGGGAACGGGTCAACTACGAGATCTCGGAAACCCAGAAGGAAATTCTGCGCGGGCCCGGCGCCATCAAGCGGCTGACCGTCGCGGTGCTGGTGAATGGCACCGCCGCGGTGAATGAAACCGGCGCCACCGTGTTTGCGCCGCGTCCCGAGGAAGAACTGGCCGCGCTGCGCGAGCTGATCTCCGCCGCGGTCGGCTTCGACGCGGAGCGCGGTGACGTGATCACGCTCAAGTCCATGGAACTGCCCGCGGTGGAGCCGCAGGGCACGGCGGCGGCGTCCTCCTTCATGGACAACCTCTATTTCGACGCAATGTCGCTGATCCAGATCGGCGCATTGGCGCTGGTCAGCCTGATCCTCGGCCTCTTCGTGGTGCGTCCGATCCTGTCCAACAAATCCGGGGCCGTCCCGGCGCTGGCAGCCCCGCAAGCCGACGGCGACCTGTCCGGCCTGCCCGCGCTGGACGGCGGCGGCGGCGGCTTCATGACCGCGCCCGACCTCGGCGCCAACCTCGCCCTGGACGGTGAAATCGAAAACGGCGAGACCGGCCAGTTCGAGCCGATGGGCGGCATGGGCGGCATGGGCGGCATGGGCACCGGCGACATGATGGGCGGCCTGCCCGCCTTGGGCGGCGGCGGCGATGACCCGGTCGACCGCCTGCGCAGCATGATCGGCGAACGCCAGGAAGAAACCGTCCAGATCCTGCGCGGCTGGCTGGAAGAAAACGAGGAGCGTGCCTGATGACGATTGCCCATCTTCTGGAAGACTTCGCCATTGATACTGCACCCGTGCAGCCGGAGCCCACGATCTCGGAGGAGGAGGTGGAAGAACAGCGCCTGGCCTCTTTCGAGAAGGGCTACAGCGCCGGCTGGGACGACGCGGTCACCGCCAAGGACCAGGAAAGCACCCGGATCTCGACTGAGCTGGCCAGCTCGCTGGAAGATCTGCAGTTCACCTACCACGAAGCGCAGAGCCAGCTGCTGGATTCGCTCGATCCGATTTTCAAGGTGCTGACCAGCGCGGTTCTGCCGGATGCGATGGCGGCCTCCTTCGGCCATCATATTGTCGACCAGCTTTCCGACATGGCCCGCGGCCGCGCCGGCGAGCCGATGCAGATCGCCGTCGCCCCGGGCGAGGCCAACGCGGTGCGCAATCTCCTGCCGGAAAGCTTCGCGGTGCCGGTCAAGGTGCGCGAAGACGCGATGCTGTCACCGGGCCAGGCCTATCTGCGGGCCGGCGAGGCGGAACGCGAAATCAACTGCAACGCCCTGATCGACTCGATCCATGAATCGATCGAAGCCTTCACTTATCACGCCAAAGAGGACAGCCAGTATGGATGATTCCAACCCGCTGAACATGAAACCCGATGCCGGCAACCCCTTCGTTTCGGTGCCGGTCGAGGTTGTGGTCTCGGTCGGCAAGGCCCGCCCGCTGATCCGCGATCTGGTCAACCTGGGCGAAAACGCCATCCTGACGCTCGACAAGCGGGTCGAGGACCCGGTCGACCTCTACGTCGGGGACCGTCTGGTCGCGCGCGGCCTGCTGGAGGAGCTGGAGGGCGAACAGGCCGGCCAGCTTGCGGTGCGGCTGACGGAAATTGCCGATCTGCAAAGCGGGCTGGGATGACACGAACGCCGATTGTCTGGGCGGTATTGGCGGCGGCGGCCTTCGCGGCCGCGCCGGATGCCGCCATGGCTCAAGAACTGAGCCTTTCGCTGGCCGACGGGGAATCGATTTCCGCCCGCTCGATCCAGCTCATCCTGCTGATCACCGTGCTCAGCCTGGCCCCTGGCCTGCTGATCATGATCACCTGCTTTCCCTTCCTGATCACGGTGCTGTCGATCCTGCGCCAGGGCATCGGGCTGCAGCAGGCGCCGCCGAACATGCTGATCGTCAGCCTGGCGCTGTTTCTCACCTATTTCGTGATGGAGCCGGTGTTCACCGCCGCCTGGGAGACAGGGATCAGCCCGCTGTTGCAGGAGCAGCTGGAGCCGAGCGAGGCGATTGCCCGCGGGCTGGAGCCGTTCCGTGCCTTCATGGCCAACCGGCTGGATCCGGATACCTTCTATGCCATCGCCGACCTGCGGCCCGGCACCGAGGGTATCGATCCCTCGCCCGAAGCGCCGCTTTCGGCGCTGATCCCGAGCTTCCTGCTGTCGGAGATCTCCCGGGCCTTCCAGATCGGCTTCCTGATCTTCCTGCCCTTCCTGGTGATCGACCTGGTGGTGGCCGCGATCCTGATGTCGATGGGGATGATGATGGTGCCGCCCGCGGTGGTCTCGCTGCCTTTCAAGCTGGCCTTCTTCGTCGTGGCCGACGGCTGGAGCCTGATCGCCAGCGCCCTGGTGCGCAGCTACTACCCCTAAGCCCGGCGCCACCCCGCAGCCTCCCGCCCCCGCAAGCCCCGCTTGCGGGGGTTTTGCGTTGCTCCCGCCCTGTCAGCTCTGGCGGCCCTGGCGCCACGGGCTCCAGCGGCCGCGCCGCGCGCCGGCCACCGATACCGGCCCGTGCGGCCGCCCCGGCAACACGGTGCCGGCGGCAGCGGGAACTGCCATGCGTTCCGCAGCGGAGCACGCCGGAGCGGCGCGGCAGGTCCGGCCGGGCGGGAGAACGGCCAAGGCAAACGCCCGGCTCCGCCCGCAGCTGGCAGGCTTCGCGGTGCGCCAGCCATCCGCGCTCCCGCGCTGCCAGTCTGCCGGCATTACCCCCGGCAAGGCTCGGCTCCAAAGAAAATCCCCCGGAACCTGAGGGCACCGGGGGCGGGATTTTTAACTTTGGCGGCAGGTCTTTAGCGGACCACAAACTCCGCGTGCAGCGCGCCGGCCGCCTTCAGGCTTTTCAGGATGTCGATCATATCGCGCGGCGAGACGCCGAGCGCATTCAGCCCGCCGACCACCTCGGAAAGCGACGTGGTTTCCGGCACTTCAGCAAGCTGGATGCCGTCTTCGTCGATTGCGGCACCAGTGCGGGGCACCACCACGGTCTCGCCGTCGGCAAAGGGGTTGGGCTGTACCGCGATAGGCGCTTCCTCGATCCGCAGGGTGAGATTGCCCTGCGCCACTGCCACACGCGAGATCCGCACGTCATTGCCCATCACGATGGTGCCCGAGCGCTGATCGACCACCACCCGCGCCTTGCGCTGCGGCTCCACCAGGATGTTCTCGATCCGGCCCACCGCATGTGCCGTGGAGCGCGTGTTGGTGCGGTCGATGTCCACCTCGACCGTACCCGAATCGCGCATGATTGCCACGGACCGGCCGAATTCGGCGTTGATCGCGCGTTCGATCCGGCCCGCAGTGGTGAAATCCGGCTCGCGCAGCGCCAGCCGCATCGACGACAGCGACGCGAGGTCGAAATCGATCTCCCGCTCCACCCGCGCGCCGGAGGGGATGCCGCCGGAGGTCGGCACGCCCTGGGTGACCCGCGCCGCCTCGCCCTCGGCCACCGCTCCGCCAGCCAGGATGGTGCCCTGGGCCACGGCGTAAATTTGCCCGTCGGCGGCGTTCAGCGGCGTCATGATCAGCGTGCCGCCCAAAAGGCTCTTGGAATCGCCGATCGCGGAGACAGTCACATCGATGGTGCTGCCCACCCGGGCAAACGGCGGCAGGGTGGCGGTCACGAAGACCGCGGCCACGTTCTTGGGCCGGAACTGCTCGCCGGTCACATTGACGCCGAGCCGCTCCAGGATATTGGTCATGATCTCTTCGGTGAAAGGCGAGTTGCGCAGCCCGTCGCCGGTGCCGTCGAGCCCCACCACAAGGCCATAGCCGACCAGGTCGTTGCCGCGCACGCCGTCGAATTCCACCAGATCCTTGAGCCGGATTGTATTGGCCTCAGCCAGCGCGGGCAGCAGCATCAGGCAAGCGAGAAGGAGATACAGCAGTTTCCTCATGAGATGTAATTCAGCAGAGACAGATTGGCGCTGCGCGCGGTGATCGTGTAGAGGCCCTCAAGCTGGGTCTGCACTTCCTGCAGGCGCGTGTAGGTCTCGTACGGATCGGCCGAGATCAGGTTGTTCTTGGCAATGCTGAGGCTGGTTTTGGTTGCAGCCGTGCGGGCGTTGGCGGCTTCCAGCCGGCCCTCGATGAAGCCCACATCCGCCTGCACACCGATCAGCGTGTCATTGCTGACCGCCAACTCCAGGCCGGCCGAGCGCACCAGCTCCACCTGTACATCCAGGCCGATGCCCAAGGCCCCTTCGTTGGCAAGGGCCGCAATGGTGTAGCTCTGCAATGCGTGCTTCAGATCCGGATCGTCGGCCCGCAATCCAAGGGAGACTTGCTCGCCATCGCCTATCTGCACCGGCTGCAGAGAGGTGTCCGAGCCATTGTACATCACGGTATCGAAACCTGCCGGGTCGTCGAACCAGTCCTTCACCGCCTGGATGATGTCGTCGCTGGTCGTCAGCCCGCCAACCTCGGCCACCAGCGCGGTCATCAGCGTATCGGTGTTTTCCAGGGGCGAAACATTGGTGGCGATGCCCGCAAACAGGCTGCGGCCGCCGGACCAGCCGTTCAGCGAGCTGATTGCACTATCCAGCTGCTGGCGCGCTTGTTTCGAAAACTGCGTGACCTTGGAGCTGTCCAGGCTCGGGCTCATCGCCAGGATGTCGTCACGCAGCGATTGGACCTGTGACTGCACCTTCTCGAGGCTGCCCTGGGTCGCGGTGGCGAACAGCTGCACCTCGCTGTTGGCGACCGTATAGCTGTCGAGCCGGTTCAGCGTGTTCTCGATATCGGCGAGATAGGTGAAATCGCCGCCCAGGCGTTCGGTGATATTTGCAGTCTTGCCGGTGGCGAATTCTTCGGAAAGCGTGCTGACGTTCTCCTTCAGCTCCGCGTTGCGGCTGCGCAGAAACAGATGCTGCGCCATGTCGCCATAGGAATTAATGATCATGCGTCAGATCCTCAAAAGCGTTTCCATCAGCTCGTCAACAACCGAAATCATCCGGGCGTTGGCGGCATAGATCTTCTCCACCAGCATCAGGTTCTGCAGTTCGGCGTCGGTATCCACGCCGAGCGCCAGTTCGGCGCTGCTCAGCTCGTTGAAGCTGGTGGCGGCAAAGGTGGAGGCGCGGGACGCGGTGTCATCGTCCCGGGCAAAGCGCGACAGCAGATTGGCGCTGAGCGTGGTTGCCGTCATGTCCGCAGTGCCGAGACCCACCGAAGACACCGTCCGCACCGCCGACAGGGCATCGGAATACCCTTGCAGCAGGCTGGAGTTGCCAGGGTCGCCCTGCCCTGCGGCATTGAACCCGTCGCGGAACCGCCAGGTCTCCGCCTGGCCGCCGAGCGCGACGAGATCGTTCAGCTCGATCCGGTTGGCGATGCCGACGGTATTGGTGGCATCGAAGAAGCCGCCGTCATCGGTGAACATCCCGGCATCGGTGGCGCCGAGGGTGGTGTCCAGAGCCGGATCCTGGAACCGTTCGATCAGATCGCGCGCCATCGCGTCCAGGTCTTCCTGTGCGTTCACGGAATCGACGTCGCGGATCTCGAACTGGGTGATCAGCGTGCCGCCGCGCAGCGGACCGCTGGTGGAAGTGTCGATGGCCTTGCCGTCCACCTCCAGCCCCGACAGCAGGCCGCCGGCCTGGGTCATGTAAGGCATGATGTCCCGGGTCGGATTGAAGCTCACCTCCGCCGCCTTGCCATCGATCAGCTTCACGCCGCCGTCGGAGTAAAGCGCGATCTGGCCGTTGTCGCGCATCATTATGCTGACCGGGATGATCTCGTTCACCTGATCGACCAGCTGGTCGCGCTGGTCGTGCATGGACACCGCGTCCATGCCGCCTGCCTCGACCACCATAATCCGGGCGTTCAGGCGCTCGATCTCCTTCAGGGCCTGGTTCACCGTATTGACCTGATTGTCGATCGAACTGTCGGCGGAGACACGCAGCGTGCGCAGCCCTTCGGCGGCGCGGGAGATCGTATCGGCCAGCGATTCCGCCTTGACCGACAAGTCGTTCAGCCGCGGCGTGGAGTCCGGCCGCGACACCGCCTCGATCAGCGAGGAGTCGAAATCCGACAGCTGCGCCGCCAGCGAGGAGGAGTCGTCCACGGTGCCGACCAGCGTCGACATCCGGCTGTAGAAATCGGCCCGCGCCTTGGCAACGCCGAAATCGGCCTCGGCGATGCGGCGGCTGGAGACCAGTCCCGGGTCGGTGACCCGTTTCACATGGCCAACCCGGACCCCGGTGACGGCGTCGCCCGGGCTGTGCAGCTCCAGCGTGCGGCGGGAGTAGCCGGGGGTCAGGGCGTTGGCCAGGTTTTCTGACACCACTTGCGACGAGCGGCTGGCCGCAGTGAGCCCGCTCATCGCACTGTTGAGGGCGGAATAGATCGACATGATCAGCCTGCTTTCCTGGGTCCGGGATCAAAGCGCATCAGGCGCGTCAGCGCTTGATGTTGGTGGTTTCCTGCAGCATTTCGTCAACCGTCTGGATGACTTTGGCGTTGGAGGAATAGGCCCGCTGGGTCTGGATCATGTTGGTCAGCTCATTGGCCACATCGACCGCGGATTCCTCCTGAGCGTAGGACATGACCTCCCCGGTCGGCCCGTCGCCCGCGTCCCACAGGAAGTAGGAGCCGCTTTCGCTGGAGGGCAGGTAGGTCTGCTGGTCCATCGAGACCATGCCGTTCGGGTTCGGCAGGTCGACCAGCGGGATCTTGTAGACAACCAGGCTGGCGCCAGTGTCGTACTGCGCCCGGACATAGCCGGATTCGTCAATTTCGACGCCGGTGTAGTTGCCCACGGGGGAGCCGTCCTTGGAGATCTGCGCGGGCGCAAAACGGTCGGCCAGCTGGGTCAGCCCGTTGTCATCGCCGAGTATGCCGATGTCGATCTCCATCGGGCCGCCCGCAACATTCACGATGATGCTGCCGGTGGTAGAATCATAGGCGCCGCCGGTTGTGGTGGCGACCGAGGCCAGGGTGCCGCCATCGTCGCGGCTGTCGTCGAAGGTGATCGTGTATTCGCCGACTGCGGTGGCACCGGTGGCCGAATCAGTGATCGTCATCGTCCATTCGTTGGACGGGTCGGTGGCCGGCGCGGTGGGCACGGTGGGCGAGAAGGTGATGGTGAGCGTTTCCGCCCGGCCCATGTTGTCGTAATATTCGACCACCTGCTCCTCGTCGCCGGAAGTGGCATCGACCTCGGTCGAGGTGGCGGGCAGGTTCAGGCCGACGCTGATCTCGGTGGTCGGCTCGCCGGAAAGCTTGTTGGTGTTCAGGTGCACCGGCTCCAGCCCTTCGGTGGTGTCGCGCGGGCCATCGGGCACGGTGCCGTCGGAGGCGGCGGGCCAGCCCAGGAGCACCAGGCCGGATTCGGTGGTCAGCAGGCCGTCCTCATTGGTGCGGAACGAGCCGGTGGTGGTCAGCATCATGGTCGGGCTGCCATTGCCCGCCTCGACATCGGTGATCGAGGCAACCGGCAGCATGCCCCGGCCGCGCACGGCCAGGTCGGTGGCGTTGTTGGTCGACACCAGCGGACCGCGTTCGTCGATCATCCGTACCGTCGTTGCGCGCACCCCGCCGGCGGAATAGGTGCCGCTCCCGGAGGAGGTCATCACCATCGAATGGAAATCGGTCTGCACCCGCTTGTAACCGCGGGTGCCGGAGTTGGCGATGTTGTCGGAAATGGAGGCCAGTTTGCTGGCGTTGGCGCTCAATCCTGAAACGCCCGCGTTCAGCGACGAAGAAATGGTCATAGCACGCCTTTCTGCTGCATCTAATCATTCTGGATGCAACAGCTAGCGCAGGAGCGATTAACGGGCGGCTAACAGATACAATCTGATTGATCGGTCAGCCGCCATGTCGTGAAATATCAATTGGTTAGTTGCGCAGAAGGATGATCTCTATCCGATCGTTGCGGGCTGACATCGGATTCGCGACGGCCAGCTTGCGGTCGGCATGGCCGGTCACCCGGTGAATGCGCTTTGCCGCGAGATTCCCTGATTCGAGCAGTTTGCGGGTGGTTCCCGCGCGCGCCTGCGACAGCTCCCAGACCGGGTTGTCGGCCAGCACCACCGGGTGCGAGCGGATGTGCCCGCCGATGGCGACATTGCTGGTCACGCTGCCCGAGACCCGCGCCACCATCTGCACCAGATCCCGCAGCAGCGGCGTCGGCGCGGCGCGGCCGTCCTCGAACAGCGGCGCGTCGGGGGTTGCAAACAACTCGATTATCAGCCCCTCGTCCGTCACCCGGGTGACGATGTGGCGGGCCATCTCGGTGGAGACCATGCTTTCGCCGGACCGGCCCGCGAGCTGTTCCTCGACGGCACGGAAGGTTTCGTTCTGCTTTTCGATTTCGGCGTCGGCATCGATGCCGGTTTCGCCCTGGGCCTGCTGCGCATCCATCGGATTGGCGTCGGTGGCACCGGTCCCGGATTGCGGCTGGATGTCCTCGGTGAACATGCTGTCGCCCTGGAAGGCGCCATTGCCGCCGCCGGAGACCCGGCTCAGCGGGATCGACGGCGAGAAATAATCCGCCAGCCCTTTGCGTTGTTTTTCGGTCGTCGCGTTCAGCAGCCACATCAGCATAAAGAAGGCCATCATCGCGGTCACGAAGTCGGCATAAGCCACCTTCCATGCGCCGCCGTGGTGGCCATCGCCACCACTGACTCTTTTCTTCTTGATGATAATGGGCGCCACATTGCTCTGTGCGCTCATATCCACCACCACTATTTTCACCCAGGACCGGGATAGCAGGCGGGCTGTTAAACGCGGCTTAACAATTAAATTTGCCGGCAGTTACAGCCGCCCCGCATCAGCCACGCCGGGTGCGGGGCGGCACTGGACCGTATCAGCCGGCGCTGTCCAGAAGGACGCGGCCGAACTCTTCCCGCAGGCGGGACTTCAGCACCTTGCCGGTGCCGCCCATTGGCAGCTCGCTGACAAAGACCACCTTGTCGGGCACCTGCCAGCTAGCAACCTTGCCCTGGTAATGCGCCAGCAGCTCGGCCTCGCTCAGCCCGGGGTCCGCGGCGATGGCGATCACCACCGGGCGCTCGTCCCATTTCGGATGCGCCGCCGCAATCGCCGCCGCCTGCGCCACCTTGGGATGCGACATCGCGATATCCTCCAGCTCCACGGTGGAGATCCACTCGCCGCCGGACTTGATGATGTCCTTGGAGCGGTCGCGGATGATCATGTAGCCGTCCGGATCGATGGTGGCGACGTCGCCGGTGTCGAACCAGCCGTCCTCGGTCAGCGCCGGAGATTCCTGGCCGAAATAGGTATCGACCACCCAATGGCCGCGGATCTGCAGCTCGCCCTGTGTCCTGCCGTCCTCGGGCAGCGGCTGGCCCGCCTCGTCCACGATGCGCAGCTCCACCCCAAAGGGCGCCCGGCCCTGGCCTTCGCGCAGCGCGGCCTTCTCCGTCTCCGGCAGGGCTTCGTGTTTCTGCAGCAGCTGGTTCAGCGTGCCGAGCGGGCTGGTTTCGGTCATCCCCCAGGCGTGGATCAGCTCCACACCGTACTTGTCGCGGAACGCCGGGATCATCACCGTCGGCAAGGCCGAGCCGCCAACCACCGTGCGTTCCAGGCTTTCCGCCTTGCTGCCGGTCTGTTCCAGCGCCTGCAGAAGCCCCATCCAGATCGTCGGCACGCCCAGCGCCAGGGTGACGCGCTCATCGTCGATCAGGCGGACGAGGCTTTCGCCATCGAGGAACGGCCCCGGCAGCACCAGCTTGGCGCCCACCGCGGCGGCAATATAAGGAACACCCCAGGCGTTCACGTGGAACATCGGCACCACCGCAAGCACCGTATCCCGCGCCGCGATGGCGAGCCCGTCGGGCTGGTTGCCGCCGAGCGAGTGCAGCACGGTGCTGCGGTGGGTGTAGAGCACGCCCTTCGGGTGGCCGGTGGTGCCCGAGGTGTAGCAGAGGCTCGACGGCAAGGTCTCGTCCAGCTCCGGCCAGGCGAAACTGCCGGTCTCCGCGGCGATCAGCTCGTCATAGAACAGAAGCCCCGGGATCTGCCCCGCCGCGGCCTCGTCACGCGGGCCCATCAGGACAATGTGCTTCAATGCCGGAAGCTGCGGGTGCAGCTGGCTGACTGCGGGCACGAAGGTGGCGTCGATAAACAGCACCTCGTCTTCGGCATGGTTCAGGATGTAGACCAGCTGTTCCGCCGGCAGGCGCGGATTGAGGGTGTGGCAGACCATGCCGCCGCCCGCCGCGCCGAAGTAGATCTCCAGATGGCGGCGGTTGTTCCAGGCGATGGTGCCGCAGCGGGCGCCCTGCGCCAGCCCCAGCCGGTGCAGCGCGCTCGCCAGTTTTCGCGCCCGCGCCGCGACCTCGCCCCAAGTGGTATGCTCCACCCCGCCCGAGGTTTCCACCGAGGTCACCGCAGTACCGCCGTGATATCGGCCTGCGTGTTCGATCAGCGAACTGATGGTGAGCGGTTTGTGCATCATCTTGCCAAGCATTGGGGCCTCTTTCCTCCGTGTTGCCGCGGCACGGGCAGCCTGTGCGCATGCGGGTCTGCGCAGGAGCGTAGCGGCCCCGCACAGGCGGCGCTGCCGCAACGCTGCGTCAAGCAAGTGGAGCGGCAGCCCACGGGTGATACATGGTGCCTGGCGCGGGAAACGGCCCTTGGGAGAGGGTGGTCTGGCAAGGAGGTGGTGCCGCTGAAGGGACTCGAACCCCCGACCCCATCATTACGAATGACGTGCTCTACCAGCTGAGCTACAGCGGCGCCCGGAACCGGCTTGCGGTTCGATAGGCTTATGCGGCGCGCTTTAGCATTGGCGCGCCGCCTGGGAAAGCCCTAATTGGCGGCTTTCGGTGTCTCCGCACCCTCATGGGCGGGTCCCGGCTGTTCCGTTTCGGGTTCTGGGGCAGGTTCTCCGGCAGGTTCTGCGGTGGCGGTCAGCAGATCCTCGTCCGGCGCCTCCCCGGCTTCCGGCACATCCGGCCGGCCGGTGAGCAGAGGCAGCACATGCGCAGAGGCGAGGCTCGCGGTTTCCGGCGTCTCCGGGCGTTGCCAGGCCAGCGTGTCGAAGCTTGCGCAATGCTCGCAGACCGGCACCCATTCGGCGTGGATATGATTGCAGTTGCTGCACACCCACTGCGGCCCGCGCGGCGCGGTCAGCGCCCGGGTGAGCCAGCCCTGCACCACCTTGTCGCCGGCGCCTTCACCGCGCTCGATGGCTGCCATCAGCGTCAGCGCGCGGGTGTCGGGGGCGCGCTCGGGCAGGTCGCCAAGCCAGCGGCGGGCCTCCGGGAAATCCTCCGCCACGATGTTCAGCTCGGCCATCACCAGCCGGGTTTCCGCGTGATGCGGCGCCAGACGGGCCAGGTGCTCGAAACGCTGCACCCGGGCCGAGGGGCTCTCCTCCGGATCGATCGCGGCAAAGGCCTGCGCCAGATCCGGATGCGGCTGGGTCTCCCAGGCCTTTTTCAGGAGGCGCACGGCCGGGCGCGTCTTGCCCTTGGCCACATAAGCGCGCGCCGCCAGCGCGGCTGCGGGCACCAGATCGGGCGACAGGCGGTTGGCCTCGATCGCCTGGTCCTGCTGCTCGGGCGTGGCGGTGCCGTCGAGGATCGCGCGCGAGGAAGACAGCGCCAGCACAGCATCGCGGCGCTTGTAGACGTCGCGCGGCAGGGTGCCGGTCTTGAGCTTGGTCGCCAGCGTCTTGCGGGCGCCGGACCAGTCCTCGGCCTGGGCCTGCAGCCGCAACAGAGCGTCCTGCACTTCCTCGTGGCGCGGGCGCAGCGCCAGCGCCTTCTCGGCCAGCTGGCGCGCGGTCTCGCTGTCACCTTCGGAGAGCTTCTGCCGCATGATGCCGCGCACCCCGACAAAGCGGGTGGACTGGTTTGCCAGCAGGCGCTTGTAGGCCTCCGCGGCCTTGTGGGTGTCGCCCGTCATCTCCGCCGCCTGGGCAGTAAGCAGGTCGGTCAGCTCAGGCTTTTGCAGGTATTTCTCCGCCCGCGCCGCCTTGGCCATTGCCAGCCGCCCCTCGCCCGAGGCCAGCGCCATCAGGCCGTCGGACAGCGCCTTGAAGCCCTTACGCTCGCGGCCCTTGTCGAAATAGCGCGACAGGGCGGTTTCATCGCCATTGAGGAAATGCAGCGTCGCCGCCAGCAGCGACAGCAGCTTGAAGAACAGCCAGACCAGCAACACCAGAACCGCCAGCGCAATCACCGATTGCAGCGCGCTCAGCGTGTATTCGGTGCCCGCAACGGTGATCTGCACACCGCCCGCGGTTTCCATCAGAAGCGACGCGCCAAAGGCAAGGACCGCAACGATCGCGACAAAAACGAGGATCTTCAACAGGGACCAGAGCATATCGGCGGCTTCCTTATTTGTCGTTCAGGCGTTGGGCCAGATCATCGGCGGCGGCTACCGCGGCCAGGCGCGCCTTGGCGGCGGCCTCCCAGCCGGAGAGCGCTTCGCGGGCCTTTGCGGGCAGCAACTCCAGCCCCTCCAGGGCATCGCCCAGGTTGCCGGCCTTCACGGCCGCCTCGGCGCGTGACAATACAGCGTCCGGATCGTCGCCCTCGCGCGGCGCAACCGAGCGTGCGCCCAGCTGGCGCTGGAAATAGGCGGTGATGCCGCCGGTGCCATCGCCTTCGTCGCGGGCCGCGGCCAGCGCCTCCCGTGCGGCGGGGGCGAAACTGTCGCGCAGGCTGGCAAGCGTCGCAACGCCAGTATCGGCATGGGCGGCCAGCGCCTCGGGCACCTCGACGCCAACAGCGCCCAAATCCGCGATCACGCCGGTATAGCTGCTGCCCGTTTCCAGCGCGCCGCGCAGCCGCGCCATCATGGTGCGGGCGCTGGCCAGGCGGGCGGTCTCGGCGCTGGCGGCCTCGGCGGCGCGGGCTTCCTGCAGCATCGCCTCCACCTCGGCGCGCTGCGCGGTGAAGCTTTCCTGAAGCTTGGCCAGCTCACTCTCGAAAGCCTCCACCGCACCGGCAGAAGCGCCCTCGGTCAGCGGCCGGGTTTCCAGCTCGGCCAGGCGGGTGTTGAGCGCCTCGATCTCGGCGGCAAGCGCATCGCCGTTGCCGCCCTGCTCCGGACTCACGCCCTCAAGGCTGGCGGCCAGCTCGTCCACACGCTGCTCAAGCGGCCGCAAGTCGGTCACCGGGCGGGCGGCGGCGTCTTCCTGAAGCTCCGCCACTTGCGCCTCCAGCTTGGCCTGCGCCTCGGCCAGGGCGGCGAGTTCGGCACTGTTGCCGGATTTCAGGCTCGCCGGCAGGACCTGATCGAGCAGCCCCGCCTGCCCTGCGGCAAAGCCCAGCACCGCAGCCACGGCCCCGCCCAGCAGCGCGGCGCCAAAGCCACCGCGTCTTTCCACGATGTGTTCCGCGGGCACGGGCGCCGCAACGGCAGAGGGGGCCTCGGCGCGGCCGGTGTCTGCAGCGCCGGGGCCGGAAGCGCCGGAATCCGCGGAGCCGGAGGCATATGCAGCGCCGGTGCGGCCCGTCTCTTCCAGAGCCGCCGGTTCTTCCTCCCCGGCGGCTTCCTCCGCTTCCGTGGCGGGCATGATCGCCGGGTCGGCCAGCGTGGCGTCCTCACCGGTGTCCGCTTCCCCTGCGGTCTCGGTCTCGGTCTCGGTCTCGGTCTCGGTCTCGGTCTCGGTCTCGGTCTCGGTCTCGGTCTCGGTCTCGGTCTCGGTCTCGGTCTCGGTCTCGGTCTCGGTCTCGGTCTCGGTCTGAGAAGACTCTTGCGGCGTCTCCGCGTCAACCGCCTCAGCGGTGCCCTCATCCGGCCGGCCTGGGGCGCCGGTGTCCGAAGCGGCTTTATCGCCCTCCGGTGCGGCGGGGCCGGGCTCGTTCAATTCTTCCGGAGTTTTCTTGTCAGCCACGCCGGCCTCCCCTCAGATTACCAAATTCATTTGCGCGAACACCCCGGGACACTACTGCGCAGCCCCCCCGTCCTCAAGCCGCCGCAGACCGGCTGCGGCATCCTGGACAGCTTGCGCCATGGCCCCGGCATCCGGCGAAGTACATACCTGCAACGCCTTGCAATTCAAGCCTTTCAATGGCTCCGCCACCGCCAGGCTAAGAGCGATCAGGTGCAGATTGGGCGCCGTTGCGCAGAATCCGGCAAACTGCCGCGCGGTCCTGGGCGAGAAAAGCGGCACGATGACACCGTCGCGCGCCGCCAGCGCCTCAAGCGCCCGGGCACTCAGCGGTTTCAGCTCCTGACGGTAAACGATCTGCTCGCGGCATTCGTTCCCGGCCGCAGCCAGCCGCTGCGCAACCTCGCCGCGGGCATGGCTGCCGCGCAGATGCAAGAGCGGGCCGGGCGGCTTGTGCCGCACAAGATCCGCCACCAGTTCCTCCGCGGTGGCACCGGCACGGACCGCCTGCCAGCCCTCTGCCGCCGCGGCCGCTGTGGTGCGGGGGCCGACGCAATAGGCAGGCAGCCGCCGGCCGGTTTCACGTGAAGCGGCCGCCACGCCGTTTGCTGAGGTGAAGATCACCGCCCGGGCGGGGCCCAGATCCAGCGGCCCGGCAAGGGGTTCGATCGAGATCAGCGGCGCATAGATAACCTCCACCCCCTCCAGCGCCGCCTCCGGCAGGCTGGCCACGAACCGCTGCGCCGCCTCCAGCGGGCGCGTCATCAACAGGCCCGCCATCACTTGCTCCCAGTTGTTTGCTCGCCGTTAAGGTGGTAGCCCCGGCATCAATTCAATGCAACGGTAAGACCATGACAAAGACCCTGACCATACTGGGGCTGGAAAGCAGCTGTGACGACACCGCCGCCGCGGTGGTGCGGCAAGCGGCGGAAGGCCGGCCGCAGGTCCTGTCCTCGGTGGTGTTCGGCCAGACCGAGCTGCACAGCGCCTATGGCGGGGTGGTGCCGGAAATCGCCGCCCGTGCCCATGCCGAAAAGCTCGACATCTGCGTGCGCGAGGCGCTGGCGGAGGCCGGTGTCACGCTGGCCGGGCTGGATGCGGTGGCGGTGACCGCCGGGCCGGGGCTGATCGGCGGGGTAATGTCGGGCGTGATGTGCGCCAAGGGGATTGCCGCCGCCACCGGCCTGCCGCTCATCGGCGTGAACCACCTGGCGGGCCATGCGCTGACGCCGCGGCTGACCGATGGCATCGCCTACCCTTACCTGATGCTGCTGGTGTCCGGCGGCCATTGCCAGTTCCTGATCGCGCACGGGCCGGAGCATTTCTCCCGGCTGGGCGGCACCATCGACGACGCCCCGGGCGAGGCCTTCGACAAGACCGCGCGGCTGCTGGGCCTGCCCCAGCCCGGCGGACCCTCGGTGCAGGCCGAGGCGGAAGGCGGCGATGCGAAGCGTTTCCGCTTCCCGCGCCCGCTGATGGACCGGGACGATTGCAACCTGTCCTTCTCGGGGCTGAAGACCGCGCTGTTGCGGATGCGCGATCAGATCGTGGCGGAGAAAGGCGGGCTCACGCGGCAGGACCGGGCCGACCTCTGTGCCGGATTCCAGGCCGCGGTGGTGGATGTTCTGGCGGCAAAGACCCGCCGGGCGCTGGCGCTTTACCTTAAGGAGAACCCGGCCCAGCCGACGGTGGCCGTGGCTGGCGGGGTGGCGGCAAATACCGCGATCCGCGCCGCGTTAGAGACGGTTTGTGCCGAAGCTGGTGCGGCCTTCACCGCCCCGCCGCTCAGTCTCTGCACCGACAACGCGGCGATGATCGCCTATGCCGGCCTGGAGCGGTTCAAGGCCGGCGCGCGCGACGGGCTGGAGCTGACCGCGCGGCCGCGCTGGCCGCTGGATCAGAGCGCGCCGGCGCTGATCGGCTCGGGCCGCAAGGGGGCCAAGGCATGAGCGTCGCAGTCCTCGGCTCCGGCGCATTTGGAACGGCGCTGGCGATCTCGCTGGCGGGGAACGGGCCGGTCATGCTCTGGGCGCGCGACGCGGAACAGGCCGCGGAAATGCAGCACAGCCGCCGCAACGAGACCCGCCTGCCCGGCGTGGAGCTGCCCGCGGGGCTGAGCGTCACCGCGGATCTCGGCAAGGCCGCGCAGGCGAAGACCCTGCTCCTTGCGGTGCCGATGCAGAAACTGCGCGGCGCGCTGGAGGCCCATGCGGCGCATCTGGGCGGTAAAACGCTGGTTGCCTGCTGCAAGGGGGTGGAGCTGAAGACCGGACTGGGCCCGGTTGCGGTGATCCGGCAGGTCCTCCCGGACGCCCAGGCGGCGCTGCTGACGGGTCCCAGCTTTGCCGCCGACATTGCTCGCGGCCTGCCCACGGCTTTGACGCTGGCGTGCGAAGACTCCAAGCTGGGCGAGGCGCTGCAGGCCGAGCTGACCACCGCAAACCTGCGGCTTTACCGCACCACGGACACCATCGGCGCCGAGCTTGGCGGCGCCTTGAAGAACGTCATCGCCATCGGCTGCGGTGCAGTGATCGGCGCAGGCCTCGGCGACAGCGCCCGGGCCGCGCTGATGACGCGGGGCTATGCCGAGATGCAGCGCATGGCGCTGGCCTGCGGTGCCAAGGCCGAAACGCTGGCCGGGCTGTCGGGCTTTGGCGATCTCACGCTCACCTGCAGCTCCGAACTGTCGCGCAACTACCGCCTGGGCCTGTCGATCGGCCGCGGCGAAGCCTTCGATTCGAGCATCACGGTGGAAGGTGCCGCAACCGCCCATGCGGTGGCGGAACAAGCGCGGAAAATGCAACTGGATATGCCGATCACCCACACGGTAACCCTTTTGCTCGATCAGCGCTTGACGATTGCGGAGGCGGCGGATCAACTGCTTAAAAGACCGCTAAAAGAGGAATAAAATGCTCATCGCCTTGATTGCCCGCGATAAACCCGGCCATTTGCAGACCCGTCTCGACAATCGCGATGCGCATCTCGCCTATATCAACGACACTGGTTGCGTGGCCCAGGCCGGGCCGCTTCTTGATCAGGACGGCGAAATGGCGGGCTCGCTCATTATCCTCGACGTCGATGACATGGCCGCGGGCGAAGCCTGGGCCGCGGATGACCCCTACAACAAGGCAGGGCTGTTCGAGGCGGTCGAACTGATCACCTGGAAGAAGGTCATCGGCTGATGCGCTACTGGCTGTTCAAATCCGAACCCTCCACCTGGAGCTGGGACGACCAGCAGGCCAAGGGCGATGCGGGCGAGGAATGGGACGGCGTGCGCAACTACCAGGCGCGCAATTTCATGCGCGAAATGAAGATTGGCGACCGCGGCTTCTTCTACCACTCGCAGAAGGAAAAATCCGTGGTCGGCATCGTCGAGGTCTGCGCCGAGGCGCATCCCGACAGCACCACCGAAGACGACCGCTGGGAGTGCGTCGACATCAAGGCGGTGCGCCCCTTCGTGCAAGCGGTGACACTGGATGAGATCAAGGCCGACCCGCGGCTGGAGGAGATGGTGCTGGTCAAGAACTCGCGCCTGTCGGTGCAGCCCGTCACGGCCGGGGAATGGCAGGCCGTCTGCGCGCTGGGGCAGACGGATCCTTCGTAACCTGCCATTCTAACGGCAGATTTCCGGATTTATGGAGCTGACATGGACTTCCTGAGTGTGATTCTGGCGACAATTGCAGCCTTTGCGCTGGGGGCCGGGTATTACGGCGCCCTGGCGAAGCCCTGGATGAAGGCCGCCCGCATCCCGCGCGGCCCCGATGGGCGGCCCGAAGGTGCCGATGACAAGAAGATCTATGCCATCGCCTTTGTGCTGCAGCTGTTTGTGGTCGGCATGATGAGGCACGTGTTTGTGCTGTCGGGGATCGAGACGCTTGGCGCAGGGATTGTCGGCGGCGCAGGGATTGGCCTGTTCTTCATCAGCCCGTGGCTCGCGCTCAACAATCTTTATGGCATGCGGCCCGTGAAGCTGTCGCTGATCGACGGCGGCTATGCCACGCTGGCCTGCGCGGTGATGGGGCTGATGCTGACACTTTTCTGACAAGTCGTGCGGCAAGGATACCTGTCGTCATCCCGGCCTGGGCCCTGGCAGAGGCGGTCCGTGCATGCAGGACCAGCACCACTGCAACCCGGAGGCTGAAAACCAAAAAGGGAAGATCCCGAGGAGACCCAGGACCTTCCCTTCCACCCCGCGTGCTCCTATCCACCACACGCGTATGAAAATCTGGTTCCTGGCCATCCTGGCCGGTGTCTTCAGGTATAGACGCGCGCAGGTTGATTCCGCAAAGCAATAACCAAGACAATGCTCATCAAATGGGAAACGCCCGCAGCGGGGCGCTTCCAAAGACCGGGCTGCGCGGGTTCAGGCGTAGACCGATTCCTTCCCGAAATGCCGGGTCAGGAGGTAGTAAACAACGGCGCGGTACTTGTTGCGCTCCGAGCGGCCGTAGGTCTCCACCGCCTGCTCGATTGCCTGCATCAGCTCTGGCCCGTCGGGCAGGCCCAGCTTCTTGATCAGAAAGTTTTTTTTCACAGTTTCCAGTTCGCCCGGCTGGCTGGAGGCGACGGTAGCGGCATCCGCGTCATAGATCGCCGGGCCGCATCCGATGGCGACCTTGGCGAGCAGGTCCATGTCCGGCTGCACTCCGCATTTGGTCTTCAAATCCTCGGCATACTGCGCGATCAACTTGTCCCGTTTTCCCATGAAATACCCTCCTGTTTACAATAGCCGCCCCCCACGGGGCCTCGCAGAATACCAATAACCTAAAGGCGCGCCGCGGTTCATCAAGCGCGGTTCTTCCTGGCACGGGCCAAAGCCCAGAGCACAAAGGTGAAAAAAGGCGCCCCCGCAGGGGCGCCCCGAAACTATTCCGTTGCAGCGGTTACATGTGCGCCGACAGTTTCTCGTCCTCCGCCAGCGGCGAGATCTGGCTCTCGTCGACCTCCGCCATTGCCTTCAGCCCGGCTTCGGTCTGCGCGCTCAGCTGCAGCTGCTCGTCCTCGATCACCTTGAAGTCCTCCAGCGGGATCGCGACGGTGTGCTCGCCCAGCCCCAGGAAGCCGCCGACACCGACCACACCGGCCAGCTTGCCGCCCTGCTTGATCACATAGTCGATCTCACCAACGTCGCTGCCGTCGGCGCTGAGGACGTTCTTGCCAGTCAGCTCGCCCGCGGTCATGTTTGCGATATCCAGTTCGGCCCCGGCCATCGAGGAGGCATCTGCCATCCCGGACCCGATATCGGTTTCGGCACTAGTCTCCGCCGTGGTGCCGCCCTCGTAGGCAGGCGAGCCCGGCTCTGCGGAGATGTCCGCACCTGCGTTTGCTTCGGCCTCCGCTGCGGCGCCCTGGCCGTCGATCGCGCCCTGCAGATTGCCTTCAGTCTGCAGGGAGCCGGCTGGCGCGCTCTCCTGGCTCACGTCAGCGCCCAGGTCGCTGGAAGCGGCAAAGGCAGGACCGGCGATCAGCGCGGCGGCGGTCACGGAAGCCAGGATACGGGCTTTGGTTTTCAGCGCGGTCATCATCGGTAGAACTCCTTCTGTTTCACTTACCGTCCCCCACCCAACGTCTCGGTCCTGTATGGGTTCCTGCGGGTGCCGCGCGCCGAAGGCCGGGCAAGCGGCTTCCCGCCGCCGCCCCTGCGTCCCGCGCGCAGGTTCCCGCCGGCCGCCGCAAAAAGCAAAAGGCCCCGCCGGGAGAGCGGGGCCTTTGCCAATCTCTGCGCTTGCGGCCGCTCAGTAGCGGTAATGCTCCGGCTTGAACGGGCCTTCCGGAGTGACGCCGATATAAGAAGCCTGCTCGGAGGACAGCTGGGTCAGCTTCACGCCGATGCGCTCCAGATGCAGGCGCGCGACCTTCTCATCGAGATGCTTTGGCAGGATGTAGACCTTGTTCTCGTATTTGTCGCCACGCGTCCACAGCTCGATCTGGGCCAGCACCTGGTTGGTGAAGGAGGCCGACATCACGAAGGACGGGTGGCCGGTGGCGTTGCCGAGGTTCAGCAGGCGGCCTTCGGACAACAGGATGATCCGGTTGCCCGAGGGCATCTCGATCATGTCCACCTGTTCCTTGATGTTGGTCCACTTGTGGTTCTTCAGGTTGGCGACCTGGATCTCGTTGTCGAAGTGGCCGATGTTGCCGACGATGGCCATGTTCTTCATCTCGCGCATGTGCTCGATGCGGATCACGTCCTTGTTGCCGGTGGTGGTGATGAAGATGTCGGCAGTGGCGACAGCGTCTTCCAGCAGAACCACTTCGAACCCGTCCATCGCCGCCTGCAGGGCGCAGATCGGGTCGGCCTCGGTCACTTTCACCCGGGCACCCGCGCCGCGCAGGGAGGCCGCGGAGCCCTTGCCGACGTCGCCATAGCCGCAGACCACGGCGACCTTGCCGGCCATCATGGTGTCGGTGGCGCGGCGGATGCCGTCGACCAGCGATTCCTTGCAGCCGTACTTGTTGTCGAACTTCGACTTGGTGACGGAGTCGTTCACGTTGATCGCCGGGAAGGGCAACTGGCCCTGCTTCACCAATTCATAAAGGCGGTGCACGCCGGTGGTGGTCTCCTCGGAGACGCCCTGGATCGCATCGCGGGTCTTGGTGAACCAGCCCGGCGAGGCTTCCATGCGCTTCTGGATCTGCGCCTTGATGACGGCCTCTTCCTCGGACTGCGGGACGGGGATGATCTCCTCGCCGGCTTCGGCGCGCGCGCCCAGGAGCACGTAGAGCGTCGCATCGCCGCCGTCGTCGAGGATCATGTTGGCGCCCTCGGGGAACTGGAAGGAGCGGTCGAGATAATCCCAATGCTCCTCCAGCGACTGGCCCTTGATGGCAAAAACCGGGATGCCCGCGTCAGCGATTGCGGCGGCGGCGTGATCCTGGGTGGAGAAGATGTTGCACGAAGCCCAGCGCACGTCCGCGCCCAGCGCCACCAGCGTTTCTATCAGCACGCCGGTCTGAATAGTCATGTGCAGCGAACCAACGATGCGGGCGCCCTTCAGGGGCTTGCTGCCGCCGTATTCCGCGCGCAGCGCCATCAGGCCCGGCATCTCGGTTTCGGCGATGTCCAGTTCCTTTCGGCCATAGCCGGCCTGCGCGATATCCTTAACGATGTAATCCCCGGCCATGTTTTGCTCCATATCGGTTACGGGTCGACTTGGAGCTTGGCCTAGCATCGCAGCAGTTTACATTCAACGAAGATGGCGGCGGCCGGGCCGACTTGGCCCGGACCGGCCGGCGAGACAGGCTGCGCAGGCGCTGAAAATCAGCTTGGCGTGCCCAGGTCGGCCACCTCGGTGGCCGGGATGTGGAAGAATTCGGAGCCGGTTGCCACCACGCAGCTGATGCCGTTGGCATGGGTGACAAGAACCGTGAAGGTGCCGGTTTCCTCCGAGGCCCAGACCTCCAGCATGGTGGCGGCGGGCCGGGTCCGTTGCAATCCGCCAACGGTGAGCCGTTCGGAATATCCGCTTTGCAATTTGCTGACCATCACCTCGCGGTCGCCGCAGCTGGCGGCAAAAGCGGGCGGCGCGGTGGCCGCCATGCCAAAGACGAGGCCGATACCCAATACGCGCTTGAACATGACAGTCTCCTTTCCTGTGCGCGATACGTCAGAGAAGGGGTCTGCCATTTGGGGGGCAGTGCCCCTTGCCTACACATAATATTGGGGTTTGGCAGGGGTTTTTCAAATTCACGGGCTGTAAATACAGTGTTTCCATCCGTGTTCCGCCGCCGGGAAACCGGCGCCCCGGCGGCATTGCCCGGCAGGCCAACAGCAGGTAGTCAGAGGTAAAATTGCTGCGACAGGAGGGGCTCATGCCCGCCAAACCTGCCCGCGCCTGGCAGCGCATGCTGTCGGGCCGGCGTCTAGACCTGCTGGACCCGACGCCGATGGATATCGAGATCGAGGACATCGCCCGCGGGCTGGCTTTCGTGGCGCGCTGGAACGGCCAGACCCGCGGCGACTACGCCTATTCGGTGGCCGAGCATTCGCTGCTGGTGGAGGCGCTGTTTGCCCGGATGAACCCCGGCGCGCCGGTCCGCTGGCGGCTGGCGGCGCTGCTGCACGATGCGCCGGAATACGTCATTGGCGACATGATCTCACCGGTGAAGGCCGCGGTTGGCCCCGGCTACGGCGAGCTGGACCGGCGGCTGACCGCCGCGATCCATTTGCGCTTCGGCCTGCCCGCGGCGCTGCCCAAGACGGTGAAGGCGCAGATCAAGCGCGCCGACAAGGTGAGCGCCTGGATGGAGGCGGTGCAGATCGCGGGCTTCTCCGAGGCCGAGGCGAGCCGCTTCTTCGGCCGCCCGCGGCCCGAACTGATGCAGGGGCTTGCCATTGTGCTGCGCCCGCCGATGGAAACCCGCACCGCGCTGCTTGAGCGCCACGCGGATCTGCTTGGCCGGATGTGACGGGCGCGGCGGGGGCGCGCTCAGCGCCGTGCCTTAGCCCCCTGCCTTAGGCCTGAGCCTCGGCCCGCCGCGCACGGCGCGCGTGCCGCAGGGCGCGGATGCGCTGCCGCCTGGCCTCCGGCGCCTCGGTAAAAGCGCTGTTGCCGCCCAGGCCCTTGGCGTCGAGGATGCGCTGCCGGTCGGCATCGCTCAGCTCCGGCCACGCGGCGCCCCGCGCGATGAAGTCCTGCCCCGCCAGCGCCGTGCCGATCGCTGCCAGGTTCAGCTCGCCAAAGCTGAGGCGGCTGGATTTCTGCTTGTGCGCGGGCACCCATTCGGTGCGCAGCGCATCGATCACCAGCGGGTCGCAGCGGCAGAAATGCGCAACGTGATCGGCCAGCAGATTGTTCGCCCCCGCTTGCCGCCGCAGCACCATTGCCACCTTCTGATCGGGCCGGCCCACCATCGCATAGAGATGCAGCGCCGAGCCGTCCGCCGCGACCACCTGCCGCGCCGCCTTGTAGCGGGCCAGCTGGGTGCTGAGGCTGTGTTCCTGCGGATGGAAGATCTCGTAGCCCTCGGCCCGCAGCAAGTCCTCCATCTGCTCTTCGCCCAGAAGCCCGCCCTTGCCGAGACCCAGTTTCGAGCGCGAGATATAGAGTTTCTCTGGCCCCTCGGCTGCCACATCGCGGGCAAAACGGCTGTGGAATGCATTGCGGAACCTGCGGGTGCCTGCGGTAATCCTGCCAAGGCCGAACCCCTGCCCCGGCACCACCAGCTGCTCCGCCTGCAGCGCATGATCCGCCACTTTCAGCGGCAGGCCCGGCGCCATCAGCCCGAGGAATTCATGCTGAAACCCCCGCGTAGCGGCACCGGTGGCGGGGCGTTTCGGGATAAACAGGATACCGTCGACCGGCTGTTCCAGATGCGCCAGCGCCCAGAGCCGGGATGAGCTTTCCACCAAAAAATGCCCGAAATGCGCCCAGAGCACCCCGCCCCAGAGCCAGCGGCCCGGCAGCTGCTCCACCCCGTCGTCCGGACGCGGCGGGGAGGTGGTGATCGGCCGGTAGCGGCGCCAGAGCGCGCCTTCCGCACAATAGCGCCCATCGGCGTGCAGTACCCCCGCCGCCTGCACCAGAGCGCTTTCGCAGGGCGGCACCACATAGGCGCCGGCAAGGGTGGTGATGCCTTCGGACCAGCCGCCGCCGGGCTGCGGCTGGTGTTCCGGGCTGAGGAGGTCCGCCTGCTGCACCCGGGCTTACCGCGGGCTGCGCTTGGCCAGGATGCGCTGCAGCGTGCGCCGGTGCATGTTGAGCCGCCGCGCGGTCTCCGACACGTTGCGGTCGCAGAGCTCATAGACGCGCTGGATATGCTCCCAGCGCACCCGGTCGGCGCTCATCGGGTTTTCCGGCGGCGGCGGCAGCCCGTCATCGCCAGCCAGCAGGGCGTTCATGATGTCGGTGGCATCGGCCGGTTTCGACAGGTAATCCGTGGCGCCGATCTTCACCGCGGCCACCGCGGTGGCAATTGCGCCGTATCCGGTCAGCACCACCACCCGGCTGTCGGGGCGCTTTTCGCGCAGGATTTCCACCACGTCGAGCCCGTTGCCGTCCTCTAGCCGCAGGTCCACCACCGCATAGGCAGGCGGGCGGGCGGTGGCGATGGCGCTGCCCGCGGCAACCGAATCCGCGGTCTCCACCTCGAAGCCGCGCTTCTCCATCGCCTTTGCCAGCCGCCGCAGGAAAGGTTCGTCATCATCGACCAGCAGCAGCGTGTTGTCTGATCCGATGTCCTGCAGAGCAATGTCGGCCATGCCCGGTCCTCCGCCAAATTCTATTGTGCAAGGCAGAATACGACCGGGCAGCCGGAAAGGTCAAACAGCTATGACGTCTCAGCTATTTTCGATGAAGCAGGCGGTCTTCCCGGCGATCTGCTCCGCACTCTCGTCGCGGCGGAAGAACTCGACGAAGCCGTCTTCGGGCAGCACCAGGTAGGAGAAGGTGGAGTGGTCGACCAGATAATAGTCCTCGTCGCCATCGTTCTTCTTGTAGTAGGTCTTGTAGGCCTTGCTCGCTGCCTTGATCTGATCGGGCGAGCCGGTGAGGCCGATCATCTTCTCGTGCAGGTTGCCGGCAAAATCACCCACCGCTTCCGGCGTGTCGCGCTCCGGATCGACCGAGATGAACACCGGCGTCACGCTGTGGCCGCGCTCGGCCAGCAGGTCCACCGCGTCGGCGTTGCGGGCGGAATCCATCGGGCAGACATCGGGGCAGAAGGTATAGCCGAAGTAGACAATCGAGGGCTCGGTGATCACGTCCTGGTCGGTGACTGTTTCCCCCTTGGCGTTGACCAGCTCGAATGGCCCGCCGATGGCGGCGGTGCCGCCGGCGATCTGGCTGCTGCGGCATTGCGCGTATTGATCGCCTCCGCCTCCGCTGCCGCCGCGCGTCAGATACCAGCCCCCCCCGACCAGGGCAGCGACAATCAGGGCGGCAAGAAGAGCATAGAGGCGCGTCATGGGATCACACTTTGACTTGGAGAAGGGTTGTTGATCGTTCCAGGCGCCAGACCTATCAAGAAAACCACCCGATGCAACTGGCGCACGGGGTCACATCTGCGGGAGCAGGCGCAAATATGAGCGATCGCGACATATGGCTGGCAGCCAGCCGGCCAGGCAGCCACTGGATTCGCCTCAGGACCCTGATCCTGCTGCGCTGGGTGGCGATTGCCGGCCAGCTTGCCGCGATCACCGTGGCGCAGCAGATGTACAGCCTGCGGCTGGAGCTGGAGCTGTGCTACCTGGCAGTGGGCATCTCGGTGGCGGGCAACCTGTTGCTGATCTTCGTCTTCCCCGAAAACCGGCGCCTGACGGATTTCGAGAATTTCCTGATGGTGCTGTTCGACCTGTTGCAGCTGTCCTTCCTGCTCTATCTCACCGGCGGTCTCAACAACCCGTTTGCGCTTCTGGTGCTTGGGCCGGTGACGATATCGGCCGCTGTGATGCGGCTGCGCCCGACTCTGATCATCGGCGCCACCGCAGTGATCCTGGTCACCCTGATGGCCGAGTTCCACCTGCCGCTGCGCACCGAACAGGGGTTCCTCCTGCGGGTGCCCGACATCTTCATCTTCGGCAACTGGACCGCCATCGTCATCGCCATCCTGTTCATCGGCGGCTATTCCTTCCGCGTCAGCAACGAAATGCGCTCGATGTCCGAAGCGCTGAGCGCCACCCAGCTGGCGCTGTCGCGGGAGCAGAAGCTGACCGACCTCGGCGGCGTGGTGGCCGCCGCCGCGCATGAGATGGGCACGCCGCTTGCGACCATCAAACTGGCCAGCGCCGAGCTGATCGACGAGCTCGAAGACCGGCCGGACCTGCGCGAGGACGCCGCCCTGATCCGCGAGCAGGCCGACCGCTGCCGCGACATCCTGCGCGGCATGGGCCGGGCCGGCAAGGACGACTTGCACCTGCGCCAGGCGCCCTTTTCCACCGTGGTGAACGAGGCTGCGGAGCCGCACATGCAGCGCGGCAAGGCGGTGCTCTACCACGAAGGCCCGCTGGAGGGCGGCGATTTCCAGCAGCCCACCGTGCAGCGCATGCCTGAGATCATCCATGGCCTGCGCAACCTGGTGCAGAATGCAGTGGATTTCGCCCGGTCCACGGTCTGGATCGACGCCGCCTGGAATGACGAGCGTATCACCCTGCGGATCTGCGACGACGGCCGCGGCTACCCGCCGCAGATGCTGGGCCGGATCGGCGATCCCTTCATGCGGCGGCGGCGCAGCGACAGCGACAGCCGCCAGCGCCCGGAATATGAAGGCATGGGGCTGGGGCTGTTCATCGCCAAGACCCTGCTGGAGCGCACCGGCGCGCAGCTGCGCTTCGCCAATGGCTCGGACCCGTTCCAGACGCTCTGCCCCTATGGCGACCGCTGCGGCGCCATCGTGGAGGTCTCCTGGCCGCGGGCGGCCATCGACGCCCAAGCGGCAGATGGCGCCGAAACAGGAGCCGACAACGGCCGGGGCGGGCTTGGAGAGAACAAACCGATAGAATTTTAACTATTCATTTTTCGGCAACCAATTAAACTTGATTTAACCATTTACGGGGAACCATGCGGAAAAACGATAGCTAACCGAGGCAGGACGACATGCAAGACATCGTTTCGATCGAATGGTTTGTACTGGCGGTGATGTGCGCCGCCACCGCGGCCGCTGCCGTCTGGTGGCTGTCGCCGTCCCCGGGCCGCCACGGGCTGGAGCAGGACCTGCTCGCCAGCGACGGGCGCACCGATGCGGTATTCCTGTTCGACGACACCACGCTGATCGGCTGGTCCTCCGGAGCGCGCAAGTTCATCGGCGACCAGGCCGAAAATTTCAGCTGGGCCATGCTGCGCGACCAGCTGGCGCGCAGCTACCCCGGCCTGCCGCAGTCGCCGGGCTTCCTCAAGGACGTGGGCCCGCTGGTGCTCTCCGGCACCGCCACCGCCGAAAGCCGCGAGGCGCATTGCGAATGGATCGACGGCGTGACCCGGGTGCAGCTGCGCCGCAGCACGCTGGAAGAGCAGAACAAGTCGCTCGACCAGGAGCTCACCACCCTGCGCGCCGCGGTGCATCAGGCGCCCTACCCCGTCTGGCTGCAATCGGACGAAGGCCACGTCACTTGGACCAACCTGGCCTATGACAACCTCAGCCAGAAGATCCGCGGCCGCGATGCCGATTTCGCCGAACCGCTGTTTGCCGACCTCGAGGATCCGATGGCCAGCGGCAAGCCCGAGCGCATCTCGATCCCGCTGCCGGAGACGAAAAAGAAGCTGTGGTACAACATCTCCACCACCGAGACCGAGGCCGGCTGGTTGTGCCACGCGGTCGATGTGAACGCGGTCGTCGATGCCGAGGTCGCCCAGCGCAATTTCGTGCAGACTCTGGCCAAGACCTTTGCCCAGCTCTCGATCGGCCTTGCGATCTTTGACCGCAACCGCCAGCTGGTGCTGTTCAACCCGGTGCTGATCGACCTCACCGCGCTGCCTGCGAATTTCCTCTCCTCGCGCCCCAACCTGCTCAGCTTTTTCGACCGGCTGCGCGACCAGCGCATGATGCCCGAGCCCAAGAACTACTCGAGCTGGCGCCATCAGATGGCCGATGTTCTGGAAGCCGCCGCTGAGGGCCGCTACCAGGAGACCTGGTCGCTGCCCTCGGGCTCGGTCTACAAGGTTTCTGGCCGGCCGCATCCCGATGGCGCCATCGCCTTCCTGTTCGAGGACATCACCGCCGAGATCACCCTTACCCGCCAGTTCCGCTCCGAGCTGGAGATGGGCCAGTCGATCATGGACCAGATGGACGAGGCGATTGCGGTCTTTGCCGGCGACGGCACCATGAGCTTCTCCAACCGGGCCTATCACGAGCTGTGGCGGATGGACCCGGAAACGAGCTTTGCCAAGGTCTCGATCATGGATGCCAGCCGGGTCTGGCAGGACACCTGCGCGCCAACCCCCGCCTGGGGCGAGATCCGCGACTTCACCGCCGGCGGCGAGACGCGCGAACCCTGGTGGTGCCAGGTCCAGCTGCGCGATGGCACGCCGCTGATCTGCAAGGTCTCCGCCATCCAGAACGGCGCCACCATGGTGAGCTTCCGCCTGCCCGAAATCGCGGCCGCACCGGCCGGGCAGGAGCGCTTTCCCGCGATCGGCCAGGGCTGAGCCGGGAAACCGGCTTGCGGCGGCTCCGCCACGGCGGCATTCTACCGCCATGATCACGAGCCCTGCGCGCCTGACGCTGAACTCACCGGAAGAAACAGCCGAGCTGGCTGGACAGATCGCCGGGGCCCTGCGCCCCGGCGATTGCCTGTTGCTGGATGGCCCGATCGGCGCCGGAAAGACCCATTTCGCCCGCCACCTGCTGCAAACACTGATGCCGGTGCCGGAGGACGTCCCCTCCCCCACCTTCACCCTGGTGCAGACCTACGAGGTGCCCGGGGGTGAGGTCTGGCACGCCGATCTCTACCGGCTCACCAGCCTGGACGAGGTCGAGGAGCTGGGCCTCACCGCCGCCTTCGACGAGGCGGTCTGCCTGGTGGAATGGCCGGACCGGCTGGCCGAATTGACGCCCGCCCATGCGCTCACCCTGTCGCTGGCCCCCGATCCCGAACACGAAGACCGCCGCCATCTGCGCCTCGCCTGGAGCGACGCCAAGTGGCAGCCCCTGATGGAGCGCCTATTCGCATGACCGACCGCGCCGCCGCCTGCGAAACCTTTCTTGCCGATGCGGGCTATGCCGGTTGGCGCCGCGCGCCCCTGGCCGGCGATGCCTCCAACCGCCGCTACGAGCGGCTGACCGGTGCCGGCGCCCGCAGCGTGGTGCTGATGGACGCGCCGCCTGAGAAGGGCGAGGACGTGCGGCCCTTCGTGCGGATCGCCCGCTATCTGACCGCACAGGGCCTGAGCGCGCCGGAAATCCTCGCCGCGGATGAGGCCCGGGGCTTCCTGCTGCTGGAGGATCTGGGCGACGACCTCTTTGCCCGGGTGATCGCCGCTGATCCCTCGCTGGAACGCCCGCTCTACGAGGCCGCCACGGACGCGCTGGCGGCCCTGCACGCGGCCCCGCTGCCGGACCTGGAACCCTACGGCCCCCGGCTGATGGCGGAGATGTCGGGCCTGGCGCTGACGAAATACCGCGCGGGCATTTTCGGTTCCGCGGACGCAGACCTGCAGGCGCGGTTCGAGAACAGTTTCGAGGACATTCTGCGGGAAACCGTGACAGGCGATCCGGTGCTGGTGCAGCGGGATTACCACGCCGAGAACCTGCTCTGGCTGCCCCAGCGCGCAGGCGTCGCCCGCGTGGGCCTGCTGGACTTTCAGGACGCCCGTTCCGGCCACCCGGCCTACGACCTGGTGTCGCTCCTGCAGGACGCCCGCCGCGACGTGACGCCCGCTGTCGAGATGCAGATGATCGAACGCTATCTCGCCGCCACCCGCACGGATGAAACCGGCTTCCGCACGGCCTATGAGGTGCTGGGTGTGCAGCGCAACCTGCGCATTCTCGGCGTCTTTGCCCGGCTCAGCCTCGACTACGGCAAGCCGCATTACATCGGCCTGATCCCGCGGGTCTGGGCGCATTTCATCCGCGGGCTGGAACACCCCGCGCTGGCGCCCGTTGCGGCTCTGTTGCGGGACAATCTGCCGGAACCCACGCCGGAAAACCTGAACAAGCTGAGGCGCTGATGCAGGACACGCCTGATTCCGTCATGCTGTTCGCGGCCGGTTTCGGCACCCGGATGAAGGAGCTGACCCGCGACCGCCCCAAGCCGATGATCGAGGTCGCCGGCCGGCCGCTGATCGCCCATGCGCTGGACCTGGCGCGAGGAGTCGACCCGCGCCGGGTGGTTGCAAACCTGCATTACAAGCCGGAGCCGCTTCGCGCCTATCTAGAGCCACATGACGTGGCCTTGAGCCACGAGACGCCCGAGATCCTCGACACCGGCGGCGGGCTGCGCCAAGCCCTGCCGCTATTGGGCGGAGGGCCGGTGTTTACCCTGAACACCGATGCGATCTGGAAAGGCCCGAACCCGCTGGCACTCGCCCGCGCGGCCTGGGACCCGGAGCGGATGGATGCGCTCCTGGTCTGCGTGCCGCTGGCCCGAACGCGCGGCCGCAAGGGTGCGGGGGACTTCGGCACCGACACGGAGGGCCGCCTGCACCGGGGCGGCGATCTGGTCTATGGCGGCGCGCAGATCGTGAAAACGGACGCGCTTGCGGAAATCCCCGAACGCGCCTTTTCGCTGAACCTTCTGTGGAACCGCATGGGGGAAGCCGGCCGGCTGTTCGGGCTGGAATATCCCGGCCACTGGTGCGATGTGGGCCACCCTGAAGGCATCCGGACCGCCGAGGAGCTGATTGCAGCCGATGATGTTTGAGCCCAGCCCCAAGCCACGCCTCTTTGCCCTGCCCTGCGGGGTGGATTTCCCGAAAGCCCTTGTTCAGGGCCTGATTTCGCGCAGCCCGGGCCTGCCGCCCGAAGCGCTGGCCCGGGCCGAGCTGATCGTGAACACCGCCCGCATGGCGCGGCGCGTTCGGAGCCTGTTCGATCAAGGCCCCGCGATGCTGCTGCCGCGGCTGTCGCTGCTGACCGACCTGGCCGAACGCGCGGCCCCTGGCAGCCTGCCGCCCGCCCTGCCCCCGCTGCGGCGCCGGCTGGAGCTGGCGCAGCTGATCGCAAGGCTCCTGGAGGCCCAGCCCGACCTCGCGGCGCGCGCCTCGCTTTATGACCTCTCCGACAGCCTCGCCGGGCTGATCGACGAGATGCAGAGCGAAGGCGTCACCCCGGAAGATATCCGCAATCTCGACGTCTCCGACATGTCCGGCCATTGGGCGCGGGCGCAGGCCTTCATCGGCATCGCCGACCAGTTCACCGCCCTGCACGAGGGCGCGCTGGACAGCCAGGCCCGGCAGCGCCAGGCGGTGCTTTCTCTCATCGAACACTGGGAGACGTCCCCGCCCCAGCACCCGGTGATCCTCGCAGGCTCCACCGGCTCGCGCGGGACCACGCTGATGCTGATGGAGGCGATTGCCCGCCTGCCCCAGGGCGCCGTCGTGCTGCCCGGCTTCGACTTCGACCAGCCTGCAAGCGTCTGGTCCGGGCTGGACGACCCGATGATCTCGGAAGATCACCCGCAGTACCGGTTCTACCGGCTGATGCGCGACCTGGACCTTGCGCCGCAGGACGTGCGGCCTTGGACCGGTTGCGCCCCCGCCTCGCCCGCGCGCAACCGGCTGGTCTCGCTCGCGCTCCGGCCCGCGCCGGTGACCGACGCCTGGATGAGCGAAGGCCCGCAGCTGGAGGGGTTGGACCGCGCCACCCGGGAAGTCACCTTGATCGAAGCCGCAGGCCCGAGGGCCGAGGCGCTGGCGATCGCGCTGCGGCTGCGGCAGGCAGCGGAGGACGGGCAGACCGCCGCCCTGATCACGCCCGACCGGATGCTGACGCGGCAGGTGGCGGCGGCGCTCGACCGCTGGAACATCCTGCCCGATGACTCCGCAGGCCAGCCGTTGCAACTGTCGCCGCCGGGCCGTTTCCTGCGCCATGTGGCGGGGCTGTTCACCCGGCCGCTCACCTGCGACAGCCTGCTGACGCTGTTGAAACACCCGCTGTCCCATGACGGCGCCGGCCGTGGCGGCCACCTGCGCCAGACCCGCGAGCTGGAGCTCTCCTTGCGCCGCAACGGCCCGCCCTTCCCCGATGCCGCGGCCTTTGCCGCCTTTGGCGAAAGCCGCGAGCTGACGCCGGGCTGGACCTGTTGGCTGAGCCACTGTTTCGATGGCCAGAAAACCGAGTGCGCCCTGCCGCTGACCGAATGGGTGGCGCGCCTGCGCGAACTGGCGGAAGCCATCGCCGCGGGCAGTCAGGCCACAGGCACCGGCACTCTCTGGGACAAGAAGGCGGGCCAGTCCGCGCTTGCGCTGATCGAGGAGCTGGAGGCCCAGGCCCCCCACGGCGGCGAGATGAGCGCTCGCGACTTTGCAGACCTTCTGGGCGCGCTCCTGAGCCAGGGCGAGGTGCGTGACCGCGACGCGCCTTATGGCTCGATCATGATCTGGGGCACTTTGGAAGCGCGTGTGCAGGGCGCCGATCTGGTGATCCTCGGCGGCCTCAATGAGGGCAGCTGGCCCGAGGCGGCAAGCCCCGATCCCTGGCTGAACCGGCAGCTGCGCAACCAGGCGGGGCTGTTGCTGCCGGAACGCCGCATCGGCCTCTCGGCGCATGACTTCCAGCAGGCGGTGGCCGCGCCGGAGGTCTGGCTGACCCGCGCGATTCGCTCGGAAGAAGCCGATACCGTGCCCTCGCGCTGGCTGAACCGGCTCACCAACCTGCTCAAGGGCCTGCCGGATCAGGGCGGGCTCGATGCCTGGCAGAGGATGAAGGCGCGCGGCAACGAATGGCTGGGCTGGGCCGCCGCGCTGGAGGAACCGGCGCCCCTGCCGCCTGCCCCGCGCCCCTCGCCGCGCCCGCCGGTAGCCGCACGTCCGCGGCGCCTGACCATCACAGAAATCCCGCGGCTGATCCGCGACCCTTACGCGATCTATGCCAAACACGTGCTGCGCTTGAAGCCGCTCAATCCGCTGGTGCAGGAGCCGGACGCGTTGCTGCGCGGCATCGTGGTGCATGAGGTGTTCGAGCATTTCATCAAGGACACATTGGCGGACCCAGCCCTGCTGGATGCCGGAACCTTGGTCGAAAAGTCCCGCGCCCTGCTGGAGGAACACGTGCCCTGGCCGGTGGCGCGCATCCTCTGGCTCAGCCGCATCCGCCGCATCGCCGGCGATTTCGTGCAAGGTGAGCAGGAGCGCCAGGCCCGCGCCAGGCCCGTTGCGTTCGAGGCCAAGGGCAGTGCCCGGCTGGATCCTCTGGATTTCACCATCGCCTGCCGCGCCGACCGCATCGACATGGACGACCGCGGCTTCCTGCATCTTTACGACTACAAGACCGGTGCGCCGCCAAGCGAGAAACAGCAGCAGAAGTTCGAGAAACAGCTGCTGATCGAAGCCGCGATGGCCGAGGAAGGCGCCTTTGCAGAGATTGGCCCGGCCGAAGTGGCCCGTGCGCTGTTCATCGGGCTCGGCAGCAGCCTCAAGGAGGTGCGCGCGCCGCTGGAGGAGCACCCGCCCGCCAAGGTCTGGGACGAGCTGCGCACCCTGATCGGTGCCTATTTCGAGCCGGACCAGGGCTACACCAGCCGCCGGATGGTGCATAAGGACGATTTTGCCGGCGATTATGACCACCTCGCCCGCTATGGCGAATGGGACCGCAGCAAGGACGCGGAACCGGAGACCCTGACATGACCCCTCGCGACGCCGCTTCCGAAGCGCAGTTCCGCGCCGCCCGCCCCGATGCCTCCACCTGGCTCGCTGCCAACGCGGGTTCCGGCAAGACCAAGGTACTGACCGACCGCGTTGCCCGGCTGCTGCTGCGCGGAGTGCAGCCGCAGCACATCCTCTGCCTCACTTACACCAAGGCCGCGGCGAGCGAGATGCAGAACCGGCTGTTCAAGCGCTTAGGTGAATGGGCGATGCTGGCGGACGAGAAGCTGATCGCGGCGCTCACCGAACTGGGTGCGGAGGACGTGATCTCCCCCGAGGGCCTCGCGCAGGCGCGCACACTCTTTGCCCGCGCCATCGAGACGCCCGGCGGGCTGAAGATCCAGACCATCCACTCCTTCTGCGCCTCGCTGCTGCGGCGCTTCCCGCTGGAGGCCGGCGTCAGCCCGCAATTCAGCGAAATGGACGACCGCGCGGCCACCCTCTTGCGCGGCGAGATCATGGAGGATTTCGCCCAAGGCCCCGAAGCACCGCTGCTCGATGCGCTGGCCCGCCACGTAAGCGACAGCGATTTCGAGACGCTGACCGCCGCCCTCTGCCAGCGCCGCGCCAATTTCGACCCGCCCTTGGAGCGTGACGCGCTGCTGGAGCTGTTCGGCCTGCCCGCCGGTTTCGACACAGAAGCGCTGGAGGCGCTGGTGTTCCTCGGCGGCGAGGAGGAGCTGTTGCAGCGCACCCGCGCGATGCTGGCCGAAGGCGGCACCACCGACCAGCGCGCCGCGGCCAAGCTGGCGGGCATCGCCCGGCCCTCGCGGGCGGATCTGGACGTGCTGGAAAGCGTCTTCCTCACCGGCACCGGCGCCAAGGCGCCGTTCAGCGCAAAGGTTGGCAGCTTCCCGACCAAGAAGCTGCGCGAGGCGAACCTTGGGCTGATGGACCAGCTGGAGCCGCTGATGCTGCGGATTGAGGACGCCCGCGCCAAACGGCTCGCGCTTTCCGCCGCCCGCAAATCCGCCGATCTGCACCGCTTTGCCGCCGCTTTCCTGCCGGAATACGAACGCCGCAAGCAGCAGCGCGGCTGGCTCGACTTCGACGATCTGATCCTGAAGGCGCGAAAGTTGCTGAACGATCCGGGCGTCGCCGCCTGGGTGCTCTACCGGCTCGACGGCGGCATCGACCACATCCTGGTGGATGAGGCCCAGGACACCAGCCCGGTGCAATGGGACGTGATCGAGAAGCTGGCCCAGGAGTTCACCTCCGGCGAAGGTGCGCGTTCGGATGTGGAGCGCACGATTTTTGTGGTCGGCGACAAGAAGCAGTCGATCTATTCCTTCCAGGGTGCCGACCCGGATGCCTTTGATCGGATGCAGGTGGAATTCGGGCGCCGCCTGGAGGAGACAGGTGCGGGGCTGCAAAACGCCTCGCTCGACTTTTCCTTCCGCTCCTCCGCCGCGATTCTGAAGCTGGTGGACCTGGTGTTCCGCGACAGCCCGCGCGCCGGCTTCCGCAAGGAAGCGCTGCATCAGGCCTTCAAGTCCGACCTGCCCGGCCGTGTCGACCTCTGGCCGGTGGCGGAGAAGACCGAGGACGAGGAAGAGCCCGACTGGACCTCGCCGGTCGACCGCCCCGGCCGCCGCCACCACACGGTGATCCTCGCAGAACGCATCGCCGGCGCGATCAAACAGATGATCGACAGCGGCGTGACCATCCCCGAAGACGGCCCCGAGCGCGGCAGCTTCCAGCGGCGTCCGGTGCAGGCAGGCGATTTCCTGATCCTGGTGCAGCGCCGCTCGGAACTGTTTTCCGAGATCATCCGCGCCTGCAAGAAAGCGGAACTGCCCATCGCCGGCGCCGACCGGCTGAAGGTCGGGGCGGAACTGGCGGTGAAGGACATTGCCGCGCTCCTGCGCTTCCTCGCCTTGCCGGAGGATTCGCTTTCGCTGGCCGAGGCGCTGAAATCGCCCATCTTCGGCTGGAGCGAGCAGAGGCTCTTCGACCTCGCCCACCGGCGCGACGGCCCCTACTTGTGGCCTGCCCTTCGCGACCGGGCGGCGGAGTTCCCGGAAACCCTTGCCGTGCTGGACGATCTGCGCGCGAACGCCGATTTCCTGCGTCCCTACGACCTGATCGAGCGCATCCTGACCCGCCATCAGGGCCGCCAGAAACTGCTGGGCCGGCTCGGGCCGGAGGCCGAGGACGGGATCAACGCGCTGCTGTCGCAGGCGCTGGCCTATGAGCGCTCCGATGTGCCCAGCCTCACCGGTTTTCTGGTCTGGATGCAGACCGACGATCTGGAGATCAAGCGCCAGATGGGCAGCGCGGGCAACATGATCCGGGTGATGTCAGTGCATGGCTCCAAGGGTCTGGAAGCGCCCATCGTGATCCTGCCCGACACCGCCAAGCGCCGCCCGCCCGCCGATCCCGAAATCATGACTGCGGGCGAGGTGCCCCTTTGGAAGGTGCCCAAGGACCAGATGCCGGAGGCGATGCTCGCCGCACGCGACGCTGCGCAGGAGAAGCTCCAGAACGAGCGGCTGCGGCTGTTGTACGTGGCGCTGACCCGGGCGGAGAAATGGCTCATCGTGGCCGCGGCGGGGGATCTGAGCCCGGACGGCAACAGCTGGTACCAGATGGTCGAACGCGCCTTGCAGGACGGCGGCGCTGCGGAATGCGAAATGCCCGGCGGCACCGGTCTGCGCCTGCAGCATGGGGGATGGGACGGGTTGCCGCTGGTGCATCACCCCGTCGCGGAGACCCCAAAACCGGTGCTGCCGGCGTTGTTCCTCCAGTCCGCGCCGCCTTATGCAGCGCCCAGCGCAGCGCTCAGCCCCTCGGATCTGGGCGGCGCCAAGGCGCTGCCGGGCGAAGCCGGGCTGGAAGAGGACGCGGCCAAAACGCGCGGCACAAGGCTGCACCTTCTGCTGGAGCATCTGCCCGGGCGCGCCGAGGCGGACTGGCCCGCCCTGGCCCAGGCGATGCTGCCGGGTGCAGAAGACGGTGGCACACTGCTGGCCGAAGCTGCGGCGGTGCTGCGCAACCCCGATTGCGCCCATGTCTTCCACGCCGAAACCCTGGCCGAGGTGCCCTTCACCGCCGGCCTGCAGGGAGAGCGGATTCACGGCATTATCGACCGGCTGATCCTCACCCCGGACAAGGTGCTTGCGGTGGATTTCAAATCCAATGCGACGGTGCCGCAGAGCCCCGAGGCCTGCCCCGAGGGCCTGCTGCGGCAGATGGGCGCCTATGCCCATGCGCTGGCCCAGATCTACCCCGGGCGGCAGGTGGAAACCGCGCTGCTGTGGACCCGCACCGCCACCCTCATGATGCTGCCACACGATCTTGTGTCAGCGGCGCTCATGCGGCGGTTGGAACCTTGACGATCTGAGACCCCGTACCTAGGTTCCAACTCCAGTTGCCACACACTCATGGAGACATGCATATGTCCACCGTAGCCGTCACCGACGCCACCTTCGACGCCGAAGTCAAAAACTCCGATATCCCCGTCGTGGTGGATTTCTGGGCCGAATGGTGCGGTCCGTGTAAACAGATCGGCCCGGCCCTGGAAGAGCTGGCCAAGGAATATGATGGCAAGATCAAGGTCGCCAAGGTCGATGTTGACAGCAACCCGAACTCCGCCGCCGCCATGGGCGTGCGCGGCATTCCGGCGCTGTTCATCTTCAAGGACGGCCAGGTTGTCTCCAACCGCGCCGGCGCCGCCCCCAAGGCCGCGCTGCAGAGCTGGATCGACGAATCGATCTGATCCGCGCTGAACCGGATTTCTTGAAGGGCTGCCCTCCGGGGCGGCCTTTTTCTTGGCGCAGGCCGCCCCGGCTTTCTGCACAGATCCTGTGTGAGAGCCATATAACAGAACTGCCCCGCGCCGCGCGGGCGATGCGCGGCGGCGTTCGGCCTTGATCCGCGCTGGAGATATTCAGTGGCGGTTGGCCGTAAATATCAAAAGCCGCCCGATGGGCGGCTTTGGGAAGACTGGCTGCCCGAAGGCAGATCAGGCGTCAGCTCAGAACTTGGCGATGTCCATACGGGTCAGGCCGATGTCGTGCAGCTGGCTGTCGGTCAGTTTCGACAGCTCCTTGCGGGTCTGGCGCGCCAGGTGCCAGTCCACGATGGCGTTCTTCACGTCCAGAATCGAATCGACCACGCGGAGAACGGAGACTGCCCCGAGCGGCGCATGGATGTTTGCGGTCGTCATTTGCGCATGTCCTTGATGAGAAGCAGCCGGCCCCGTGCCGGTTGTGAGGCTGATTTAGAGCGCCCCCCCGGGACTCACAATTGTCCGTTGAGCAGTCCCGATTTGCGCCTGCTGCATGGCTGCAACACCGGCTTGCAATCCGGCCGCAGTTCCTCGGGAAAAACGGCCGCAGAGCGCTGTCCGGCACCCCGCTGCCGCCCGCCCGGCGCCCGTCCGCGCCGCTCCCTTGTGCCGGCAGGGGGATGGTTCCATATAAGGGGGCAACCCAATTGGAGGCATTTATGGCAGACGATCAATTCCCCGGCTGGCACGGCACCACCATCATCGGTGTCAAGAAGGACGGCGAGGTTGTCATCGCCGGCGACGGCCAGGTGTCGCTGGGGCAGACCGTGATCAAGGGCACCGCCCGCAAGGTGCGCCGCCTGTCGCCGGGCGGCTTTGACGTGGTGGCGGGTTTTGCCGGCTCCACCGCTGACGCCTTCACCCTGCTGGAGCGGCTGGAAACCAAGCTGGAAGCCACGCCCGGCCAGCTGGCCCGCGCCAGCGTCGAGCTGGCCAAGGACTGGCGCACCGACAAATACCTGCAAAAACTGGAAGCCATGCTGATCGTCAGCGACGGCAAGGACATGTTCGTGATCACCGGCGCCGGCGACGTGCTGGAGCCCGAGCATGACGTGGCCGCGATCGGCTCCGGCGGCAACTTTGCGCTGGCTGCCGCCCGCGCGATGATGGATGGCGGCAAGTCTGCCGAAGACGTCGCCCGCGGCGCCATGGCGATTGCCGCCGACATCTGTGTCTACACCAACGGCAACCTGACCGTCGAAACCATCACCGCCGCCAGCTCTGACGCCAGCGCCGGGGTCTGACATGACGGAGATCGATCAGAACGACCTGCGCGCGGCGGTTGGTTCCGGTCTCCTGAGCGAGGCCCAGGCGGCTTCGCTTCTGGCGCTGGCCCAAAGCCGCCGCGGCGCGCGGGAGAACCTTGCGCCGGGCGATGAGCCGTTCGAACTGTTCAAGGGCTTCAACGAGATCTTCATCGTCATTGGCCTGATGATCCTCGCCTCCGGCTGGGCCGCGGTCACTGCCGCGGTCCTCTCGGGCGGGTTCGGCGGCTTTCAGGGCAAGACCGTGGCTTCGGCTGTGCTGGCGGCGCTCGCGCTCTGGGGGCTCGCGGAATACTTCATCCGCCGCCGCCGCATGGTGGCGCCGGCCATTGCGCTTTCGGCGCTGTGGGCGGCGAATGCCGGCTCCGGGCTTGTGGCGCAGTTTGCCCAGCCTTTCATGGTGGCGCAGAACGACTACTCCAGCCTGCTCCTGCCCTGCGCGCTGACCACCGCGGCGATTGCCGTCTTCTGGGCCCGCTTCCGGGTGCCCTTTGCGATGGCGCTGATCGCGCTTGGCGTCTTTGTGCTGGCGCTTCTGGCCGGTGCGGTGCAAGCGGGCACGCCTGCGAGCCTTGGCGATTTCTTCCTGCTCTCGGCAAGCGGCCCTTTCGCCTGGATCACGCTGCTGGTGGGGCTGGGCGTCTTTGCTGCCGCCATGGGCTTTGACCTCAGCGACCCGCACCGGGTCACCCGCCGCTCGGCGCAGGCATTCTGGCTGCATGTGGTGGCGGCACCTGCGCTGGTGAACACCATCGCGCTGAGCCTTCTGGAAAGCGCCACCCAGGGTGCCCACATGCTGTTGGTGGCCATCCTGCTCGGCTTTGCCCTGGTGGCCATCGTGATCGACCGCCGCTCCTTCCTGATTGCCGCAATCGGCTACAGCGTGACGCTGGCCGGCACCGTCTTCGACGGCGAGGGTGCCGCGGCCATCATCCTTCTCCTCGGCGCGGTGCTGGTGGCGCTTGGGGCCTTCTGGTCCCGCATCCGCGCCGTCCTCCTCGCGCCCCTGTCAGGGCTCCTGCCGCTCGACCGGCTGCCGCCCGCACATTGAAACGGATAGACCCATGACCGACCTGACCCCCCGTGAAATCGTGTCCGAGCTGGACCGCTTCATCATCGGCCAGAAAGAGGCCAAACGCGCCGTTGCCGTTGCCCTGCGCAGCCGCTGGCGGCGCAAGCAGCTGCCCGATGACCTGCGTGACGAGGTCTACCCCAAGAACATCCTGATGATCGGCCCCACCGGCGTCGGCAAGACCGAGATCTCGCGCCGTCTGGCCAAGCTGGCCCGCGCGCCCTTCATCAAGGTGGAAGCCACCAAGTTCACCGAGGTCGGCTATGTCGGCCGCGACGTGGAGCAGATCATCCGTGATCTCGCCGATACCGCGATCCTGCAGACCCGCGAATACATGCGCGAGGAAGTGAAGGCCAAGGCCCACAAGGCGGCTGAGGAGCGGGTGCTGGAGGCCATCGCCGGCACGGACGCCCGTGAAGCCACCCGCGAGATGTTCCGCAAGAAGCTGAAGTCGGGCGAGCTGGACGACACCATGATCGAGCTGGATGTGGCTGACAGTTCGAACCCGATGGGCGGCATGTTCGACATTCCCGGCCAGCCCGGCGCCAACATGGGCATGATGAACCTCGGCGATCTGTTCGGCAAGGCAATGGGCGGGCGCACCACCCGCAAGCGTCTGACCGTCGCCGAAAGCTATGAGGTGCTGATCGGCGAGGAAGCCGACAAGCTCTTGGACGACGAAACCGTCACCAAGGCCGCGCTGGAATCGGTGGAGCAGAACGGCATCGTCTTCCTGGACGAGATCGACAAGGTCTGCGCCCGCCAGGAAGCCCGCGGCGGCGATGTCAGCCGTGAGGGCGTGCAGCGCGACCTCCTGCCCTTGATCGAGGGCACCACCGTCAGCACCAAGCACGGGCCGGTGAAGACCGACCACATCCTGTTCATCGCCTCCGGCGCCTTCCATATCGCCAAGCCTTCGGACCTGCTGCCGGAATTGCAGGGCCGACTGCCGATCCGGGTCAACCTGCGCGCGCTGAGCGAAGAGGATTTCGTGCGTATCCTGACCGAGACCGACAACGCGCTGACCCGCCAGTACACCGCGTTGATGGGCACCGAGGAGGTCGAGGTGAGTTTTACCGAAGAGGGCATCGCCGCGCTTGCCAAGATCGCCGCCGAGGTGAACCAGTCGGTCGAGAATATCGGCGCACGGCGGCTCTATACCGTGATGGAGCGCGTGTTCGAGGAGTTGTCCTTCACCGCCCCTGACCGACCGGGGGAGAGTATCACCGTCGATGCGGCCTTTGTGTCGAAGAACCTGGGCGAGCTCAGCCGCTCCACCGACGTGAGCCGCTACGTGCTCTGACAGGCCCCGAAGGGCCGGTTCCCCGGGGCGGCGCGCAGGATGCTGGACTTTGGCGGCAGGTGTAATAGCCTGCCGCCACTTCGTGGAGGGCAGGGCAGGATGCAGCGGCTGCGCGCGGTGTTATCTGTGGGTCTGATGCTGCTGGCCGGCTGCACTGGCCGGCCGGTCTCGCCCACCGTCCCGGAGGCGCTGGACATCGGCACGCCCCGGACCGTCTTTGCCGCCACCACCCGCGCGGAACAGCCGGACCGCACCTTCGGCCCCGGCCGGTCGCGCAAGCTCAGCCTCCTGGAGCTAACGGTGTCCATCCCCCCGGTGCGCAGCCCCGGCACGCTGATACCGGCCAGCGGTTCGCCTGATCCGCGCACCCAGTTCGCCATTGCGGAGCGCCGCCGCTTTCCCGACGCCCTGGGTTTCAACCGCCGCCTGCGCACAGCCGCGCGCAGCAACGGAAACGGCCGTGACGTGACGGTCTTCGTGCATGGGTTCAACGCGACCCAGTCCGAGACCGCCTTCCGCGCCGCGCAGCTGGCGCAGGATATCGGCCTGCCGGGGGCGACGGCGATCTACTCCTGGCCCAGCCAGGGCAGCCCGCTCGGCTATGCCTATGACGCCGACAGCGTGCTGTTTGCCCGCGACGGGCTGGAGCAGTTCCTGCGGCAAATCCGGGCGGCCGGCATCGACCGGACCGTGCTGGTGGCGCACTCGCTGGGGGCACAGCTGACGATGGAAGCGCTGCGGCAGATCGAGATCAAGACGCCGGGCTGGGCCTCGGATAACCTGGGCGGGGTCATCCTGATGTCGCCCGACCTCGATATTGACGTTTTCAAGTCGCAGATCGCCCAGTTCCGCGAGGTGCCGCAGCCCTTCCTGGTGTTTGTGTCGCGCAGGGACAGGGTCTTGACCCTCTCCCAGCGGCTGCGCGGGCGGCGCAGCGGCGCCCGGCTCGGCAATCTCGGGTCACTCGAAAGCATCGCTCATCTGCCGGTCGAGGTCATCGACACCACCGCCTATGCGGACACCGCGGAGTCCGGGCATTTCGTGGCCGCAACGTCGCCCGCGCTGATTGCCTTGCTGAACGCGGCCAGGGCCACGGCTCAGGCGTTCGGCCGGGAGGCCGGTATCGAACAGCTTCTGCCGGTGCGGATCGAGCGGCAGAGCAAGGCCGTTCAGGTGTCTCTCTCCGTGGCGCGTTGAGCCGGTCTCAGCGCGGCCGCCGCAAATAGACGTAGTAGGCGCCGTCGCCGCCGTGGCTGACATGCGCGGGCGCCACCTGCAGCACCGCCTGCGCAAGCGGCGGCAGCGCCAGCCATTGCGGCACCTGGTGGCGCAGCACACCGCGCGGCACCGGCATCGGGCCGGGCTCGTCGCGGTCCTTGCCCTTGCCGGTCACCACCAGCACAAGACGCTTCCCCGAAGCCTGCGCCGACAGGATGAAGCGGATCAGCGCCGGATGGGCGCTGTCGATGCGCATGCCGTGCAGGTCCAGCTTGGCCTCGGGCCGGAGCTTGCCGCGCTTCATCCGGCGGAAGGCCTTTTCATCCATGTTGAGCGGAGCGCCGCTCAGGCTGCGCGCGAGCGACGGCTTCAGGTCATGGCCCCCCGGCGCAGGCTTGGCGCGGCTGCCGGCCTCAAACGGCGCCAGCCGCGGTTCGGGGTGTTTCACCGGCTTCGGTTTCGGTTTGGGCGCGGCAGGCGGCGTGGAATGGGCGCCCGGGTGCAACCGCTCGGTATGCGCCACGACCTTGTGCCAGAGGCCGATTTCCTCTTCTGTCAGTTTGCGCCGGGTCATCAGAGGTCTTCCGGCAGCATCGCATAGGCCCGCTGGATCGGCAGCAGCACCACCATCCTTCCGGGGTCTTTCATCTGCCCTGCGGTTTCCCCTGCAGCATCGCCGCTGCCGACGAAGATGTCGGCCCGCTGCGCGCCCTTGATGGCCGATCCGGTGTCCTGCGCGACCATCAGCCGCCGCATCGGCAGCACGCCGTCCTTTTCGACCCACACAGGCGCGCCCAGCGGCGTGTAGGCGGGGTCGGCGGCAATCGAGCGCATCGGGGTCACAGAGCGGTTCATCGCCCCCAGGGGCCCGCGGGAGGCCGCCAGGCGCCGCAGCTCGCGGAAGAACACGTAAGACGGGTTGTGAAACAGCAGCTCGCGCCCGGCAGCGGGGTTGCGCCGCACCCAGGCCTTGATCACCTGGGCGCTGACCTGGTGCGCCTGGTAGATGCCGCGCCGGACCAGTTCCTGGCCAATTGAGCGGTAGGGGTGGCCGTTGGCACCGCCATAGCCGACCCGCAAGGTAGCGCCATCCGGCAGGCGGATCCGGCCCGAGCCCTGGATCTGCAGGAAGAACAGCTCCACCGGGTCGTCAACCCAGGCAATCTCCAGCCCGCGCGCCTGCATCACATCCGAGGTAAGGATCTCCTGCCGCGGCAGCCACATCTCCGCCTGCCGCGCCTCGGGCGGCATCCGGTAAACCGGGTAGCGGTAGCGCTCGGTCGGCACGCGGGAGCCTTGCAGCTCGGGTTCGAAATAACCGGTGAACAGGGCCGGGCTGCCGTCTTCGATCATCACCGGGCGGAAGAACAGCTCGAAAAAGGCGCGGGCGCCCTCCGGCGGCTGCTCCGCGGCGGCGCGGCAGAGCGCGGTCCAGTCCGGATCCTTCAGGTCCCGGCAGGTCTCCAGGAAGACCGCCAGCGCCTCGGCGTGGGTGTCCTTCTGCCAGCCATCCAGTTGCGCGTAGTCGAGCAGCGTCAGCACGGTTTCAGCCCGAACTCCGGAAGCGGTCACGGCAGTGCCTGCAAGCGCGGCCGCCGCCAGTGCCCTCCGGAGCGCGGCAATCATGCGTCCGTTGCGACCAGCTGCCAGTTCGGGTCGTCGCTGCCCATGATGCGGGCAAAGACCCAGGTGTCCTTCTGGCGCTTCACCGCCTTGGGGTCGCCCTCGACGATATCGCCGCCGCGGTCGCGCACAACCGAGGTCAGCTCACCCACGAAGCGCATGGTGATTTCGGCGCGCTGGCTGTCTTCGTCGAAATGTGCATCCGCGAGTGTGGTTTCGCGCACGCCGATGAACTCGGCCTCGATCTTGTAGCCCTGATCCTCGCGCTGCGCGACGGCATCGACGAAGCTTTCAAAGACGTCCTCAGCCAGCAGCGGCTGGATGTTGTCCAGGTCGCCGTGCTCGAAGCCCATCAGGATCATCTCGTAAGCGGCGCGGGCGCCCTGGACGAATTCCTGCACCTGGAAAGAGGCATCGGCGCGCTTCATCGCGGTCAGCGCCTGCGCCTGCGGGCTGCCTTCGGGCACGTAATCGGTGATGTCACGGTCCGGCCCGCCCTCGATCACTTCCAGATCCGGGCGGCGGCTCCGGGTTTCCGCTTTCGGCAACGGCGGCTTCTCGAACCCCTCGCGTGTTCCCAGAACGCTTTTCAAGCGCAGGATCAGGAACACGGCGATACCGGCCAGAACCAAAAGCTGTATCACGGGCGACTCCATGCGTACCTCATGCTAGGTATTGGTGCCTTGTTTGAAACCAAAGCCTTCACGCCTTATGTAGGTGACGGGCGGAGCCAAGTCTACCGCTCCGGCTCATGTTCTGAGGAAACCCCGCGATGTATCTCTTCCTGGCCTTTCTGCTGGTCCCGATTCTTGAAATTGCCCTGTTCATCCAAGTCGGCGGTGTAATCGGCCTGTGGCCGACGCTTGCCATCGTGGTGCTGACGGCGGTGCTGGGCACCTGGCTGGTGAAGACCCAAGGGCGCATGGCGATCGGGCAGCTGAAATCCTCCTTCGAGCGGCTGTCCGATCCGGCCGAGCCGCTGGCCAATGGCGCGATGATCCTGTTTGCGGGCGCACTTCTGCTGACGCCGGGGTTTTTCACCGATGCGGTCGGCTTTGCCCTGCTGACGCCGCCGGTGCGCCGCGCCGTCTTCTCCTACCTGCGCGGGCGCGTCAGCGTCGCGCAGTTCCGCATGGGACCGCAGCCGGGCCGCCAGCAGCAGCCGCCGCGCCATCCCGGCGGGCCGGGTGATATCATCAACGGCGACTACGAGGACGTCACACCGAACCGCCGCGGCGAGGGGCCTTCGGGCTGGGTCGACGGGCCCCGTTGAGCTGATGCCGGCAAGCTGCTAAGCACTTGCAAAGCAATTCTTCAGGAGTACCACGATGGCCGAGAACGGCGAAGACAAGCAGCAGCAGCCGCAAGTGCAGATGAACATTCTGGCCCAGTTCATCCGCGACATGTCCTTCGAGAACGTGATGTCGCAGAAAGGTGCCGGCGGCGAAGTGCAGCCGGACGTCAGCGTGCAGGTCAACCTCGACGCCAAGAAGCGCTCGGCGGAAGACCAATATGAGGTCATCACCAAGCTGACCATCGAGTCCAAGAACAAGGACGGCGGCAACATCCTGTTCGTGTTCGAGCTGGAATATGTCGGCGTGTTCAGCATCACCGGCGTGCCCGAAGACCAGCTGCATCCCTATCTGCTGATCGAATGCCCGCGGATGACCTTCCCGTTCCTGCGCCGCATCGTGTCGGACGTGACCCGCGACGGCGGCTTCCCGCCGCTGAACCTCGACAACATCGACTTCGTGGCGCTCTACCGCAACGAGCTGACCCGCCGCCAGGCCGCGGCCGCGGCCCCAGCACCCGAGGCGCCGGAGCAGTAAGACTGCCCGCAAGCCGGAACGCAAAACGCCGCTGAGATCCCTCAGCGGCGTTCTTTTTGATGACTGCCGTGCCGGCGCCGGTTCAGCCGCCCGGGCTGTTCCAGAGCGCGTCTTCACCCAGCTTGGCCACAAAGGCCTCATGCGCTTCCTGTTCCGCAGCCGTGAGCCGCGATGGCAGCGGCGCGGAGCGCGGGGCAGGGCGCCAGGCGTCCTGAGCCTGGGAAGTGCCGCCGGAGCCGCCGCTGCTCAGCCCGAAATCCGGCTGGCGGCCGCCGATCAGCTCCAGGTAGACGTCGGCCAGGATCTCGGAGTCGAGCAGCGCGCCGTGCAGCGTCCGGTTGGCATTGTCGATACCGAAGCGGCGGCACAGCGCATCCAGCGTCGCCGGCGAGCCGGGAAAACGCTTGCGCGCCATCGCCAGGGTGTCGAGCGCCTGCTCCATCGGCAATTGCGGCAGCCCCATCCAGCGCAACTCGGCATTGAGAAACTTCATGTCGAAGCTGGCGTTGTGGATCACCATGCGGGAATCGCGCACGAAATCCAGGAACTGCTGCCCCACCCTGGCAAAAACCGGTTTGTCGCGCAGGGTGACCGCGCCCGGCGCGGGCTGCTGCGGCGGCTCCAGGAGGTCGGGGCCGATGCCATGCACGCCAAAGGCCTCCGCCGGCATCGAGCGTTCGGGGTTGATGTAGACGTGGAACGTCTCTCCCGTGGGCATGTGGTTGAGCAGCTCCACCGCGCCGATCTCGACGATCCGGTCGCCGGATTCGGGATCAAAGCCGGTGGTTTCGGTGTCGAGTACGATTTCACGCATTGGCGGTCCTGCTCCTGATATCGGCGAGGATGCGGTCGACGGCTGCCGCCGCCTGCTCTGGCGTTGCGGTTTCGATCACGTAGTCGGCGCGCGCCAGCTTCTCCTCGATCGGCATCTGTTTCTGCAGGATCTGGCGGAATTGCTCAACCGTCATCGTGCCGCGCGCAAGAACCCGCTGCTCCTGCGTGGCGCGGTCCACGGTGACGCAGGCGACCGCGTCCATCTCCGCCTCGCCGCCGGTCTCGAACAGCAGGGGAATGTCGAATACGAGGATACCGCTGCCCGCCGCCCGGAAGGCGGCCCGGTCGGCAGCGACCAGCGGGTGCACGATGGCCTCGATCCGCTTGAGCGCCCCCGGGTCTTCCGCAATGATGCGTTTCAGCGCCCCGCGGTCGACCGTGCCTTCGGTCACCGCCTCGGGGAAGGCGGCGGCCATGGGGGCCACGGCAGCGCCTCCGGGCCCGTAGAGCCGGTGCACCGCGACGTCCGCATCCCAGACCGCGCAGCCCCGTTCGGCAAACAGGCGGGCGGTTGTGCTTTTGCCCATGCCGATGGAACCGGTGAGGCCAAGGCTGAAGCTCATGCCAGGATGGCCGCGCGGGTGGCAGCATCGACCACCGGGCGCTGGCCGAACCAGCGCTCGAACCCGGGCACCGCCTGGTGCAGCAGCATGCCGAGACCATCGACCACGGTGCAGCCGGCCTCTTCCGCCGCCTCCAGCAGATGCGTCTTCAGCGGCGCATAGATCAGGTCCGTCACCACCGCGCCAGGGCGCAGGCCGTCCAGCGGCACCCGCAGCCGCGGCTTGCCGGTCATGCCGAGCGAAGTGGTGTTCACAACCAGCGCGCCTTCCTCGATCACATTGCCGGCCTGCACCCATTCCACCACCCGGATGCGGGCACCGAACTCGCTGTGCAGCTGGTCGGCGCGCTCCCGCGTGCGGTTGCTGAGCAGGATCTCCGGCACCCCGGCTTCCAACAGCGACGCCACCACCGCGCGGCAGGCGCCGCCGGCCCCCAGCACCACCGCGGGCCCGGCTTTCGGATCCCAGTCCGGCGCACCCTGGTGCAGGTTGGTGATGAAGCCATAACCATCGGTATTATCCGCCAGCACGGAGCCGTCGCCGCGGAAGATCAGCGTATTGGCCGCCCCGATGAGGCGCGCGCGGTCGGTCACCTTGTCGGCCACCGCCATCACCGCTTCCTTGTGCGGAATGGTCACATTGGCGCCGGCAAAGCCCATTTTCGGCATCATCCGGATCACCGCCTCCAGATCGCCCGGCTCCACGTGCATCGGCACATAGTGGCCGGCAATGCCCAGCGTTGTGAGCCAGTGGCGGTGCAGCTGCGGCGACTTGGAATGGGCGATCGGGCAGCCGATCACGCCGGCCAGCGGGATAATCTCAACTGTCATTGCGCAATCACACCCTGCAGCCCGAGGTAACTGATAAGCTCGATCAACGGTAAACCCAAAACGTTAAAATAGCTGCCGTCAACCTGGGTGAACAGGCGCACGCCTTCCTCTTCCAGCTTGTAGCCGCCCACCGCGTGGCGGATGCTGTCCCAGTTGCGCGCCACATAATCCTCCAGATAGCTGTCCGACGCGTGGCGCATCGACAGCCGCACCTGGCCAACGTGCCGCCAGACCGGCTCTGCGTCGCGGTAGATCACCGCAGCCGACAAGAGCATGTGCCGTTTGCCGCGCATCGCCTTGAGCTGTGAGAGCGCCTCTGCGGGGCTTTCCGGCTTGGAGAGCAGCTGGCCCTCGAAGTCGAGCACCTGGTCGCAGCCGAGCACCAGCAGCCCGGGGTGTTTTGCACTGACCTTGCGGGCCTTCGCCTCGGCCAGGGCGTCGGCCACATCGCGCGGCGGCGCGCCCTCGGCCAGCAGCCCCGCCTTCACCGCCGCCTCGTCCAGGCGCGGCACATCGACGGTGAATTCCACCCCCGCCTGGCGCAGCAGATGCGCCCGGATTTCGGAACCGGAGGCCAGAACGATGTGGGCAGCCATGTGGAAAACCCCGTGGGAAAGCAGCTGATCTTTGCAGGACGTTTTGTATGGTTTTCCGGGCACAAGTAAAGACCACAGGGCTTGACGCATGCGCCGGGATTCCGCCCGATGAGTCGCCCAGCGTGGATGAGGATAACTGCAAATCCGTGGATATCTGCACTACCCCCAATTCATCCCGGAATTATCCCCAGGCTGCTGCCGGCAGAAACTCCGTCCAAACACCTTATTTTCATGACGCCTGGCAGATTTTGCCGGCAAGCGCCTGCAAGCGCTGGAATTTTATTCACAGTGAGGATAAGCGGGGGGAAGAGTCACTTATCCACCGGACTCGGTACACCCTACAAAAACATCATCCTTCTAATATTTCTTTTTTTAATTAGGGGGACTGATCCGGCCCAAGGAATAGCCCATGGACCTCGGCGACCTGATGCACTCGCTCTATCCTTACGCCAAATCGCTGCACATCATGGCGGTGCTGAGCTGGATGGCGGGGCTGTTCTATCTCCCCCGCCTGTTCGTGTATCACGTGGAGCAGGCAGAGAAGGTGAACGACGCAAAGCCGATCTTCCTGGAAATGCAGGAGAAGCTGCTCAGAGTAATCATGCGGCCTGCGATGTATGTCTCCTGGGCCGCAGGGCTGTTTATCGTGCTGACGCCGGGGATCGTCGACTGGAGCTACATATGGCCCTGGACCAAGGGCGCGGCGGTGATCGCGATGACCTGGTTCCACCACTGGCTTCTGATGCGGCACAGGGATTTCCAGGCCGGACGGAATCAGCTCTCGGGCCGGCGTTTCCGGTTGATGAATGAGGTGCCGACCGTGCTGATGGTGATCATTGTCGTCTCGGTGATCTTCAAATTCTAGCGCAGAATCGCAGGAACAGGGGCAGGGGCGGCGGAACGGCCATCGCCGGCGTTTGACTCATCCTCAGCGAGTCCCTATGTATCGTCTTCAACGGGCCCGTCCGGGCACCTGTGCCTTCCACACCTGTCGAAATACCGCCCCCGGGCAAGCGGGGGACCAGAGGCTGTATATATGACCGTCCAATCCCTGAATCTGTCCGATCTCAAGGCGCAGAGCCCCAAGTCCCTGCTGGCCATGGCCGAAGAGCTGGAGATCGAAAACGCCTCCACCATGCGCAAGGGCGAAATGATGTTCCAGATCCTGCGCGAACGCGCGGATGAAGGCTGGGATATCGGCGGCGATGGCGTGCTGGAGGTGCTGCAGGATGGATTCGGCTTCCTGCGCTCGCCCGAGGCGAACTACCTGCCGGGTCCGGATGACATCTATGTCTCGCCCGACATGATCCGCCAATATTCCCTGCGCACTGGCGACACCGTCGAAGGCCAGATCAAGGCGCCGCTGGAGACCGAGCGCTACTTTGCGTTGACCAATGTCACCAAGATCAACTTCGAGGAGCCGGAGAAGGCGCGCCACAAGATCGCCTTCGACAACCTGACCCCGCTTTACCCGGACGAGCGCCTGAAGATGGAGATCGAGGATCCCACCATCAAGGACCGCTCCGCCCGGGTGATCGACCTGGTCGCGCCCATCGGCAAGGGCCAGCGCTCGCTGATCGTGGCGCCGCCGCGCACCGGCAAGACAGTGATACTGCAGAACATCGCGCATTCGATCGCGAAAAATCATCCCGAGTGTTACCTGATCGTGCTGCTGATCGACGAACGCCCGGAAGAAGTCACCGACATGCAGCGCTCAGTGAAGGGGGAGGTCGTCTCCTCCACCTTCGACGAGCCGGCGACGCGCCATGTCGCGGTGTCGGAAATGGTCATCGAAAAGGCCAAGCGTCTCGTTGAACACAAACGAGATGTTGTTATTCTTCTCGATTCGATCACAAGACTTGGTAGAGCATTCAACACCGTTGTGCCGTCCTCCGGCAAGGTTCTCACCGGCGGCGTCGACGCCAACGCGCTGCAGCGGCCGAAACGCTTCTTTGGTGCGGCCCGGAACATCGAAGAAGGCGGCTCGCTCACCATCATCGCCACCGCGCTGATCGACACCGGCAGCCGGATGGATGAGGTCATCTTCGAGGAATTCAAGGGTACCGGTAACTCGGAAATCGTGCTGGACCGCAAGATTGCCGACAAGCGCGTGTTCCCGGCGATTGACATCCTCAAGTCCGGCACCCGGAAAGAAGACCTGCTGGTGGATAAGGGCGATCTGGCCAAAACATTTGTTCTGCGCCGGATCCTCAATCCGATGGGCACCACCGATGCCATCGAATTCCTTCTGTCCAAGCTGAAACAGACCAAGTCGAACACGGAATTCTTCGACTCCATGAACACCTGATCCGGGCCGGCAAGAAGGGCCACCCCATGGACACGATCTTTGCGCTGGCCTCCGCTCAAGGCAAGGCCGGGGTCGCGGTGATCCGCGTCTCCGGCCCGCGCGCGCAATTTGCAGGCGCGGCGCTGTGCGGCCGGGCATTGCCGGAGCGGGGAAGCTCTTTGCGCTTGCTGCGCGACAGTGCCGGCGAGCGGCTGGACGAGGCGCTGGTGCTCAGCTTCACCGCGCCCAAGAGCTTTACCGGTGAGGACGTGGTGGAGTTCCAGACGCACGGCAGCACCGCGGTTGTCGCCGCCGTTCTGGAGGCGCTTGGCCAGATTGACGGGCTGCGCATGGCGGAACCGGGGGAATTCACCCGGCGGGCGCTGGAAAACGGCAATCTCGATCTCACCCAGGTGGAGGCGCTGGCCGATCTCATCGACGCCGAAACCGAAGCGCAGCGCAAGCAGGCGCAGACCGTGCTTGCCGGCGGGCTGGGCAAGCTCGCTGAGGAATGGCGCAGCGACCTGATCCGGGCGGCCTCCCTGATCGAAGTCACCATTGATTTCGCCGATGAAGAGGTCCCGGTCGATGTGACGCCGGAGGTCTCCGCGCTGCTGGCCAAAGTTCAAGCCGGCTTGACGCGGGAGACCGCAGGTGTCGGCATCGCGGAACGCATCCGCACCGGCTTTGAAGTTGCCATTGTCGGCGCGCCGAATGTCGGCAAGTCGACGCTCCTGAATGCGCTGGCCGGCAGGGACGCCGCAATCATTTCGGAATATGCTGGAACCACCCGCGATATCATCGAAGTGCGCATGGATCTTGCCGGCCTGGCAGTCACGCTGCTGGACACCGCCGGTCTGCGTGACACCGACGACCATGTCGAAGGCATTGGCATCGCTCGTGCCCGCGCGCGTGCTGATGCCGCCGACCTGCGGGTCTTTCTGGCTGAAGAGGATGATCTTCTTGACGTGAGCCTGCGGGCCGGCGACATCCGGCTGAAGCCCAAGGCGGATCTGCGCGCCGATGGCGCCGGCGCCGTCTCGGGGCGCTCGGGGCAGGGGGTGGACCAGCTGGTGGCCCATATCGCGGCGGTGCTTAAGCAACGTTCCGCGCATGCCGGCATTGCTACCCGGGCGCGTCATCGGGACGCAATGGCCGCCGCCCTTGAAAACCTGACCGCGGCACAAGATATTCTTCGGCGCGGCCCTGAGTGTTATGACATCGCGGCCGCGGAACTGCGCTCGGCGATTCGCGCCTTGGAAATGCTGGTGGGGCGGATCGGCGTCGAAAACCTTTTGGATGAGATCTTTTCAAGCTTCTGCCTTGGGAAATAGAAGGAGTGTTTCACGTGAAACATTCGGGATATGACGTGATTGTGGTCGGCGGCGGTCACGCCGGCACCGAAGCCGCCCATGCCGCCGCTCGCATGGGCGCGCGAACCGCGCTGGTGACCTTGCGCCGGCAAGACATTGGCGTGATGTCCTGCAACCCGGCCATCGGCGGCCTGGGCAAAGGCCATCTCGTGCGTGAGATCGACGCGCTCGACGGAGTCATGGGCCGTGTGGCCGATCGCGCCGGCATTCAGTTCCGCCTGCTGAACCGCCGCAAAGGCCCGGCGGTGCAGGGGCCGCGTGCGCAATCGGACCGGAAGATCTACCGTTCCGAGATGCTGACGGCGACCGAGGCGCAGGAAAGCCTGGACATCCTTGAAGGCGAAGTCACCGATTTCCTGATGGAAGGAGAGACTGTCGTCGGCGTGCAATTGGCGGATGGAAGCACCCTGCCGGCCCGCAGCGTGATTCTGACCTCTGGCACCTTTCTGCGCGGCGTCATCCATATCGGCGATTCCTCGCGCCCCGGCGGACGTATGGGAGACCGGCCCTCGGTCAAGCTGGCCGAGCGGCTGGACAGCTTCCAGCTGCCCTTGGGCCGTCTGAAAACCGGCACACCACCGCGGCTGGACGGGCGGAGCATCAACTGGGATATCCTCGATGCCCAGCCCGGCGACGACGATCCCGTATTCTTTTCTTTTCTGAGCAAGTCCGTCTCGGCCCGGCAAGTGGCTTGCGGCATTACGCATACCAACCCGCGCACCCATGAGATCATTCAGGAAAATCTGGCTCGCTCGGCGATGTACGGCGGTCATATTGACGGGGTCGGCCCGCGTTACTGCCCTTCGATTGAAGACAAGATCGTGCGCTTTGCGGACAAGACCTCGCATCAGATATTCCTGGAGCCGGAAGGGGTGTCCGACCATACGGTTTATCCGAACGGGATTTCGACCAGCCTGCCAGAAGATGTGCAAGAGGCTTATGTGCGCTCGATTTCCGGCTTGGAGCACGCGGAGATTCTGCAACCGGGGTATGCAATCGAGTATGACTACGTCGACCCCCGCGCGCTTGGTCTCGACCTTTCCCTGAAAGATGTACCGGGTCTCTTTCTCGCCGGCCAGATCAATGGCACCACTGGCTATGAGGAAGCCGCAGCACAAGGGCTTGTTGCCGGATTGAATGCGGCGCGGCGCGGTCTGGGTCAGGAACCGGTGATTTTCAGCAGGGCAACTAGCTATATCGGTGTAATGATCGATGATCTCACCACCAACGGCGTGGCAGAGCCCTACCGGATGTTTACGTCCCGGGCGGAATTCCGGCTGTCCTTGCGGGCCGACAATGCCGATCAGCGCCTGACGCCCTTGGCACTTGAGCTTGGCTGCGCCGGCGAGACGCGCAAAGCCGCGTTTCTGGATAAAATGGAACGTCTGGAAAGCGCGAGAGACGTGCTGCAGTCCAGCAGCTTTACCCCCAAGGAAGTCGCGTCCGCGGGAATTCGCGTCAACCAGGACGGCAACCGGCGCAGTGGCCAGGACGTTCTGGCCTTTCCGGATGTCAGCTTTGAGGACATCTTGCCCTTGCTGCCGGAGCTTGCGGGCGTGGACGCGGAAATCCGCCGCCAGTTGGAGCGCGATGCGCTCTATGCCAACTATATCGTGCGGCAGGAACGCGAAATCTCCGCGATGAAAAAAGATGAAGGCTATGTCATCCCGGCCGGTTTCGACTACGCGTGTATCGACGGTTTATCCAAGGAACTTCAGCAGAAGCTCGCGGCTGCCCGGCCAGAGACCCTGGCCAAGGCGGCCCGGATTGATGGGATGACTCCAGCGGCCCTGGCACTTCTTCTGGCGCGTTTGCGGCGGGATGCCGGTAAGACGGACCGCCAGGAGAGGGCGGTCTGATGGCGCGTCCGCTGCTGGAGCAGCTGGATGTTTCACGTGAAACAGTGGCCCGGCTGGAGGTCTTTGAACAGGTAATCCGTAAATGGAATCCGAAGATCAACCTGGTGTCGCGCAGCAGTCTGGATGAGCTCTGGACTCGGCATATCGCCGATTCAGTTCAGGTGTTTCGTTGCGCCGCGCCGCCCCTGGCGGGTAAATGGGTGGATATCGGCAGTGGCGGCGGTTTTCCCGGTTTGATCATTGCAATCCTCGCCGCAGAGGAAGCGCCGGGTTTGGAAGTTGTTCTGATCGAAAGCGATCAGCGCAAATCGGCATTCCTGCGGACGGCTGCGCGGGTATGCGGGGTCAAGGTGAGGGTAATCAGCGAAAGGATCGAACGCGCCGAGCCGCAGCAGGCGGATGTTCTCTCGGCCCGCGCCTTGGCGGATCTGTCGACTTTGCTCGAATTTTCTACGCGCCACTTGAAGATCGGCGGAATGGCGCTGTTTCCGAAAGGGGCGACATGGAAAAAAGAAGTGGATAACGCGCAAGGGCAATGGCGGTTTGAGGCGGAACCGGTTAGAAGTATTACAGAAAACGAAGCAGTGATCCTGAAAATAGGGGGAGTGGCCCGTGTCTGAATTCACCCGCCCGGAGGGGCCTCGTATTATCGCGGTCGCCAACCAGAAAGGCGGGGTAGGGAAGACAACCACGGCGATCAACCTGGCAGCCGCGCTGGTGGAGTGCGGTTTGCGGGTTCTGGTGGTGGACCTCGACCCGCAGGGCAATGCCTCGACCGGGTTGGGAATTGAAGCCTCGGAGCGGGAACTGACCAGCTATGATCTCCTTGTGGAGGACGCGCCTTTGCAAGACGTGATCCGCACCACGGAGATCGAAGACCTTTGCATCATCCCCGCGACCGTTGACCTCAGTTCCGCCGACATAGAGTTGTTTGCAAATGAGAAACGCAGCTACCTGCTGCATGATGCGCTGCGCCAGCCTGCGATGGAAGATTATGATTGGGATTATGTCCTGATTGATTGCCCGCCATCGCTGAACCTGCTGACCGTCAATGCGATGGTCGCTGCCCATTCGGTGCTGGTGCCGTTGCAGAGCGAGTTTTTTGCCCTGGAAGGCGTCTCTCAACTGATGCTCACGGTGCGGGAAGTGCGCCAGTCGGCCAATCCCGAACTGCGCATAGAAGGCATTGTGCTGACCATGTTCGACCGGCGCAATAATCTGTCCCAGCAGGTGGAGCAGGACGCGCGGGACAATCTCGGCGATCTGGTTTTCCAGACCAAGATCCCCCGCAATGTCCGGGTGAGCGAGGCACCCTCTTTTGCGCTGCCGGTGCTGAACTATGATACAAACTCTCTGGGTGCCCAGGCCTACCGGGCTCTGGCAACGGAGATCCTAAATAAACACCAAAGAATAGCGGCTTGAATGCAGAAGAAAATGCGGAGGCAGTCATGGCAGAAAAAAAGGCAAAACCTCGCGGGCTGGGCCGGGGGCTGTCGGCTCTGATGGCAGATGTGAACCCCGAGCCCGTGAGCACCCTTGCAGAGGCGCCGCGCAGCGCCGAAATCATGGTGCCGATCGAGAAGATTGTCGCCAACCCGAACCAGCCGCGTCGGCAGTTCCTGCAGGAAGATCTGGATGACCTGACCGCCTCGATCAGGGAAAAGGGTGTTCTTCAGCCGCTGATCGTGCGGCCCAAGGCGGGCGGCCAGTTCGAGATTGTTGCCGGCGAACGCCGCTGGCGCGCCTCGCAGGCGGCAAAGCTGCATGAAGTCCCGGTTCTGATCCGCGAGTATTCGGACCTCGAGATGATGGAAGTTGCCATCATTGAAAACATTCAGCGTTCGGACCTGAACGCGATGGAAGAGGCGCAGAGCTATAAACAGCTGATGGAGAAGTTCGGCCACACCCAGGAGAAGATGGCGGAGGCGCTTGGTAAAAGCCGCAGCCACATTGCCAACCTGGTGCGGCTGTTGCATCTGCCCGAAGACGTGCGCGTGCTGGTGCACGAGCGGAAGCTGTCAGCCGGCCACGCCCGCGCGCTGATCACTTCCGACAATGCCTCGGATCTGGCCAAGAAGATCGTCAAGGGCGGGCTTTCGGTCCGCGCGACCGAGGCGCTGGTGAAAAAGGACGCCGCCGGCATTGCCAGCAACTCGCCTAAGAAGCCAAAGACTGCGGCGGAGAAGGATGCCGATACCAAGGCGCTGGAAGGGGACCTGTCTGCGACGTTGAAGATGCAGGTCTCGATTGATCACAAGGCCGGCGGCGAAGCCGGGTCGGTGACGATCAGCTATACTTCCCTCGACCAGCTGGATGATCTCTGCAATATGCTCAGCCGCTAGGCCGGGTCCAGATGAACAGCAGGACGAGGCTCAGCACGGCGGCCTGAATGCCCAGAAGATGGGTCGGGAGCGTCAAGGCGAGAGACAATCCAAAAACGGCGGCAATCGACAGGGTTGCCGCCGTTTTTGCACGCGGCCGGATGGCACCGCGTTCGCGCCAGTCCAGGATCATCGGGCCAAAGACCGCATGCGCAATGATCCAATCGTGCAAGCGTTCGGATGAATTGGCAAAAAAGAACGCCGCCAGCAGCAGGAAGGGGACGGTGGGCAGCAGCGGCAGCGCGATACCTACGACGGCCAAAGCGACGCAAAGCAACCCGAGACCAGCATAGAGAAATCGCATTATATTAATCCGCTAACAAGTCGCGCAGGACTGCATTCAAAACGGCGCGGCCCTGCTCGGTCGCGCGAAGCCTCTGGTCCGAGATAGTCACCATTCCGAGCTGCACAAGGTTGTCGAGTGCATTTTCCGGCAGCGGCTTGCCGGCCAGCCGGGCGTAGCGCTCTATATCCAGACCCTCGGACAGGCGCATCCCCATCATCAGGTATTCAGCCGCAGTATCTTCGGGGAGGAGTGCCTCGCGCAGGGTTTCACCGTTGCCGGCTTTTGCCGCGGCCAGCCAGGCGCCCGGCGCCTGGTGCGTTTCGCTGGCGTAGCGGGTGCCGTTCAGGGTCATCCGCCCGTGCGCCCCGGGGCCGATGCCGACGTAATCGCCATACCGCCAATAGATCAGATTGTGCCGCGACTCGGCACCGGGGCGGGCGTGGTTGGAAATCTCGTAGCCGGGCAGGCCATGCGCTGCGCAGATCTCCTGCGTGGCAAGGTACATGTCGGCGGCGCTGTCGTCACTTGGCAGGCCGCGCAGCTTGCCGCGGGCGTAGCGGTCGCCGAAGGCGGTTCCGTCCTCGATGGTGAGCTGGTAGAGCGAGAGATGGTCGATCGCCATCGACAGCGCTTCGTTCAGTTCCGCTTTCCAGGCCTGGAGCGTCTGCCCCTGTCGGGCATAGATCAGATCGAAGCTGACCCGGTCGAAACAGTGCCGCGCAATGTCGAAAGCAGCGCGGGCTTCGGCCACCGAATGGATGCGGCCAAGCCGGCGCAGGTCGTCGTCGTTCAGGGCTTGTACGCCCATGGAGATGCGATTGACGCCGGCATCACGGTAGCCGGCAAAGCGGCCTGCCTCGACCGAGCCGGGATTGGCTTCCAGCGTGATCTCCATGTCATTGGCAAAGGGCCAGATGCGGCGTGCGCCCTCGATCACCGCGGCCACCGTTTCGGGCAACATCAGGGAAGGGGTGCCGCCGCCGAAGAAGATGGTATTCAGGACCCGGCCCGCCAGCTCCTGCGAGAGCCGCTCGAGCTCGCTCAGATAGGCTCTGACCCAGGCGCTCTGGTCGATGTTGGCCGAGACATGGCTGTTGAAGTCGCAATAGGGGCACTTGGCCTGGCAGAACGGCCAATGCACGTACAGGCCAAAGCCCCCATTGCGCCAGTCATCCACCGAAACAGCCCTCGATGAACTTCGCCACCGCCTTGGCGCGGTGGCTGATCTTGTTCTTCTCCCAGCGGTTCATTTCCGCAAAGGTCACGTCGTAGCCGTCGGGCATGAACATCGGATCATAGCCGAAGCCGCCTTCGCCTCGGACCGGCCAGACCAGATGGCCGGCGGCGATGCCCTCGAACACTTCATCATGGCCGTCTGGCCAGGCCAGCACCAGGGTCGAGCGGAACTGCGCCAGACGCGGGTGGGGGGCACCCTTGGCCTCCAGTTCTCCATGGGCCCGGGTCATCGCCTGCATGAAGTCGCGGCCATCGCCGGTTTCGGCCCAATCGGCGGTATAGACACCGGGGGCGCCGTCCAGCGCGTCGATGGTGATGCCGGAGTCATCCGACAGCGCGGGCAGGCCGGTCGCCCCGGCCGCGGCATGGGCCTTGATGCGTGCGTTGCCGACGAAGGTGTCCTCGGTCTCCTCCGGTTCCGGCAGCTCCATCTGCGCCGCACCGATCACCTCCACCCCGTAGGGGGCAAGGAGATGTTCCATCTCCTCCAGCTTGCCCTTGTTGTGGGTGGCAAACAGCAGTTTGCCACCTTCGAACTTGCGGGTCATGCGCAGGCGGCCTTCTGCATCTCGGCCAGCTCGGCGGTGCCCTTGGCGGCGAGGTCCATCAGCGCATCCATCTGCTCGCGCGAGAAAACCGAGCCTTCTGCCGACATCTGCACTTCGATCAGCTTGCCGGTGCCGGTCATGATGAAGTTGCCGTCAACGCCCGCCTCAGAATCTTCGGGGTAGTCGAGGTCCAGCACCGGCTGGCCCGCGTAGATGCCGCAGGACACCGCCGAGACCGGATCCACCAGCGGGTCGATCTTGACGTCGCCGGCCTTCATCAGCTTGTTCACGGCGAGGCGCAGCGCCACCCAGCCGCCGGTGATCGCGGCGCAGCGGGTGCCGCCGTCAGCCTGCAGAACGTCGCAGTCGACGGTGATCTGACGCTCGCCCAGGGCGACCCGGTCGACCCCCGCGCGCAGGGCCCGGCCGATCAGGCGCTGGATCTCGACGGTGCGGCCGCCCTGCTTGCCGGCCGCGGCCTCGCGGCGCATCCGGGTGTTGGTGGCGCGCGGCAGCATGCCGTATTCGGCCGTGACCCAGCCGAGGCCGGTGCCCTTGATGAAGGGCGGCACCCGGTCTTCGATGGTGGCGGTGCACAGGACATGGGTGTCGCCCGCCTTGATCAGGCAGGAGCCTTCGGCGTGTCTGGTGAAACCGGTCTCGATCGAGACGGTGCGCATTTGGTTCAGTTCTCGTCCGGAGGGTCGCATGTCAGATCCTTTTTTTGCTGGCCCGGGGATAGCCTTCGCGGGGCCGCGGATGCAAGTCTGATTGACCTTTTGACGCGCTGCTCCTTAATGACATCGGGGTCTTGCACACCTATGTTGAAACCGGAAATCTCCGAGAGACGCACATGAAGGATACACGCAAAATTCTGGAGGATCTGAATGACCGCTCCCGCGATGTGTTCCGGGCGGTGGTGGAGACCTACCTGGACAGCGGCGGCCCGGTTGGCAGCCGCACCCTGACCCGGTCGCTGAGCGAGAAGGTGAGCGCCGCGACGGTGCGCAACGTGATGCAGGACCTGGAATATCTCGGTCTGCTCGACAGCCCGCATGTGAGCGCCGGCCGGGTGCCGACGCAGCTGGGGCTGCGGATGTTCGTCGATGGGCTGCTGGAAGTCGAGAACCTCAATGCCCAGGACCGCGAGAAGATCGACGCAACGCTGGGGCGCAACGCGGGCGATGTCGGCGGCATGCTGGACCGGATCGGCGCGGCGCTTTCGGGGGTGACGCATGGCGCCTCGCTGGTGCTGACGCCCAAACACGAGGCCGAGCTGCGCCATATCGAGTTTGTCTCGCTTGCCCATGACCGGGCGCTGGTGGTCTTGGTGTTCTCGGACGGCCATGTGGAGAACCGCCTGTTCGCGCCGCCCCCGGGGCAGACACCCAGTTCGATGCGGGAGGCGGCCAATTTCCTCAATGCGCTGATCGAGGGCCGCACGCTCACCGAGGTGCGGCGTGAAATCCTGAAAGAAATCTCCTCCCGGCGGCAGGAAATCGACACGCTGGCGCAGGAAATGATCGAGAGCGGGCTGGCGGCCTGGGAGGATGACGGCAGCGATCAGGCCCGTCTGATTGTGCGCGGCCGGTCGAATCTCCTGGCCGAAGAAGGCGCCGCCGAGGAGCTGGACCGCATCCGCAACCTGTTCGACGATCTGGAGCGCAAGCGGGACATTGCCGAATTCCTGGAACTGACCGAAGAAGGCGAAGGCGTACGGATTTTTATCGGTTCGGAGAATAAACTTTTCTCACTTTCGGGTTCCTCTTTGGTGGTGTCTCCCTATATGAACGCGGATCGGAAGATAATTGGCGCGGTGGGGGTGATCGGCCCGACGCGGCTGAACTACGGACGGATCGTGCCGATTGTTGACTATACGGCACAACTGGTCGGCAAGCTGTTGTCGGACCGGAGTTAGAGGTGAAATATGGCAGAGCTCAAGAACGAAGACTTTCTGGACGACATCGCCGATGCCGAGGCTGAAGAGCTTGCGGCGCAGACAGAAGAAATAGACGACGATGCGCTGGAGATCGACGCGCTGCGGGCCGAGCGGGATGAACTGAAGGACCGGTTCATGCGGGCGCTGGCGGATGCCGAAAACGCCCGCAAGCGCGGCGACCGCGCGCGCCGGGAGGCCGAGCAGTATGGCGGCTCGAAGCTGGCCCGCGACATGCTGCCGGTCTATGACAACATGAAACGCGCCATCGACGCGGCCACCGACGAGCAGCGCGAGGCGGCTTCGGCGCTGATCGAGGGCGTGGAGCTGACCATGCGGGCGCTTCTCGGCGTGTTCGAGAAGCACGGCATCCGGAAAGTTTCGCCCGATGTGGGTGACAAGTTCGACCCGCAGATGCACGAAGCGATGTTCGAAGCGCCTGTGCCGGGCACCAAGGCGGGCGACATCATCCAGGTTTCTGCCGAGGGCTTCATGCTGCACGACCGGCTGCTGCGGCCGGCGCAGGTCGGCGTGTCCTCGACGCCGGCGAACTGACATCGCGCCAAAGAGTAGAACACGCCCATTCGGGCCTGTGCCTCCGGCGGGAGTATTTTCGGCAAGATGACAAGGGCGGGTCCGGTTGGATCCGCCCTTTTCCGTTTTACTCTGCGGCCTGTTTGAGCTGGTAGAGCAGGTCCAGCGCCTCGCGCGGGGAGAGGTCGTCCGGCTGGATGGTGCCGAGCATCTGTTCCACGGGGGAGGGGCCGGGCGCGGGTCTTGCCGCGGGCTGCGCAGGAGCGGCGGCAAACAGAGGCAGGTCGTCGATCTGGATCTTGCTGCTGCCGTCGCGGCTGTCCTGTTCCAGCATGTCGAGCACATCGCGGGCGCGCGCCACCACCGAGGCGGGCAGGCCCGCAAGCTGCGCCACCTGCACCCCGTAGGAGCGGTCAGCAGCGCCCTTACGCACCTCGTGCAGGAAGACCACGTCGCCCTCCCACTCCTTCACTGCTACAGTGGCGTTGTTGACGCACGGCAGCTTGGCCGCCAGCTGCGTCAGCTCGTGGTAGTGGGTGGCAAAGAGCGCGCGGGCCCGGTTCACCTCATGCAGGTGTTCCAGCGTGGCCCAGGCGATCGACAGGCCGTCGTAGGTGGCGGTGCCACGGCCGATTTCGTCCAGGATCACCAGCGCGCGGTCGTCGGCCTGGTTCAGGATCGCGGCGGTTTCGACCATCTCGACCATGAAGGTCGACCGCCCGCGCGCCAGATCGTCCGACGCGCCGACCCGGCTGAACAGCTGGCTCACCAGGCCGATATGGGCGCGCTCGGCGGGGACGTAGCTGCCCATCTGGGCCAGGAGAGCAATCAGCGCGTTCTGCCGCAGGAAGGTTGATTTACCGGCCATGTTGGGGCCGGTCAGCAGCCAGATCGCGGCGCCATCTTCGGCCGTCAAGGTGCAGTCATTGGCCACGAATGTATCGCCGCCCTGCTGGCGCAGAGCCTGTTCCACCACCGGGTGACGGCCGCCCTCGACATCGAAAGCGCGGGAGCCGTCGACCCGGGGCCGGGTCCAGTTCTCACTGCGGGCGAGATCCGCCAGCGCGGTCACCAGGTCCAGCTCGGCAAAACCGCGAGCGGCAGTGCTGAGAAGGGGAGCGGCCTCCAAAACAGCGCCGGAAAGCCTTGCATAGAGCCGCTTTTCGATCTCCAGAGCCTGATTTCCGGCGTTCAGGATACGGGTTTCAATCTCGCTCAGCTCCACGGTGGTGAAACGCACTTGATTGGCCGTGGTCTGGCGGTGGATGAAGGTTTCCGACAGGGGCGGCGACAGCATTTTGTCCGCGTGGGTGGCGGTGGTTTCGATGAAATAGCCCAGGACGTTGTTGTGCTTGATCTTCAGCGAGGCGATGCCGGTCTGTTCGGCATACTGCTTCTGCATCGCCGCAATCACCGAGCGGCCCTCGTCGCGCAGGGTGCGGGCCTCGTCCAGCTCCGCATCGTAGCCGGGCGCGATGAAGCCGCCGTCGCGGGCCAGAAGCGGCGGCTCGGCCACAAGCGCGGCGTCGAGCAGGGCAAGGAGACCGGTGAAACCTTGCAGGCTCTGTACCGCGTCAGTGCTGAGCGGCGGCAGATCCTGCGCGGCGCAAAGCCCGGTGATGCTCTCGGCCTGGGTCAGCGCGTTGCGGATCGCGGCAAGGTCACGCGGGCCGCCGCGCTCCAGCGCCAGGCGGGAGAGCGCGCGGTCAAGGTCCGGCGTTCGGCGCAGCGCGGCGCGCAGGTCCTCGCCCCATTGCGGGGCCTCCACCGCGTGATCCAGCGCCGCCAGCCGCGCCTGCACCACGTCGAGGCTGCGCGAGGGGCTGGCGATGCGCTGCTCCAAGAGCCGCGCGCCGCCGGGGGTGACAGTGCGGTCGACCACCGACAGAAGCGAACCGGCCCGGCCGCCCGACAGCGCGCGGGTCAACTCCAAGTTGCGGCGGGTGGCGGCGTCGATCTGCACGACGCGGTCCTGGGCTTCTTGCTGCGGCGGCTGCAGGAGCGGCAGCTTGCCCTTCTGGGTGATCTCCAGATAGTCGATCAGCGCCCCCATGGCGGAGACCTCGGCGCGGCTGAAACTGCCGAACCCGTCCAGGGCGCTGACGTTGAACAGAGCGCAGATGCGCTGCTGCGCGGCAGTGCTGTCGAAACTGGCCTTGCCGAGCGGCGTGAGCGGGATCTTGTATTCTTCGGCCAGCGGGCGGGCGTGTTCGTATGCGGGGCCGTCGGCGACCAGCAGCTCGGAGGGCGCGAGCCGCGCGAGCTCGGGCGAGAGACGCACGCGGGCGACGGGCATCACGTGGAACGCGCCGGTGGAAATATCGGCCCAGGCCAGCGCCGCCTCGTCGCGCAACTCGGCGTAGGAGACCAGGAAGTTGTGGCGGCGGGCCTCCAGCAGCGAATCCTCGGTCAGTGTGCCGGGGGTGACCAGCCGCACCACGTCGCGTTTCACCACTGATTTGGCGCCGCGCTTCTTGGCTTCGGCCGGGGATTCCAGCTGTTCCCCCACCGCCACGCGAAAGCCCTTGCGGATCAGGGTCAGCAGGTAGCCCTCGGCGGCGTGGTAGGGCACGCCGCACATCGGGATCTCGGCGCCGTCATGCTTGCCGCGCTTGGTCAGCGCGATATCCAGCGCCTCGGCCGCGGCGACGGCGTCGTCAAAGAACATCTCGTAGAAGTCGCCCATCCGGTAGAACAGCAGGGCGTCCTTATATTGTTCTTTTATTTCAAGGTATTGCGCCATCATGGGCGTGACGGTCATAACGGGCCCCCACCGGTTTGTGCCGGGGATGTCTACAATGGCGCCGGTCCGAGGAAAACCCGGATATCAGGGGCCCGGCTGAGGTTTGCCGCGTAGCTCTAGAACAGGGCTTTCAGGGCCTGAGGAGCGGCATTGGCGATCGACAGCGACAGGGAGCCAAGCTGCTGCTGCGCCTGCAGCGCATGCCAGCGGGTGGCGGCCTCTTCCATGTTGGTGTCGACCAGGCTGCTCTGGCCCTGCTTCATCGCATCCGCCAGCTTGCTGGTGAACTCGTTCTGGTCCGACATCCGCTTGGAGCTTGCGCCCAGCCGGGCAGCGCCGTCGATGGCGAACTGGATGAAGCCCTCCATCTCGTCCAGCGCCGCCATGGCAGAGGCCTTGTCAGTGATCGGGGTGCGGTTGGCGAGATCGAAGGCGGCATCGCCCTCGAAGTTCACGCTGTCGACGGTGATGTTGGAAAGGGCGGGGTTTCCGGCCCCCTGCCGGTCGAGCGACGCTGCCACCGAAATTCCGGTGGCGCCGTTGCCGTTGGCATCGGTGGCCAGAAGGTTGGCGCCGTTGAACTGCGAGGCGGAGATGATCGAATTGATCTGCTGCGTCTTCTGCTGCATCTGCGCTTCGACCTTGGAGTAGTCGACAAGACCGCTGGCGGCGGAGATCGCGAGCTTCTTCATGTCCATCAGCGTGTCGGTGATCTGTTCGGCCCCGGCCGATGCCACGGCAACGGTGGCTTCGCCCAGCGACAGGGCATCCGACACGCCGCGGTAACCCGCCATGTCGGTGTCCATCATCTGGGAAATCGCCCACAGCGCGGCATTGTCCTTGGCGGTGTTCACCTCACGGCCGGTGGCCACGTCGTCCTGCACGTCATTCAGCTGCCGGGTGGTGCCGCCCAGCATCTGCAGCGCTGTCATCGCGCCCGTGTTGGTGTTGATACTAAACATCGGTTTGCATTCCTCAAACTCGTAAGGGCTCGGTCATGGTCTGATTGCGGCGTCTTGCGAGGCCGGTGGATGCCGTTCTGACACGTGCTGAAGGGGGCATGGGATTCGGCCCCCCAGCGCCACCCGGGCTGCGGGTGCAAGTTGAAGGCTAGTTAACAATTGCAGCGCAGCCGGGCCTCTATTGCGGCAGAAATGGGGCGGGCAGGCGAATTTGCGCAAGTCTTGCGCGGGTCCGGCCACGGGCACAGGCGCCGCAGCCCGGAGGCGGCTGCCCAGTTTCTGTGCAGCCCGGATTGAGAGCGGCGATTGGCTGGGATATGAGAGGTGCCAGTAAAAGAGGACAGGACCCCGATGCCCAAAGCGAAGATCACCAACGAAGAGGCGCTTGCGTTCCATCTGGAGCCCACGCCCGGCAAATGGGAAGTGCAGGCCACCGTGCCGATGACCACGCAGAGGGACCTGTCGCTGGCCTATTCGCCCGGCGTTGCCGTGCCTTGCGAGGCGATCGCGGCCAATCCCGAGACCGCCTATGACTACACCAACAAGGGCAACTTGGTGGCGGTGATCTCCAACGGCACCGCGGTGCTGGGGCTTGGCAACCTCGGCGCGCTCGGCTCCAAACCGGTGATGGAGGGCAAGTCGGTGCTGTTCAAGCGCTTTGCCGACGTGAACTCGATCGACATCGAGCTCGACACCGAAGATCCGGAAGAGTTCATCAAGGCGGTGAAGCTGATGGGTCCGACCTTCGGCGGCATCAACCTCGAAGACATCAAGGCGCCCGAATGCTTCATCATCGAGCAGCGCCTCAAGGAAGAGATGGACATCCCCGTCTTCCACGACGACCAGCACGGCACCGCGGTGATCTGCGCGGCCGGCCTGATCAACGCGCTGCATCTGTCGGGCAAGAAGATCGAGGACGTGAAGATCGTTCTCAACGGCGCCGGTGCCGCGGGCATCGCCTGTATCGAGCTGCTGAAATCTATGGGCGCGCGGCACGAAAACTGCATCGTCTGCGACACCAAGGGCGTGATCTACCAGGGCCGCACCGCGGGCATGAACCAGTGGAAATCGGCCCATGCGGTTGAAACCGGTCTGCGCACCCTGGAGGAAGCAATGCGCGGTGCCGACGTCTTCCTCGGCGTTTCGGTCAAAGGTGCTGTGACGCAGGAAATGGTCAAGTCGATGGCCGACAACCCGGTCATCTTCGCGATGGCTAACCCCGATCCGGAGATCACCCCGGAGGAAGCTCACGAGGTCCGCGTCGATGCCATTGTCGCCACCGGCCGCTCGGACTATCCGAACCAGGTCAACAACGTGCTCGGCTTCCCCTACCTGTTCCGCGGCGCGCTCGATATCCACGCCCGTGCCATCAACGACGAGATGAAGATCGCCTGCGCCCATGCGCTGGCGGCGCTGGCGCGCGAGGACGTGCCGGACGAGGTGGCGCTGGCCTATGGCAAGTCGCTCGCCTTCGGCCGCGATTACATCATCCCGACACCGTTTGATCCGCGGCTGATTCACCGCATTCCGCCCGCTGTGGCCAAGGCCGGTATGGACACCGGCGCCGCCCGCCGCCCGATCATCGACATGGACGCCTACGAGGTCTCGCTGAAGACCCGGATGGACCCGACCGCCTCGATCCTGCGCGGGCTGAATGCGCGGGCGCGCTCGGCCCAGTCGCGGATGATCTTTGCCGAGGGCGACGATCCGCGGGTGCTGCGCGCCGCGGTGATGTACCAGAGATCGGGCTTCGGCAAGGCGCTGGTGGTGGGCCGCCCCGAGGATGTGCGCGAGAAGCTCGAAACCGCAGGCCTCGGCGATGCGGTACGCGAGCTGGAGGTGCTGAACGCCGCCAATACCCAGCATTTCGAGACCTACAAGGACTTCCTTTACAACCGGCTGAACCGCAAGGGCCACGACCACAAGGACATCCACCGCCTGGTCGGCCGCGACCGCCACGTGTTCTCCGCCCTGATGCTGGCGCATGGCCACGGCGACGGGCTGGTCACCGGCGCCACCCGCAAGTCGGCGCATGTGCTGGACCGGATCAACCATGTCTTCGACGCCGACGCCGCCCATGGCGCCGCGGGCGTCACCGCGCTGTTGCACAAGGGCCGCATCGTGCTGATCGGCGACACGCTGGTGCATGAATGGCCGAACGAGAACGACCTCGCCAATGTCGCCGAGCGCGCCGCCGGCGTCGCCCGCCACATGGGGCTGGAGCCGCGTGTCGCCTTCGTCAGCTTCTCCACCTTCGGCTACCCGGTGTCGGAACGCGCCGAGAAGATGCATCGCGCCCCGGCGGTGCTCGACAAGCGCGGGGTGGATTTCGAATACGAAGGCGAAATGACGGTCGACGTGGCGCTGAACGCCGCCGCACAGGAGGCCTACCCGTTCCAGCGCCTCTCCGGCCCGGCCAATATCCTGATCGTGCCGGCCCGCCATTCGGCCTCGATCTCGGTCAAGCTGATGCAGGAAATGGGCGGCGCCACCGTGGTTGGCCCGATCCTCTCGGGTGTGGACAAGCCGATCCAGATCTGCTCCACCACCTCGACAGCAAATGACATCCTCAACATGGCCGTGCTGGCGGCCTGCAACATCGGATAGGTGCCATGGCGATTTTCAACCTGGGTTCGATCAATGCCGACATGGTCTATGCGCTGCCGCATCTGCCCGCCGCAGGGGAGACCCTGGCCGCGGAAAGCCTGACCCGCTTCCTCGGCGGCAAGGGCGCCAACATGTCGGTGGCCGCGGCGCGTGCGGGCAGCCGCGTCCGCCACATCGGCGCGGTCGGCCCGGACGGTGAATGGGCGGCAGCGCGGCTGCGGGACTATGGCGTGGACACGCAGCATGTGACCCGCGCCGGCACCGCCACCGGCCATGCCATTATTGCGGTGGAGCCCGGCGGCGAGAACCAGATCATCCTGTTTCCCGGCGCCAACCGGGCGCTCACCCCGAACCAGCTGGACCCTGCGCTGGCCGCGGCCAATGCCGGCGACATCCTGGTGTTCCAGAATGAAACCAACCTCCAGGCCGAGGCCGCTGAAGCGGCGCGCGCGCGGGGTTTGCGGGTCTGCTATGCGGCGGCACCCTTTGATGCAGCCGCCGTGCAGGCGGTGCTGCCGCAGCTCGATCTCCTGTTCCTGAACGAAGTCGAGGCCTGCCAGCTGCAGGAGGCCACCGGCAAGAGCGCTGCGGCGCTGGGCGTCCGTGACGTGGTGATCACCCTGGGCGCCAAAGGCGCGCGCCATATCGACGGCACCACCGGCGCCACCCTGGAGGTGCCTGCGCTGCCGGTCACCGCGGTCGACACCACCGGCGCCGGCGACACTTTCACCGGTTACGTGCTGGCCGGCCTCGATGAAGGCCTGGCGATGCCCGAAGCCCTGGCGCTCGCCAGCCGCGCCGCCGCGCTGATGGTCACCCGCCACGGCACCGCCGACGTGATCCCCACCCGGCAAGACGTCGCCGCTGCTACTTTCTGACCGGAAATACCCCGGGGGAATTGGCCGCAGGCCAAGGGGGCAGCGCCCCCCTTAAGGTTTCAATGCCCGGCCGCAAACGGCGCCGAATCGCCCCAGAGCTGCGCCACCCGCGCATCCCGCCCGCAGGCCTTGCGGTAGCGTTTGTATGCCGCGGCCTGCCGCTTGGGGCCGAAGCGGGTGAAGACCAGGCCGGTGCCCTTGTAATAATCCTGGTGGTAGTCCTCGGCCCGGTAGAAGCGGCCGGCCTGCAGCACCGGCGTCACCACCTTGCGCCCCAAGGCATCCTGCGCTGCGGCAAGCACCCGCTGCGCCAGCGCCGCCTCCTGCGCATCCGCAGCAAACACGGCGCTGCGGTAGCTGTCGCCGCGGTCGCAGAACTGGCCGCCCGCGTCGGTCGGGTCGATCGACCGCACGAAGAGCTCCAGCAGCTGCCGGCGCGAGACCCGCGCCGGATCAAACCGGATCTGCACCGCCTCGTAATGGCCGGTGCCGCCGCCGGTCACCTGATTGTAAGTCGGATTGGCGACCGTGCCGCCAGTGTAACCGGAGGTGGCCTCGATCACGCCGGGCACCCGTTCGAAATCGCTCTCGACGCACCAGAAACAGCCGCCAGCAACCGTGAGCACCGCCTGTTCCTGGGAGTGGGACTGCCGCGCCTGCAGCAGAACCGCCAACGCAATCAGCGCCGCCAGCAGGACGGGTTTGAGATTTTCCGCAGCACGCATCACACCCTCCGTTCCGGACCGCCCTCAGCCTGCCGCGCGCGGGCCTGCGCCTCAAGCCGGCAGGCGGCGCCTTCACGCAGTGGTGACAGCAAGTTACCGCTTGGAAAACCCCGCACTCCCTTTTAGCGTGCCCGGTGCAGGAGGACCCCATGACCGACAAGATGAGCACCCATCAGGCCGAGGAAGATCAGCGCAACGAGGAGATCCTGATCTATCTGAACGGCCGCATAGTCCCCAAGGCCGAGGCCAAGGTCAGCGTCTATGACAGCGGCTTCATGCTGGGCGACGGCGTCTGGGAGGGATTGCGGCTCTACAACGGCACCTGGGCCTTCCTCGACGAGCATCTCGACCGCCTGTTCGAGGCGGCAAAGGCTATCGATCTGGACATCGGCGCGGACCGCGGCGGGGTCCGCAAGGCGCTCTTGGACACTCAGAAGGCCAATGGCATGACCACCGATGCCCACGCCCGGCTGATGGTCACCCGCGGCCCCAAGACGCGGCCCTTTCAGCATCCGTCGCTGTCGCAGCAAGGTCCGACCTTCACCATCATCATGGAACACTCGCGCCCCGCTCTGCCGCGGCCGATCCGGCTGGCCACGGTGCCGCATGTCCGCGGCCTGGCGATGAGCCAGGACCCCAAGCTCAATTCGCATTCCAAGCTGAACTGCATCCTCGCTTGCATCGCGGCGGAGAAGGCCGGCGCGGATGAGGCGCTGATGCTGGATGTGAATGGCTTCGTGAACACCACCAACGCCTGCAACTTCTTCATCGTGCGCAAGGGCGCGGTTTGGACTTCGACCGGGGACTACTGCATGAACGGCATCACCCGGCAGAAGGTGATCGACCTTTGCCGCGCCGAGGGTATCGCGGTATTCGAGCGCAACTACTCGCTGGTCGACACCTATGGCGCGGACGAGGCCTTCCTGACCGGCACTTTCGGCGCGCAGACCCCGGTGGGCAGGATCGACGGGCGCCAGATCGGCAGCGGCACATTGGGTCCGGTGACAGAGCGCATCCGGGCGCTGTACAAGGGTCTTATCGAGAGGGAGTGTGCCTGATGCGGATTGCAATGTGGTCCGGGCCGCGGAACCTGTCCACGGCGATGATGTATGCCTTCGGCAACCGCGGCGATTGCGCGGTGGTGGATGAGCCCTTTTATGCCGCCTACCTGAAGATGACCGGGCTGGAGCACCCGTTGCGGCAAGAGATTCTGGAAAGCCAGAGCCAGGACCCCGGGGCGGTGGCCAAGATGCTCTTGGGGCCGGTGCCGGCGGCGAAACCCTTCTTCTACCAGAAGCATATGACCCAGCACATGATCCCGGGCGTGCCGCGGGAGTGGATGCGCGAGGCCGCGAACGTGTTCCTGATCCGCCACCCGGCGCGGGTGATCGCATCGTATGCGGCCAAGCGCGAGAACCCCACGCTGGAGGACATCGGATTCCGCCAGCAGGCCGAGCTTTACGCGCTGGTGCGCCGCTGGGGGCAGGCGCCGGTGGTGATCGACAGCCACGACATCCGCGAGGACCCGGCCGCGCGCCTGGAGCAGCTCTGCGAGGCGCTGGGCCTGCCGTTTTCGCCAAAGATGCTGAGCTGGCCGAAGGGCGGCCACAAGGACGATGGCGTCTGGGCCGCGCATTGGTACGGGGCGGTGTGGAACTCGACCGGATTTGCGGGCCCGGAAGGCCCGCTGCCGGAGGTGCCAGAGGCGCTTCAACCCGTGCTGGAGGCGGCGATGCCGTTCTATGAGGAGATGAAGGCAGCGAAGATCTGAAGGGGGAGGGGCGTTGCCCCTCTTGCCCCCTGGCGGGGGCAATTCACCCCAGAGTATTTCTGGCAAGATGACGGGGAGCCGGGCTCAGCCGATCAGTTTGCTCAGCTTCATTGCAACGCCCATATCGCCGGAGATTTTGATCTTTCCCAGCATCACCGCGGTCATCGGGTTGAGCTTGCCGGCGAGCAGTTTTTGCAGGTTTTCGGTGGAGAGCCGCAGGGTGCAGTCGGTGTCGCGGTCGCCGGTTGCGGCGCTGCCGTCGGCCAGCACGATCACGCCGTCACTGCCGCAGTCGAATTTCAGCGAGCCGTCGAAGCTTTTGCCGGCGAGGCCCGCCTGGATGTTTGCGGCAATCTCTTGCAGCTGCATGTTGTGTCTCCCCCTGGTGGCACCAGCGTTAGCAGGCCGCGGCAGCGGAGCAAGCGTGACCAAGGGGGAGGCGGGCGGCTTTATGCGCCGCGCGCCAGCGCCGCCGTGGTGAGCGGGCAGGGGCTGCCGTCGAAAAAGGCATCGAGCACTTCGCCGAAGTCTTCGGGCGCGCCGGGGACCGCAGCAAAGAGCGTCATTGAGGAGCGCAGTTTCTTGGCGTCGATGCCGCCGAGGATCTGCTCAGGCGCTTTGCCGCGGTGCTGCAGCATAAGCTGGCTGACCTCGGCCAGGCGGGCGCGCAGTTTTTCATGGTTGAGATAGGCGGTGGCCTCGGCCAGGTCTTCGATTCCGTAGAGCTGGGCCATGTGGGAGCGGCCCAGCTCGGCCAGCTGGGGGAAGACGAACCACATCCAGTGGCTCGTCTTCCGTCCGGCCGAGAGCTCACTCAGGACATCCGCCCAAACGGTGTCCTGAGCCTCGACGAACATCTCCAGTTCTTCCCTGAAATCGTCGCCGAAATCGCCGTCTATGCCGTCGTGCTCGCTCACTTCTTGATCCGGCGCTCGCGGGCGGCCAGCAGCTTGAGGCGCAGGGCGTTCAGCTGGATGAAACCGGCGGCATCCTTCTGGTCGTAGGCGCCGGCATCGTCCTCGAAGGTCACGTGCTCCTCGGAGTAAAGCGAATGCTCCGACCAGCGGCCGACGGTGGAGGCGTGGCCCTTGTAGAGTTTGACGCGCACGGTGCCGGTCACGTGCTGCTGGCTCTTGTCGATCGCCGCCTGCAGCATTTCGCGTTCCGGCGAATACCAGAAGCCGTTGTAGATCAGCTCGGCATATTGCGGCATCAGCTGATCCTTCAGGTGCATCGCGCCGCGGTCCATGGTGATCGACTCGATGCCGCGGTGGGCTTCCAGCAGGATGGTGCCGCCGGGGGTTTCGTAGATGCCGCGGGACTTCATGCCGACAAACCGGCCCTCGACCAGGTCGAGCCGGCCGATACCGTGCTTGCGGCCGTATTCATTGAGCTCGGTCAGGATGGTGGCCGGGCTCATCGCCGCGCCGTTGATGCTGACCGCATCGCCCTTCTCGAACCCAATCTCGATGTATTCGGGGGTGTCGGGCGCGTCCTCGGGGTGGACGGTGCGCTGGTAAACGTAATCGGGCGCTTCCTGCGCCGGGTCTTCCAGCACCTTCCCCTCGGAGGAGGTGTGCAGCAGGTTCGCATCGACCGAGAAAGGCGCTTCGCCGCGCTTGTCCTTGGCAACCGGGATCTGGTGCTCCTCGGCGAACTCCAGAAGCTTGGTGCGCGAGGTCAGGTCCCATTCGCGCCAGGGCGCGATCACCTTGATGTCGGGGTTCAGCGCATAGGCCGCGAGCTCAAAGCGCACCTGGTCGTTGCCCTTGCCGGTGGCGCCATGGGCGACCGCGTCGGCGCCGGTTTCCTCGGCGATCTCGATCAGGCGCTTGGAGATCAGCGGGCGGGCGATGGAGGTGCCGAGCAGGTAGAGCCCTTCATAGACCGCATTGGCGCGGAACATCGGGAAGACGAAATCGCGCACGAACTCCTCGCGGATGTCCTCGATGAAGATGTTCTCCGGCTTGATGCCCAGCATTTCCGCTTTCTTGCGGGCCGGATCCAGCTCCTCACCCTGGCCGAGATCGGCGGTGAAGGTGACAACTTCGCAGCCGTATTCGGTCTGCAGCCATTTCAGGATGATCGAGGTATCGAGACCACCTGAATAGGCCAGAACAACTTTCTTGGGCGCGGACATGGCTTTCCTCTCAGTCAGAACGTCCGTCGCCTAGCCGGTTTTTCGCGCGAGAGCAAGGTTTGCGGGGGTTTCCCGCCCCGTGAAACACGCCTAACGTGCGCGTCAAAACAGAACGATCCCTTGGAGAAAGCCCCTCATGAAATCCTGGTCCATCTTCAGCCATTCCATCGGGATGGTGCTGCGCAATTTCCAGCAGGCCGTGCAGATCGGGCTTGTGCCGCTGCTGATCGCCTTTGGGGTGGGTGCCGCGGTGCTCATCTTGGCAGGCAAGCCGCTGGATTCGCTGGGCGGCGGGCAGATCACCACGGAGACTGCCGGCGGGTTGGGTCTGGTCACTGTGGCGCTGGCGGTGGTGCTCTGCATGCTGTGGATCGTGGTGTCCTGGCACCGCTTCGTGCTGCTGGAGGAATACCCGCAGGGCTGGGTGCCGCCGTTCCGTTTTGACCGTATCTTGTCCTATCTTGGCCATGGGGCGATGATTGTTATCCTGTCACTCTTCGCGATCATCCCGGTCGGCCTGGTAGTTGGCATGGCCGCGGCCAGCGGGCTGCAGATGCTGATCGCAATCGTTGTTGCGGCTGCCAGTATTGCCATGGGAATTACCATGTACCGGCTGCTTCCAATTCTGCCGGCGGCAGCAATCGGCGTGCCCTTGAAGCTGAAGGAGGCCTGGGCTGCAACTGAAGGGGCCAATGGCACGATGTTCGGCCTCTGCGTCATTGTGTTCTTGTTCGGTATGCTGGTGCAGCTGGCGTCCGTGCCGGTGGCGATGGTGCCGGTGCTCGGGCCGATGGTGAGTTTTGCGGCAAGCCTTGTAGTGTCGCTGGTCAATGTCAGCGTAATGACCACGCTTTACGGCCACTACGTGGAGGGCCGCCCGGTCTGAGCGCCGGTATTCTTCCCAATGCCTCTCGCCTGCCCCTTGCCTTGGGGGCAGGCATGCGCCACTGAATGAGCCATGAGCGATTTTCAGACCCAGGCCCGCGCTGCCGAACAGGCGATGCGCGATGTGTTTCCCGCCACGCCCTTGCAGCGCAATGTGCATCTGTCCGAGCGCTATGGCGCCGACATTTACCTCAAGCGTGAAGACCTGAGCCCGGTGCGCTCCTACAAGATCCGCGGCGCGTTCAACGCGATGCGCAAGCAGCCGGATCAGGAGCTTTTTGTCTGCGCCTCGGCCGGCAACCATGCCCAGGGGGTGGCCTTCATGTGCCGCCACATGGGCAAGCGCGGGGTGATCTTCATGCCGGTGACCACACCGCAGCAGAAGATCCAGAAAACCCGGATGTTCGGCGGCGGCAATATCGAGATCCATCTGGTTGGCGACTATTTCGACATCTGCCTGGCCGCAGCGCAGGAGTGGTGCGCCAAGGAGGGCGGGCATTTCCTGTCGCCTTTCGACGATGCCGATGTGATCGAAGGCCAGGCCTCGATCGCGGCGGAGATCGAAAGCCAGCTCGGCCGCGTCCCCGATCACGTGATTCTGCCGGTGGGCGGCGGCGGCATGTCCTCCGGCGTCTACAGCTGGTTCGGGGAGAAGGTGCACTGCCTCTTTGCCGAGCCCGAGGGCGGTGCCTGCCTGCGTGCCGCGCTTGCCGCCAAGCGGCCGGTGGCGCTGGGCCGCGTCGATACCTTCGTCGATGGCGCCGCGGTCGGGAGGATCGGCGAGAAGACTTTCGAGATACTGAAAGACGTGCCGCTGCCTGATGTGCTCACCATCTCCGAGGACCGCATCTGCACCACCATCATCGAGATGCTGAACGTCGAGGGCATCGTGCTGGAGCCCGCGGGTGCGCTGGCGGTTGAGGCGCTCAACGACGTGCGCTCCTGGATTCGCGGCCGCACCGTGGTCTGCGTGACGTCCGGCGGCAACTTCGATTTCGAGCGCCTGCCTGAGGTCAAAGAGCGCGCGCAGCGGTATTCGGGCGTGAAAAAATACTTCATTCTGCGGCTGCCGCAGCGGCCCGGCGCGCTGAAGGAATTCCTCAGCATCCTCGGCCCCGAGGATGACATCGCCCGGTTCGAATACATGAAGAAATCGGCCCGCAACTTCGGCTCGGTGCTGATCGGGATCGAGACCAAGCGGCCGGAGAATTTCGCCGAGCTGTTTGCGCGGCTGGATGCGGCGGGGATGACCTACACCGACATCACCCGGGACGAGACCCTGGCGCAGTTCGTGATCTGAATCCTGGCTGGGGCCGTCCGCCTGCGCGCCGTCTCAATACCGCTGGGGCAGTTCCTTGAGAAAATAGGCCTTGGAGGCGCCGAAACTGGCCAGGATCGTCTCCACGCTGACGCTGCCGGAATTGCCTTCGGCGGCGGCACGTTCGCCTTCCAGGCACAGGGCGGAGAACTGCTCGAAGCCGAGGTTCAGCGCGCTGCCCTTGAGGAAATGCAGATCCTGCTCCAGCTGGCTGCGGCCGCCCGCCTTCAGCTTCTCCAGCACGGATTCCACTTCCTCCAGGAAAATTTTGACCACTTCGCCGAAGTCTTCTGCACCGACCTCCTCGCGCAGCTCTTTCACGCGCGGCCAATCAATCATGCGTCCCGTCCTTTCTTCACTGCTCTTGCGCGGGTCTTAGAGTTGAAAGGTGCAAAAATATAGTGAAATAAAGGAACAAGCTAAAACTTTAGGTTTCATCACCTGTTAAATATCTGACCAGATACTACGAAGCGTTAATCTGATAACGCCCTTTTCCTGTGAGGTGCCTTCGGTGCTGCCAGAAAGTTTGACGGACAACGAGGACCACACAGTGGCCGGATCTATTCGCCGCGTGCTTGTCGTGGACGACAGCCGCCTTCAACGCCGGATTCTGGTGGCATCGTTGAAGAAATGGGGGTTCTCCGTCACCGAGGCGGAGAGCGGTGAGGAGGCGATGGAGATCTGCTCCACCGAGCCGCCGGATCTGATTCTCAGCGACTGGATGATGCCGGGCATGAACGGGCTGGAATTCTGCCGCAGTTTCCGCGCGCGGTCCAAGGACGATTACGCCTATTTCATCCTGCTGACCTCCAAAAGCGAGAAGAACGAGGTTGCTGAAGGTCTGGATGCCGGAGCCGACGATTTCCTGACCAAGCCGGTCAGTTCGGACGAGCTGCGGGCGCGGATTTCTGCCGGGGAGCGGATTCTGCGCATGCAGCGGGAGCTGTCGCAGAAGAACCGTATCGTCTCCGAAACCCTGGACGAGCTGCAGCGGGTCTACGACGCCATCGACAAAGACCTGATCCAGGCCCGCAAGATCCAGGAATCGCTGGTGCCGGAGCTGTCCAAGGATTTCGGCTCCTCCACGGTGTCGCTGCTCCTGAAACCTTGCGGCCATATCGGCGGCGACCTGGTTGGCATGTTCTGCCCGGGCGTGAACCGGATCGGCTTCTACTCGATCGACGTTTCCGGCCATGGCATCACCTCGGCGATGATGACGGCGCGGCTGGGCGGCTACCTGTCGTCGAATTATTTCGATCAGAACGTCGGCATGGAAAAGCGGTTCAACCGCTTTTATGCGCTGCGCCAGCCGGAGGAGGTGGCGGGTCTGCTGAACGCGCGCCTGATCGCCGACACCGGGATCGAGGAATATTTCACCATGGCTTATTGCATCGCCGACCTGCGCAGCGGCGTGCTGAAGATGGTGCAGGCGGGCCACCCGCATCCACTGCTGCTGCGCAAGGACGGCTCGGCCGAGTTCATCGGCAAGGGCGGGGTGCCTGTCGGGCTGATTTCAGGAGTCAGCTACAGCCAGGAGGAAGTGGTGATGCAGCACGGCGACCGGCTGCTGCTCTATTCCGACGGCTTCACCGAGGCGCGGCTTGAAGATGGCTCCATGCTGGAGGCCGAAGGCCTCTTGGAACTGATCCGGAAATGCGACGCCAACCAGAGCGGCAAGGAATTCCTGGACGATCTCTACTGGAATCTCACGCAGATGATGAGCAGGGAACACGGGCTGGAGGATGACGTCTCCGCCACGCTGTTCGAATACAAAGGCCCCTGACCGCCGCGGCGCGCGCCAGAGGCCGCCTTCTGGGGCGGGCCTAGCTGCGCGCGGCCAACTGCTGCGCCAGCCGCGCCGCAAAATGCCTGTCGCCCGCGTTGCCCAGTTGCACCGCGGCGTCTTCCGCGGGAAGCCACAGCGCCTCGTGCCCGTCCTCCAGCGGCGGGCCGATCCGGCGCAGCGGGCGCGCCACGTAGATATGGCAAAGCTTTTCGGCCCAGAGATCGTATTCCGGCATGTAGGTATAGCGCCGGAACGCCCCCAGCCGCCGCGGCGCGCCGATGCGCCAGCCGGTTTCCTCATAGACTTCGCGGTGCAGCGCCGGCAGCGGCGATTCACCGGGATCGATGCCGCCGCCGGGCAGCTGCAGCTCGGGCCCCGGGTCGGCCTGGCGGGTCACCAGCAGCCAGCCGCCGCGCGGCAGCAGCGCATAGGCGCCCGGCCGCACCCGGTAGCGCCGGCCATTCTGCGGCGCGTTTCCAAAACGTCTGATCACGAACCGGCCCCTTCACTCCAGCGGCAAATCGCCTATATAGCCCCGGTATGCCAACCCCCGGCGTTTAAGGAAACCCCATGACTCTTGGTTCGAAAATCGCGTGGGACGACACCGTCCTGCCCTTCCAGCTTGACGTATCGGACATGCGCGGCCGCGTGGCGCGGCTGGACGGCGTGCTGGACGGGATTTTGAAGCAGCATGATTACCCGCCCGCGGTGGAGGCCCTGGTCGCCGAGATGGCGCTGCTGACGGCGCTGATCGGGCAGACCATCTCGCTGCGCTGGAAACTGTCGCTGCAGGTGCAATCCAAGGGTGCGGTGCGGATGATCGCGACCGACTATTACGCGCCGCAGAAAGAAGGGGAGATCGGCCGCATCCGCGCCTATGCCAGCTTCGACCGCGAGCGGCTGACGGAGGGCAGCCCGTTCGATCAGGTGGGCGAGGGGTATTTCGCCATCCTGATCGACCAGGGCAACGGCACCCAGCCCTACCAGGGTATCACGCCGCTGGCGCAAGGCTCGCTCAGCGCCTGCGCAGAGTCCTATTTTGCCCAGTCCGAGCAGCTGCCAACCTTGTTCAAGCTCAGCTTCGGCAAGTCGTCGGAACCGGGCATGGGTGAGCATTGGCGCGCCGGCGGCATCATGTTGCAGCACATGCCCAAGGCCTCGCCCTTTGCGGCGCAGTCCGAAGGCACCGGTGAGACGCTGCAGGCAAGCGACCTGGTCTCGGGCGAGCAGGAAGAGAACTGGAACCGCGTTACCATGCTGCTGAACACGGTGGAGGACCTGGAGCTGATCGGCCCCTCGGTCACCCCGGCCGACCTGCTGGTGCGATTGTTTCACGAGGAACAGCCGCGGGTCTATGACTTCCAGCCGGTGCGCTTTGGCTGCACCTGTTCCGAAGACCGCGTGCGGCAGAGCCTGTCGATCTACTCGGCCAAGGACATTGAGAAGATGACCACCGATGATGGCCGCGTCACCGCTGACTGCCAGTTCTGCGGCGCGCATTACGACCTCGACCCGGCAACCGTCGGGTTTGATGCGGAAAATCCGCCAAGTGCGTGATCCGGCTGAGGATCTCGCCCAACGTATCGCCGCCGCCCTGGCCCGGCCGGGCGGCGGCTCCTCCGATTTCGACCTGAACCCCGGCGTGGTTCTGCCCGAGGGGCGCAAACTGCGCCCGGCAGGGGTTCTAGTGCCCATCACCCTGGCCCACGGCGCGCCGCGGATGATCCTGACAAAGCGCTCCTCGGTGCTGAAACATCATCCGGGCCAGATTGCCTTTCCCGGCGGCAAGGTCGATGCGGGCGACGCGGACGCCTGCGACGCCGCCCTGCGCGAAGCCTGGGAGGAGATTGGCCTGCCGCGCAAACTCCCCGAGGTTCTGGGCACTCTGCCCCCGCATGAAACCGTCACCGGATTTACCGTGACCCCGGTCGTCGCGCTGATCCGCGAGGGCTTTACAGCGCGCCCCGAGGCGGGGGAGGTGGCGGAGGTCTTCCCGGTGCCGCTGGCGCATCTGCTTGACCCCGCGAACTACCTGATCGAGGCGCGGCGCTGGCGCGGCACTCGGCGGCGGTATTATACCGTTCCCTACGGCCCCTATTACATCTGGGGCGCCACCGCGCGGATGTTGCGCGCCTTTGCGGCACGGATGGAGACATGATGCGGATCAGCCAGCCCTGGCTGCATGACCCCGCCACCCAGGCGGTTTGCGCCGCGCTCACAGCAGAGGGCGCGCAGGCACTGTTCGTGGGCGGCTGTGTGCGCAACGCGCTTCTGGGGGCGCCGGTGTCGGATATGGACATCGCTACCGATGCCCATCCCGAGACAGTGCTGGAGCTGGCGGCGAAGGCGGGCATCAAGGCGGTGCCCACCGGCATCGAGCATGGCACCGTCACGCTGATCAAATCCGGCATCCCGCATGAAATCACGACCTTCCGCAAGGACGTGGCCACCGACGGCCGCCGTGCGGTGGTGGCCTTTGCCAGCGGCATTGCCGAGGACGCGCGGCGCCGCGATTTCACTATGAATGCGCTTTATGCCCGCCCGGACGGCACAGTGGTCGATCCGCTCGGCGGCATGGCGGACCTGCAGGCGCGCCGGGTACGCTTCATCGGCACCGCTGAGCACCGCATCCGCGAGGATTACCTGCGCTCCTTGCGCTATTTCCGCTTCCACTCCTGGTATGGCGATGCGGCGCAGGGATTCGATGCTGACGCGCTCGCCGCGATTGCCGCCAATCTGGACGGGCTCGAGACCCTTTCGCGGGAGCGGGTGGGCAGCGAGATGCTGAAGCTGCTGGCCGCGCCCGACCCGGCGCCCTCGGTTGCGGCGATGCGGCAGGCGGGGGTGCTGGCGCAGATCCTGCCCGGCACCGACGACCGCGCCCTTGCGCCGCTGATCCACCTGGAGGGCACCCGCCCGCCCTCGGCGCTGCGGCGGCTGGCGGCGCTGGGCGGTGAAGACATGCAGGAGGCGCTGCGCCTTTCCAAGGCGCAAGGGAGGGAGCTCACCCGCCTGCGCGACGCGGCCACCGGCACCATGGGGGCGGCGGAACTTGGCTACCGGCTTGGCGCGGCAGCGGCTCAGGATTCGCTTCTGCTGCGGGCGGCACTTCTGGAGCAGCCGCCTTCCCCCGGTCTGGAGACAGAAATTGCCCGCGGCGCCGCCGCCAAATTCCCGCTCACCGCACGCGACCTGATGCCCGCCCTGAAAGGCCCGGCGCTGGGCAAGGCGCTGAAGAAGCTGGAGGCGGAATGGATCGCCTCGGGCTTCACGCTCGGGCGCGATGAGCTGCTCGACTCGCTGAAGGGCAGCAAGTGACCCTCCGCCGCAACCTTTAGGGGTGACAAGCGCCCGGATCTTGCCTACCCATGGGGAAGGCACCACATGTCGGGAGGAATGCTGATGTATTACGGGATCTGGTTTCACTAACGCCTGAGACCCTGCCCGTATTTGCGTGGCGGCCTTGGGCTGCCCGCTGTCTGCATCCGCATATCTATTTGCTCAACCGCCCGGAGCGCCCCGCATGTTTCGCTTTTTCGAGAACCTGATTGACCCTTATTGCGCCTATCCCGAGACCAACACGCCGCCCACGCGGCTCTGGCCCTTCCTGCGCGGCTACGCAAAACCCTTCAAGACCGTCTTTACTCTGACCGCGCTGATGTCGGTGGTGGTTGCCGCCATCGAGGTCGGGCTGATCTACTACATGGGCCGGGTGGTAGACCTGCTGGCGGGCACGCCCGAACAGGTCTGGCAGGAGCACGGCACCGAGCTGATCCTGGTGGCGCTGTTCATCCTGCTGGTGCGGCCGGTGATCCAGCTCTTTGACGTGCTGCTGCTGAACAATGCGATCCTGCCGAACTTCGGCACGCTGATCCGCTGGCGGGCGCACAAGCACGTGCTGCGCCAGTCGGTCGGCTGGTTCGAGAATGATTTTGCCGGCCGCATCGCCAACCGCATCATGCAGACCCCGCCCGCCGCCGGAGAGGTGGTGTTCCAGGTCTTTGACGCGATCACCTTCTCGCTGGCTTATCTTGTGGGGGCGGCGGTGCTCCTGTGGGTCGCCGATGTGCGGCTGATGCTGCCGCTGGCGGTCTGGCTGGTGCTCTACGCGCTGCTCGTGCGCTGGACGGTAAAACGGGTGGGGCCGGCGAGCCAGGCGGCGTCGGATGCGCGCTCGGAAGTCACCGGCCGCGTTGTCGACAGTTATTCCAATATCCACTCGGTCAAGATGTTTGCCCATCACCACCGCGAGCTGACTTATGCCCGTGACGCAATCGAGAAGACCCGGCGCACTTTCCAGGCGGAAATGCGAATCTTCACCGTCATGGATGCGGCACTGGTGACGCTCAACGGACTGCTGATCGCTGGTGTCGTGGGCTGGGCGGTGATGCTGTGGATGCAGGGCTCCGCCTCCGTCGGGGTGGTAGCCGCGGCCACCGCGCTCACCTTGCGGCTCAACGCGATGACCGGCTGGATCATGTGGGCGCTCACGTCGTTCTTCCGCCAGCTCGGGGTGGTGGCCGAGGGGATGCAGACCATCGCCCAGCCGATCGGACTCGCCGATGCCGCAAATGCGGCGCCTCTGCGGCTGGGCAAGGGCGAGATCGAGTTCCGCAACCTCTCGCACCACTATGGCCGCGGGGCGGGCGGGCTCGACCGGATCAGCCTCACCATCCGCCCGGGCGAGAAGATCGGGCTGATCGGCCGCTCTGGTGCCGGGAAATCGACCCTGGTGAAGCTGTTGCTGCGGTTCTACGACGCCGACAGCGGCCAGATCCTGATCGACGGGCAGGACATTCGCACCGTGACGCAGGACTCTTTGCGCAGCCATGTCGGCATGGTCCAGCAGGACAGCGCGCTGCTGCACCGCTCGGTGCGCGACAACCTGCTCTATGGCCGCCCAGACGCCAGCGAGGAGCAGATGACCGCCGCTGCAAAACAGGCGCAGGCGCATGAGTTCATTCTTGACCTCGAAGACCCGCAGGGGCGCACGGGCTATGATGCTCATGTGGGCGAGCGCGGCGTGAAACTCTCCGGCGGGCAGCGCCAGCGGGTGACGCTGGCGCGGGTGATTCTGAAGGACGCGCCGATCCTGGTGCTGGACGAGGCGACCTCGGCGCTCGATTCCGAGGTGGAGGCGGCGATCCAGGAAACGCTCTACGGCATGATGCGGGGCAAGACGGTGATCGCAATTGCGCATAGGCTGTCGACCATTGCGCAGATGGACCGCATTCTCGTGCTGGACGAGGGCCGTATCGTCGAGGAAGGCTCGCATGAGGCGCTGTTGCAGGCGCAGGGACTTTATGCGCAGCTTTGGGCGCGCCAGTCCGGCGGTTTCCTGAATGTCGAGGCAGCAGAATGAACATTGGCAATCTGATTGACGCCTTTCGCCCCGCCGACGGCCCGCCGCCGCAGCGCCTCGGCGCCTTCCTGCGCTGGTGCCTGTCCGGGGCCTGGCCGATGCTTTGGGTGGCGGCGCTGTTCTCGGCGCTTGCGGGCGGTATGGAGGCGGGCACCGCCTATATCCTTGGCCTGGTCGTCGACACCGCGATTGCCAGCGGTCCGGGGCAGTTCTTTGCGCCCCGGAACGTCGCGGTGATCGCCGGGGCGCTGGCCTTCTTCCTACTGGTCCGGCCGGTTCTGTTCGGCCTCTCGGCGGCCTCCAATGCGATCGTGGTGCAACCGAACGTGAGTCCCTTGGTGCTGTCCCGGCTCAACCGCTGGACGCTGGGCCAATCGGTGCGCTTCTTTGACGAGGATTTTGCCGGGCGCATCGCCCAAAAGCAAATGCAGACCGCCAGCGCCGTGACCTCCGTCGCGAGCGAGATGATCAACGTGGTGGCCTTCGCGCTGGCGTCGCTGGCGGGTTCTTTGGCCTTGTTAGGCTCTATCGACCTGCGGATCACTCTGGTGTTTCTGGTCTGGCTCGCGGGTTATTTCACGCTGATCCGCTGGTTCCTGCCGCGCATCCGCAAACGCTCCGGCGCGCGGGCCGGGGCGCGGGCGACGGTAACCGGGCAGGTGGTGGATTCGATCACCAACATCAAGACGGTGAAGCTGTTTGCCCATGCCGACCACGAGGAGCGCACGGCGCAGGACGCGATGGTCTCCTTCCGCCAGAAGGCGCTGGACTTCGGCTATCTGGCGGCCAGCTTCCGCTTCACGCTGATGTGCCTGGCGGGGGTGCTGCCGGTGCTGCTGATCGGTGCGACGCTGTTCCTGTGGCGCAATGGCACTGCCACAGAAGGCGACATCGTCGCGGCCGGGGCGGTGTCGATCCGCATCGCCCAGATGACCGGCTGGGTCAGCTTCACCCTGATGGCGATCTATTCCAACATCGGCGAGGTGGAGAACGGCATGCGCACGCTCTCGGTCCCCGACCGGGTCGAGGACAGGCCGGACGCCCGGCCGCTTGTGGTCAGCGAAGGCAAGATCGTCTTTGACGGGGTGGAGTTTGCCTATGGCCGCGACGCGGGCGGGGTGCAGGGTCTGAACCTCACCGTGAATCCGGGCGAGAAGCTGGGCATCGTCGGCGCGTCGGGGGCGGGCAAGTCGACTCTCGTATCGCTGCTGCTCAGGCTCTATGACGGGGAAGGCGGGCGCATCCTGATCGACGGGCAGGACATTGCCGGCGTGACCCAGGACACCCTGAGGGGCCAGATCGGCATGGTCACGCAGGAAACCGCGATGTTCAACCGCTCGGCCCGCGACAACATCCTCTATGGCCGCCCCGATGCCACCGAGGCTGAGCTGATCGCCGCCGCCCACAAGGCCGAGGCGCATGAGTTCATCACCGAGCTGGAGGACGGCAAGGGCCGCAAAGGCTATGACGCGTACCTCGGCGAGCGCGGCGTGAAGCTCTCGGGCGGGCAGCGGCAGCGCATCGCCCTGGCCCGCGCGATCCTGAAGGACGCGCCGATCCTGGTGCTGGACGAGGCGACCTCGGCGCTCGATTCCGAGGTGGAGGCCGCGATCCAGGCGGCGCTGCACCGGGTGATGGAAGGCAAGACGGTGCTGGCCATTGCCCACCGCCTGTCGACGCTGAGCGAGATGGACCGGATCATCGTGATGGAGAAGGGCCGCATCGCCGAAGCGGGCAGTCACGAGACGCTGCTGGCCAGGGGCGGGCTTTATGCGAATTTCTGGGCGCGCCAGTCCGGCGGCTTCATCTGCACCGACGAGGACAAAGCCGAGGCTGCAGAGTAGCGCGCAAAGCGGGAGCAGGGCAGGGCACGCGTATTTTCCTTTTGCCCCGTCCCGGCCCGCGTTATGCAGCCGTCATGACAGATGCAGCCAGAACCACAGCCACGATAACCCGTCTCGGCCATCAGGGCGACGGTATCGCCGAAGGGCCGCTGTTTGCGCCCCGTACCCTGCCGGGGGAGACCGTCAGCGGCGTTGCCGAGGGCAACCGCCTGCAGGATATCCGTATCGAGACCCCCTCGGATGCGCGGGTGCAGCCGCCCTGCCGCCACTACAAGGCCTGCGGCGGCTGCCAGCTGCAGCACGCGAGCGACGCCTTCGTGGCCGGCTGGAAGGCAGAGGTGATCCGCAGCGCGCTGGCCGCGCAGGGCCTGGAGACGGAGTTTCGCCCGGTCCACACTTCGCCCGCGCAATCCCGCCGCCGCGCCACCTTTGCTGTGCGGCGCACCAAGAAGGGCGCGCTGGCGGGGTTCTACGGCCGCGCCTCCGGCGTGATCACCGAGATCCTCGACTGCCAGCTGCTGGAGCCTGCGCTGATGGCGGCGCTGCCAGTTGCGGAGGCGCTCGCCGTGGCCGGGGCCAGCCGCAAGACGCCGCTGTCGGTGACGGTGACCACCACGGAGGCCGGGCCCGACGTGCTGGTGCAGAACGGCAAACCGCTGGACGGGCCGCTGCGCATCGCGCTGGCGCAGCTGGCCGAGCGCCACCGCCTGGCCCGGCTGACCTGGGAGGACGAGCCGGTGGCGATGGCGCAGCCGCCGGTGCAGCGGTTCGGCCCGGCACCGGTCTGCCCGCCGCCCGGCGCCTTCCTGCAGGCCACCCGCGACGGCGAGGCGGCGCTGGTGGCGGCGGTGCAGGAGATCACCCGCGGCGCGCGGCGCATCGTCGACCTGTTTGCGGGGTGCGGCACCTTTGCCCTGCCGCTGGCGCAGGGCGCCGAGGTGCACGCCGCCGAGGGCGAGCGCGCGATGATCGAGGCGCTGGAGGCGGGCTGGCGCCCGGCCAAGGGCGTGAAGAAACTCACTGCCGAGACCCGCGACCTGTTCCGCAATCCGCTCCTCGCGGAGGAGTTCACGCCCTTCGGCGCCGCCTTCGACGCCGCTGTGATCGACCCGCCCCGGGCCGGTGCCGAGTCGCAGATCGCCGAGCTGGCCAAAGCGGGAGTGCCGGTGATCGCCTATGTCTCCTGCAACCCGGTGAGCTTTGCCCGCGATGCCAAGGCTCTGGTGTCGGCGGGTTATGCCCTGCACTGGGTGCAGCCCGTTGACCAGTTCCGCTGGTCGCCCCATACCGAACTGGTTGCCCGATTCTCCCTGGAACAGTGACGATGACCAACGCGCAGACAAACCCCCCGCTCCGCCGCCTGGCCGCCATTCTGGACAGCCAGGGTTTCAGCCGCTTCATCACCGGGGTCATCCTGCTCAACGCGGTGACCCTGGGGCTTGAGACATCGCCGGAGGCGATGGCCGTGGCAGGCGGGCTGATCCTGCTCGTCGACCAGATTTGCCTTGCTATCTTCGTGGTGGAAATCCTCGCCAAGCTCATGGTGCGGCGGCTGCGCTTCTTTGCCAGCGGCTGGAACGTCTTTGACTTCCTGATTGTAGGCATCGCGCTGGTGCCCGGCGCGCAGGGCTTTTCGGTCTTGCGGGCGCTGCGCATCCTGCGGGTGCTCCGGGTTATTTCGGTGGCGCCGCGCCTGCGCCGGGTGGTCGAAGGCTTTATCACCGCGCTGCCCGGCATGGGCTCGGTGTTCCTGCTGATGGCGATCATCTTCTACATCGGCGCAGTGATGGCGACGAAACTGTTCGGCGGCCTGTTCCCGGAGTGGTTCGGCGACCTTGGCCGCAGCGCCTATTCGCTGTTCCAGATCATGACGCTGGAAAGCTGGTCGATGGGCATCGTGCGCCCTGTGATGGAGGTCTACCCCTATGCCTGGGCCTTCTTCGTGCCGTTCATCATGGTGACTACATTTGCGGTGGTGAACCTTCTGGTTGGCCTGATCGTGAACTCGATGCAGGATGCCCACCACGAGGAGGAAGGCGAGCGCACCGATGCTTACCGCGACGAAGTGCTGAGCCGGCTTGAGGCAATCGAGCAGCAGATTGCGGGCCTGCGCGGCCCGAACAGAAAGATGTGATTTTGATTTGCCGCTGATCCGCGGTATGCGGAAAGGCAGAGGCAAACAAAAAAATACAGGCATAATGATGGACAGAAGGGCGTTTGGATTCGGCGCGGCGGCAAGCCTTGCGCTGGCGGGATGCAGTGGCGGCGGTGCCGGGGTCAGCAGGTTTCAGATCTATGACGGGCCGGAGGTGACCTCGATCGTGGTGAACAAGGGCGCGCGCAAGATGTACCTGCTGCACCACGAGGAAGTTCTGAAGCAGTATGATGTCGATCTCGGCTTTGCGCCGCTGGGCACCAAATCCATCGAGGGCGACGGGCGCACGCCCGAGGGCACCTATCTGATCGACCGGCGCAACCCCAACAGCCGTTATCACCTGTCAGTTGGGATCTCCTACCCGAACCAGCAGGACCGCGAGGCGGCTCTGGCCATGGGCCGGAAACCGGGCGGTGACATCTTCATTCACGGTGAGCCGGTGAACGCCAGGGAACGCAAGCGCGCCGCCCGCGTCGATGACTGGACTGCGGGCTGCATCGCGGTCAGCAATGAGGAGATCGAGGAGATCTACGCGATGGTGCAGGACGGCACCACGATCACGCTGCGGCCCTGATCACGCGGCAGCTCTGAGCGGCGGCAGCGCCCGGGAGGCGCCGCATGCCGTGCCGCAAGCCGTAAGGGCGCGCTCCCGCGCCCGCGGCTGCGCCGGCAAGGCCGGCACCGCCTGGCGGCCTTGGGCCGGGCGCCGCGCTGGCGCGCGGCGCGGGTCCTCAGCCGCTGCTTTGGATCGAATGCACGTGGCCCTCAGTTGGCCATGATCATCGTCCACCAGATCTTGCCGTTGGGCTCCTGGAACCAGGAAAGACCCATATTCGACGCCTTGGGGTCGAGGATCACCGCACGGGTGGCGGGCTTTTCCAGCCAGGCAGCCAGGGTCTGCTGCTCGTTCTCGTAGGTTTCGGAGATATTCTCCCCCAGGAGCGTGCCGCCGTAACCTGCCCGCGCCACCCGCTGCAGCGGCGAGGAGCCGTCGGAGCCGAAATGCCAGGGCCGGTTCTGCACCGACATGTCCCGCGCATGGGTGGCGGCGGCGGCGTTCAGCTGGGCGTTCAGCCGAACCGCGGGCGCGCCTGCGGCCTGGCGCAGGGCGTTGACCGAATCAAGCATCCGCAACTGAACCTGGTCGTCGTTGCGGATCCGGTAGATATTGCCGCCGCCGGTCCCGGTTTCGGTGACTGGCGTACAGGCGGTGGCCAGAGCCATCGCGGCTGCGGCGGCGAACAGGAAAACACGCGTCATCTTGCACTCTCGCTCCATGAATTGCCCTAGCACTTAGCCCTCCTGTGGCGCCGGTGCAAACTGGCCCGGGGTATTCGGCGGCGGCAGCGCCCGGTTTGAATTGCGACTGCGGCATTCCCGCCATAAACTCCCCGCACACCCACCGGAATGCGCAGGCTGGACTTCATATGTATAGAAACAGATTTAACCGTTGCAACAGGCGGCAGTTCCTGGCCGCCAGCGCCGCCCTGGCAGCCGCGCCCGCCTGGGCGCAGGACGCAAACGGCATCGATACCGCCTATGACCCGCTGCGCCCGCCGCCGGGGCCGGAACCGGCGGTCAAGCGCAATATCTCGGCCTTCCGTGCGAAGTCCTGGCGGCCCTATTTCGACAATTTGCGCAACGGCGCGGTGCTGGTCGACATCGACAGCCGCGCGCTGCACTACTGGGCCGAGGACGAAAGCACCTATCTGCTGTTCCCCTCTTCGGTGCCGTTGTCCGACGATCTGACCCGGCGCGGCCGCACGAGGGTGATCCGCAAGGTCGAAGGCCCGGGCTGGGCGCCGACGCCTAACATGCGCAAGCGCAACCCGGAATGGCCTGCCTATGTCCCGCCAGGGCCGGATAACCCTCTGGGAACACACGCGCTTTACCTCGGCTGGAAATATTACCGTATCCACGGCACCCACGATACGCGCAAGATCGGGCGGAAATCCTCGAACGGCTGCATCGGGCTCTACAACGAGCATATCGCCCATCTTTTCGGCCTGACCAAAATTGGCACACAGGTGTTGCTAATTTGACGACATCGCGCCGGCGCCGGCAGCGCCATGACGAACAAGCAATTGCAATGACGCAGTTTTGCTGCTTAGACAAAATAACGAGGTAAGACTTGGGTGCGTGGTCCATTTGGTGTGTTCCACGCAAATTCTGGAGGTTGACATGAAAAAACTCGTTATCGCCGCGGCTCTGACCGCTGCTGCTTCGACCGCTTCGGCGGGCAATCTGGCGGAGCCGGTTGTGGAAGCACCGGTCATCGTCGAAGAGGCACAGGGTTCCTCGGCAGGTATCCTGCTGCCCCTGCTGCTGCTGGTTCTGGTTGGCGCCGCAGTCGCGTCCAACTAAGCCCTGCGCAAGGATTACGGAAAAGGCGGTGGGGTTCCACCGCCTTTTTTGCTGCCCGGGCCTTGCCCGCCTCCTGCGGCAGAAATCTGCCGGTTCAGCCCAATTCGGCTTCGGTCAGCACCCGGCCGAGCACCTCCAGAAGCATCTCCGCATCAGCCGATTCGATGGTCAGCGGCGGGCGGATCTTGAGGATGTTGTCCCCGGGTCCTTCGCTGCCGATCAGGATGCGGTGGTCGCGCATCCGGTTTTTCACGAAGGCGCACAGGCCGGCGCCCTCGCTGCCGTCAGCCCCGATCAGCTCCACGCCCAGAAACAGCCCCATGCCGCGCACGTCGCCGATTGCGCCGTGGCGCGCCTGCAGTGTCCTGAGCCCCGCGCGCAGCACTTCTCCCTGGAGACGGGCGTTTTCCTGCAGCCCTTCGTCGTCGACGATATCCAGCACCTCCTTGCCGATGCGGCACGACAGGGTCGAGCCGCCGAATGTGGAGAAGAATTCCGGACCCTTGGCAAAGCTCTCCGCGATGGCGCGGGTGGTGACCAGCACGCCGATCGGGTGGCCGTTGCCGATGGGTTTGCCAAGCACCACGATATCGGGGCTGGCGCCCTGGTGCTCGAAGCCGAAGTAATAGTCGCCAAGCCGCCCAAGCCCGGTCTGTACCTCGTCGGCAATGCAGATGCCGCCGGCGGCGCGGATCTTCTCGTAGACCGCGGGCAGGTAGCCCTTCGGCGGGATGATCTGGCCGCCGACCGAGGGGAAGGTCTCGGCGATGAAGCCCGCGGCGCCATGGCCCTTCGCTTGCAGCCGGGCGATGGCCGGGTCCACGAGGTCCGCGAACTTCTGCGCGCGCTCGGGGTCATCGCGGCGGAAGCGGCCGCGGTAGTCGTCCGCGACGTCCACCAGCTCGACCCACTCCGGCTGTCCCGGCCCGCCGGGCTTGTTGAACTTGTAGGCAGAGATGTCGACCGCGCCGGTGGTATTGCCGTGATAGCCGTGATCTGGCGTCACCATGCCCTTGGCGCCGGTATGGGCGCGGGCCAGGCGCAGGGCGAGCTCGTTGGCCTCGGTGCCGGAGTTGACGAAAAAGCAGACCTCCAGATGGTCCGGCATTTTCGACAGGATCTTCTCGGCAAAACCCACCTGCGCCGGGTGCAGGTAGCGGGTGTTGGAGTTCATCCGCTTCAGCTGGTCCGCCGCCACCGCCTGGATGCGCGGGTGCGCGTGGCCCACGTGGGGGACGTTGTTGTAGGCGTCGAGATAGGGCCGGCCCCATTCGTCGAACAGGTGGTGCCGCCAGCCGCGCACCAGCATCACCGGATCGCTGTAGGTGAGGCTGAGGTTGGCGGCAAAATGGGCGCGGCGGCCCTCCAGCACCGCGGCCTTGTCGGTCGGTTGGTAGCGGGTTTTCGCATCCGGCAGGTTGAGTAGCGGCGCCGGGTTGGGGCACAGCGCGTGCCAGAGTTCCAGCTCGTCCGGGTCGGCCACGCCCGGCCAGTCGGACTCCATGCCTTGGGTGCTGAGCGCGAGCTGGAAGTGCACATGCGGCGCCCAGCCGCCGTTCTGCGTGGCATCGCCCAGGCGGCAGAAAGCCTCGTCCCTGGCAATGCGGTCGCCGGGGGTGAGCCTCCCGCAGCATTCCGGGTCGAGGTGGCCGTAGAGCGTGTAGAAGGCATCGCCTGCCGGGGTTTCATGGCGCAGGATGATGACGCCGCCGTAGTCCAGATGGCTGTCGCGGTTTTCCACCGCAAAAACGGTGCCCTCCAGCGGCGCATAAAGCGGCGTGCCCGCCGGGGCGAAGCCATCGACGGCCAGATGCACGGTGCGCCGGTTGCTCGCCTTCCACGGCCCCTTGCGGAAGGCCGGTTCCGCGTAGATCAGCCGCGGCTCGTTGTAGTAGCCGAGCCACAGTCCGGTGCCGAACTCCGCGCCCGCGCGGGCGGCTTCCTCCGGCGGCATGTGGAACGGGTCCTGCGGCCAGGTGGAGTTTTCGACCGAGAGCGAGCCCATCGGCACGCCGCCCAAGTCCTGCCCCATCAGGGGGGCAAAGCGGCCGCGTTCAGTCTCTAAAAAGGCCAAAACCCGGTCTGCACCCTCCGCAACCGGCAGGCCGCAGGCGGCGCGCAGGCGGGCGTTGATCAGGCCCGCGTTTACGCTGCTCCCTTCAAGGAAGCGCCAGGCCGGAGCTTGCGAGATGGTCACGTAAGGGTCGTCGGGGTTCTCTGCCGCCATCAGCGTGGAGTTCACCACGCTCACCGCCAGCCGCATCCTGAGCAGAGGCCAGATCAGGTCAGCCTCGGCAGGTGAGAGCGGGTAAGCACTGTGATAACCCTGCACCAGAGCGGCCAGCGCCGCCTCCGGCTCGGGGTGGTCGAGCACGATGTAGGCCGCGGCGATGGCCAGGTCGCAGACCCGCGGCGCGGCACACATGTCGCCAAGATCGATCAGCCCGGAAATCCGGCGCGGCTCGGTCAGCTCGCCTGTGACCATCAGGTTGTAGTCGTTAGCGTCATTGTGAATCGCCTGCTTCGGCAGCGCGGCCAAATCAGGCTCTAACTTGGCGAAATCGGCGCAAATGCTTTCGATGACGTCACGGCGGCCAGAGTCGGTGATGCACTCCGTCCGGTCTCGAATCCAGCCCGCCTGTGTCAGGTCCCACTTGAACGCGCGGTCGAGACCTTCGTGCCGGAAATCCGCCAGTGCCGCGGCGGTTCCACCCAGGACGGCGCCGGCCTCCCGGATCAGCGCGGCGGCTTTCGGCGCGGCCTTGGCGTAGCAGCGCCCGGGCAGGCGGCTCAGCAGCCAGATCAGGCGGGGCTGGCCGTCTTCGTCCGGCAACTCTGCCACGGCCGCGCCGCTCGTTGTGCGGATCACCCGGGGCAGGGGCAGCGCGGAATTGCGCGCGCGGATGTGCTCCAGCGCGGCGATCTGCATCTCTACCAGCCCGGGCGCGCAGTCCGGGCGCATCGCTTTCAGAATGCAGCCGGTGCCGTCCGCCGCCTCGGCGAGGAAGTTCAGGTCGTACTCCCCGTCGAGCCGGCGCAGATCCGCGGTGATCCCCCACCGCGCCTCAAGTGCCGCGGCCCAATGTGCAAATGCCATGTCCAATCCTCCCCGGCCGGGAACGCCCCCCGGCACCTGAAATCCGCGCCATGTTTGGCGCGGAGCGGGAGGCTAGTCCAGCCAGCCCTTGAGGTTTTCGCTGATCACCTGCGCGAGGGCCGCGATGTGATCGCTGTCGTCGTTGAGGCAGGGGATATATAGGAACGCCTCGCCGCCCGCTTCCTCGAAGCTTTCGCGGATCTCCTCGTTGATCTCCTCCAGTGTCTCAATGCAATCGGCGGAAAAGGCGGGCGCAATCACCGCGATGTTCTTCTTGCCTTCCTTGGCGAGCGCCGCGACGTGGTCGACGGTGTAGGGCTTCAGCCATTCCTCCGGCCCGAAGACAGACTGGAAGGTGGTTGTGATCGCGGTGTCGTCCCAGCCCAGTCGTTCCTTCAGCAGGCGCGTCGTCTTCTGGCACTGGCAATGGTAAGGGTCGCCCTGCATCAGGTAGCGCTTCGGCATCCCGTGGTAGCTGACGACCAGGATATCGGGGCGATTCTCAACCTTGGCATAGGCCTCCTCCACCGAGCGGGCAAGCGCGTCGATATAGGCGGGCTCGTCGAAATAGGGCGCGATGGTGCGGGCCGCGGGCTGCCAGGTTTCTTCCATCAGTGCGCGGAAGAACTGGTCGTTTGCGGTGGCGGAGGTGGCGCCGGCATATTGCGGATAAAGCGGCACGAACAGGATCTTCTGACAGCCCGCCGCGACCATCCCGCGCACCTTGGACTTGGTCGAGGGGTTGCCGTAACGCATGCAGAAATCGACCATCACCTTGTCGCCGTAACGCGCGGCCAGCACTTCCGCCATTTTGGCGGTCTGGTCCTTGGTGATTGTCATCAGGGGGCTTTCGCCCTTGTCGTGGTTCCAGATCGACTTGTAGGCCGCACCCGAGCTGAACGGCCGCTTGGCGAGGATGATGAGCTGCAGCAGCGGCTGCCATTTCCACGACGGGTAATCGATCACCCGCTTGTCCGACAGGAACTCACTCAGATAGCGGCGCATCGGCCAGTAGGTGTAGCTGTCCGGCGTGCCAAGGTTGGCCAGCAGGATTCCCACCTTTCCGGCCGGCAGCTCCGGATGGCCGGCCGGTGCGTGGGCGGGGCAGGTGGCTTTCTGGGTGGTATCCAGCATGGGTACGGTCCTGTGCGGCTTTGTCGGTTTCAGTCGGGTGTAATCCGATACGGGCGGGAAGGCCAATTGGATCGCATTGCCGCAGCGATAGGCGCGCCCTATCGGATCAGATTTTGCCTTCGGGCACCTTCAGCGCATCCGCCAGCCGCATCTGTGCCGAGCCGGGGCGCAGTGGTTTCTGCTGCGTCTCCGACGGGGTCCAGCCGGTCAGGCAAACCAGTTCGAAGGTGGCGGGCAGCCGGCCCTCCGCGGTGGCGAAATGCGCGCGGTAAAGCCGCTCGGCCTCGGCAAACAGAGCCCGCGGCGGTGTGCGTCTCAGGCGCTGGGCAAGCGCGTTGGTCTCTCCCATGCCGCGCAGGTCGCGGACCAGGTGCGCCAGATCGCGGTATTCAGCGGTGAGCGGCACCGCATCGGCGACCGGCAGCGCAAAGCCCGCCCGCTGCAACAGCCCGCCGAGGTCGCGGATCTCGCCCATCGGGGCCACGCGCGGCGACAGCCCGCCGGTCACCAGGGTTTCGGCCTCGGCCAGGGCGGCGCGCAGCTCCCGCAGGGTCCCGCCGCCCAGCATCACCGCCAGCAACAGCCCGTCTTCCTTCAGGGCGCGGCGGCACTGGATCAGCTGGCCGACCGGGTCATTGGCCCAATGCAGCCCCATCGTGTGGATCACCACGTCATGCGCGCCTGGCTCCAGCGCCAGCGTGTCGTCGTCCGGCACCAGCTTGGCTCCGGGCAGAACGGCGGGCAGGGACCCCTGCCAGACCTCGGGGAAAGGCGTGACCACGGCGGGTGCCGTAAACCTCCGGTTAACCATGCTCAGGCGATCCTCGGCCTCGTCCCGCGCCATCTGGTGCAGGAACAGCGCGTCCGCCCGGCGGCGGGCGCGGCGGGCAGACAGTGCGTGGCGGTCAACAAGTTGCGGCTGGGAGGCAGGTGCAGGCGTCATAGGAGCTATTTAGATGCTGCACAGTCAGATTCAAACCGCTGTTTCTCTCGTCTTCCCGCCGCAATGCATGGGCTGCGGTGCGCTCACCGAAGAAACCGGCGGACTTTGCGCAAGCTGCTGGTCGGAGACGCAATTCATCACAGGCACTGTCTGCGAGGGGTGCGGCGCGCCATTGCCGGGGGAGGCAGACGGTTTCCGGCTTGAATGCGACGGCTGCATGACGCACCCGCGGCCCTGGGCCCGCGGCCGCAGCGCGCTTTTGTACGAGGGGCGCGGACGCAAGCTGGTGCTGGCGCTGAAACACGGCGACCGGACCGAGCTCGCGGAGCTGGCGGCGCATTGGCTGCACCGCGCGGCCCAGCCGCTGCTGGCGGGCCAGCCGCTCCTGTGCCCGGTGCCCCTGCACTGGACCCGTCTGCTCAGGCGCAAGTACAACCAGTCGGCGCTGCTGGCGGCGGCGCTGGCGCGGCGGACGGGACTTGCGCATTGCCCCGACCTGCTCCGCCGCATCCGGCTGACCCCGGCGCTGGAGGGCAAGAGCCGCGCCGCGCGCCACCGCCTTCTGAGCGATGCCATCACCGCGCACCCGCGCCACCGCGGGCGGCTTGCGGGGCGGGCGGTTCTGATCGTTGATGATGTGATGACCTCGGGCGCCACCCTGGGCGCCTGTGCCGAGGCTTGCCTGGCGGCGGGCGCGGGCGAGGTGCGGGTGGCGGTTCTGGCGCGGGTCACGCGGGCGTGAGCGGGGGCAGCCGCCTCTGGCAATTCTTGCAATGAATGCCCAATTCCTCCAGAACACGCTCACCAAGGATGGGGTTCGGAATGAAGCCGGTGGAAATTTACACGTCGCCGCTGTGCGGCTTTTGCCACGCCGCCAAGCGGCTGCTGGACAAGAAAGGCGTTGCCTTCTCGGAGATCAACGTGCTGCAGGAGCCGGAGCGCAAGGCGGAGATGATCCAGCGCGCCAATGGCGGCCGCACCGTTCCGCAGATCTTCATCGGCGGCACCCATGTGGGGGGCTGCGATGATCTTTATGCGCTGGAGCAGGACGGCAAGCTCGACCCGCTGCTGGCCGCCTGACGCCCGGAGACACAAATATGCGCGCTGCCCTGCTGCAAATGACCTCCACCGACATTCCGGCCCAAAACCAGGAAACGGTGAAGCGGATGATGGCGGAGGCCGTGCGCGGCGGCGCGGAGCTGGTGCTGACGCCGGAGGTGACCAACTGCGTCTCCACCAGCCGCAGCCACCAGAACGCTGTGCTCTGCCATGAGGATGAGGACCCGACCCTTGCCGCCCTTCGGGCCGAGGCGGCGCGGCACGAAGTCTGGCTGCTGATCGGCTCGCTGGCGCTGAAGACGCAGGATGCGGACGGGCGCTTTGCCAACCGGCAGTTCCTGATCGCGCCCGATGGCAGCATCCAGGCCCGCTACGATAAAATCCACATGTTCGACGTCGAAGTGACGCCGGAGGAGACCTACCGCGAATCCGACGGCTTCCGGCCGGGCGCTGAGGCGGTGCTGGCGCAGACGCCGCTGGGCCGGATCGGCATGACGGTCTGTTATGACGTGCGCTTTCCGCATTTGCACCGCGCGCTGGCCAAGGGCGGCGCCCAGATCCTGACCGTGCCGGCCGCGTTTTCGCATGTGACCGGTGCGGCCCATTGGCATGTGCTGCTGCGCGCCCGCGCGATCGAGACCGGCTGCTTCGTGCTGGCGCCCGCCCAGACCGGCACGCACCCGGCCACCAAGGGGCAGAACCGGCGGACCTATGGCCATTCGCTGGTGGTGGCGCCCTGGGGGGAAGTTCTGGCCGATGGCGGCACCGGGGCGGGGGTGGTCTTTGCCGACATTGACCTCGACAAGGTGCAGGACGCGCGCGCCCGGGTTCCGGCGCTCACCCATGACCGGGAGTTCGACGGGCCCTGATGGACGAGACCAATTCCCTGGCGGTTTCCCTGTTCAGCGAAATCCTGATGGCCGATCAGCTTGCGCGCACAAGGCTCAGCAAGGTGCTGCCGAAGGGCATGGAGCTGTCGCATTTTTCGGTGCTGAACCACCTGGCACGGGCCGGGCTGGAGCGCTCGCCCGCGCAGCTGGCGAAGTCCTTCCACGTCACCCGCGGCGCGATGACCAACACGCTGAACAAGCTGGAGACGGCGGGCTATATCCACGTGCGCCCGGATTGGGACGATGCCCGGCGCAAGATGGTGGCGATCAGCCCGGCGGGCCGTCAGGCGCGCGACGCGGCGCTGGCGGGGATCATCCCGATGATCTCCGAAGTGGTGGAAGAGCTGGGCAGCAGCCGGGTGCGGGCCACGCTGCCGATTCTGCGCGAACTGCGCGGCAAGCTGGAAACCGGCGGCAAGGAGGGCGGCTGAGGCGGCCATTCCTGTGCGGAGCACCAAACGCAGGCCGCATACAGGAAAAGGGGGCGCCTGGCAGAACAAGCGCCCCCATCTTCCCCATCAGTCCCCCATCAACCCCCGTGAGCGGTGGTTGGCAACCTCTGGGTTATGCCGCCGGATAGTGCGGCAGGCATTCACTCGGTGAGAAGGGCCAAAGCCCATGCCGGGCCGCGTAATTGCGCCCCGTGGCCTGACTCTAGCAAAGCCCGGCCCAACCCCCAACGGTGCAGAAGAGGTACGCCCTATCCTTTCGTATAGGACAGGGACCCGCCGCCCCGTAAACACCTGATTTTTTTACGCTGGCTTCACGCTGGCTGTGACGTAGTTCACCGTGAGGTCCCGCTCGGAGACTGCCCAGTTCCAGGTGATCGGATTGAACACAAAACCCTTGCGGTCCACTGGGGCCAGGCCTGCCTTGCGCAGCAGCTCGAACAGCTCGTCCGGAGTGATGAACTTGGACCAATCATGGGTGCCGCGCGGCAGCCAGCGCATGATCACCTCGGGGCCGACAATCGCCATTGCATAGCTCTTGGGGTTGCGGTTGATGGTGGAGCAGATCTGCAAGCCGCCGGGTTTCAGGAGAGTCTGCGTGGCGGTGAGATAGCCGAGCGGGTCGGCGACATGTTCGACCACCTCCATGTTCAGCACCACGTCAAAACGCTCACCCGCCTCCGCCAGAGCTTCGGCGGTGGTGTGGCGGTAGTCGATCTCCAGCCCCGATTGTGCGGCATGGATGCGCGCGACGGGGATGTTGCCCGCGGCGGCATCGGCACCCACAACTTCGGCCCCCAGCCGCGCCATCGGCTCGCTCAAGAGCCCGCCGCCGCAGCCGATGTCCAACAGGCGCAGCCCCTCGAAGGGGCGCTGTGACGTCAGATCGCGGCCGAACTCCGCCGCGATCTGACGCGCGATATAGTCCAGCCGGCAGGGGTTCAGCATGTGCAGCGGCTTGAACTTGCCCTGCGGGTCCCACCACTCCGCGGCCATGGCCTCGAATTTGGCGATTTCCGCCGGGTCGACCGTGGATAGAGGCGCTTGCATTCCTGTCTCCGTGTGTTCTTTTGTAGGCTGACGTCTCACTTAGGTCAGTAATGGACAAATACACCGACCAAAAGCGCGCTGTGCATTATCTTTATCCGCCGGTCGAACCCTTTGACCAGCGGATGCTGGATGCGGGCCAGGGCCACCGGATCTATGCCGAGCAGAGCGGCAATCCGCAGGGCATCCCGGTGGTGGTGTGCCACGGCGGCCCCGGCGGCGGCTGCAGCCCGGCGATGCGGCGCTATTTCGACCCCGAGGTCTACCGGATCATCCTGTTCGACCAGCGCGGCTGCGGCCGCTCGCGCCCGCATGCCTCCTGCGAGGACAACACCACCTGGCATCTGGTTGCCGACATGGAGCTGATTCGCCGCCAGCTGGGGATCGGGGACTGGATCGTCTTTGGCGGCAGCTGGGGCGCGACTCTGGCGCTGGTCTATGCCCAGTCCCACCCGGACCGGGTGCGCCGGATCGTGCTGCGCGGCGTGTTTTTGATGACCAAGGGGGAGCTCGACTGGTTCTATGGCGGCGGGGCGGGCAAATTCTGGCCTGAAACCTGGGCCCGCTTCACCGCGCCGATCCCGGACGGTGAGCGCGGCGACATGATTGGCGCCTATAACAAACGCCTGTTTTCCGGCAATCTTGAGGAGGAAGTGCGCTATGGCCGGGCTTGGTCGGCTTGGGAGAACGCGCTGGCCTCGGTCACCTCGAACGGGCATGGCGGCGACAGCCCCGGCGATTACGCCCGCGCCTTTGCCCGGCTGGAGAATCATTATTTCATCAATGGCGGGTTCCTCGATTACGACGGGCAGATTCTCGCCAACATGGACCGGATCTCGCATATCCCGGGGATGATCGTGCAGGGGCGTTATGACATGATATGCCCGCCCGCTTCCGCCTGGCGGCTGAACGAGCTGTGGCCGAGGGCCGAGCTGCGCATGGTGCGCAATGCGGGACACGCGCTTTCGGAGCCCGGCATCAGCGCCGAGCTGGTGCGGGCGATGGACCGGATCGCAGGGGAGCTTGTCTGATGCCGCGTATCGACCGCCGCGCGCTGTTCACCTCGGGTGCTGCTGCTGCCCTGCTGGCTGCGGCCGGCGGGCCGGTGGGGGCCGGGGCGCGCATGGGCGGCGTTCTGCGGCTGGCGGTCCCGCGGGAGGGCGCGCTGCTGGAGCAGACCGCCCGCGGCGCGCTGCACGCGACGCTGACCGAAGTGGCCCCCGACGGTGTGCTGCGCGGCGATCTGGCGCAGGGCTGGCAGTGTGACTCGGACGGAACGCGCTGGACTTTCGATCTGCGCAGCGATGTGCGCTTCCACGATGGCCGCGTGCTGACCGCCGAAGACGCCGCGCTGTCGCTGAAAGCGCTGGGCGTGCCCGGCGCAGGCCTGCGCGGGGCCGGGGCGCTGGGCCCGCACCGCCTGGCGCTGGAGCTGGACGCGCCCAACCCGCATCTGCCCTATCTGCTGGCCGCGCCCGGCCTTGGCATCGCGCCCTCCGGCGCGGTGGACGTGCCGCTCGCCGGCACGATTGGCGCCGGCTGCTACCGGGTGGAGCGCGCGCAGGAGGGCCGCCATTTCCGCGCCGCGCGGGTCGAGGGCCATTACAAGTCCGGCAGCGCGGGCTGGGTGGACGCGGTGGAAATCATCGTGATTCCCGACGCCGCCGTGCGCGCCGAGGCGCTGCGCGACGGCTATGTCGATATCGCCGCCCTGCCGGAGCCGCGCGGGCTGTTGCAACGCGGCCGCTTCCACTATCACCCATCGGCGGGCGAGATGGCGCTGGCCGCGCGGCAGGACGTTGGCATTCCGCGCAAAATCGGCCGCCAGGCGCCGCTGGACGACTTCCGCATCGCCGAGCGCTGGTGGCGCATCTGACGCCGCCAGCCGCGTACCCAGGCGCGCCGGCAGGGCAGTGCAGCAACAGAACACTTGCAGTTCGCCCCGATCCGCCCTATATGCCTTGAACAACAGCGGCGCGTTGAACCACTGGTTCAAGGCTCCACCGGGAATGATCAACGGGCCGCGCGCCCGTTTTTTTGTGCCCGCAGGCCCCGCGCCTGTATGCCCCAAGTGCCCGCAGGCGGACGCCTGCACGCCCAATTTGGAGGTCAGATGACCAACGACCTTATTGCCAAAGCCGCCATCGACCGGCGCCTGGCCGAGATCGTCGCCCCGGTGATCGAGGATCTGGGTTACGAGCTGGTCCGTATCCGGCTGATGTCCGGCAAGGCCACCACCTTGCAGATCATGGCCGACAAGCCCGACGGCGGCATCGAAGTGGATGACTGCGCCGATATCTCCAACGCCGTGAGCGCGGCGCTGGATGTCGAAGATCCGATCCTGGATGCTTACAGCCTGGAAGTGTCGAGCCCCGGCATCGACCGCCCGCTGACCCGGATGAAGGACTTCGAGATGTTCGAGGGCTACGAGGCCAAGCTGGAGACCGCCGAGCTGGTCGGCGGCCGCCGCCGCTTCAAGGGCGAACTGGCGGGCACCGAGGGCGACGAGGTGCTGATCAACATCGAGGATCAGGGCGAGACCGTGACCATCGGGCTGAAATTCGACTGGCTGAGCGACGCCAAGCTGGTGCTGACCGACGACCTGATCGCGGAAATGCTGCGCCAGCGCAAGGCCGCGGGCACGCTGAACGAAGACGCATTTGACGAAATCGAGACCGACCAAATCGAGACCGAAGAGTCCGAACAGGAGAAAAACTAATGGCGATCACCTCTGCTAACCAGCTGGAGCTTTTGCAAACCGCCGAGGCCGTGGCGCGGGAAAAGATGATCGACCCGGGCCTGGTCATCGAAGCGATGGAAGAGAGCCTCGCCCGTGCCGCCAAGAGCCGCTACGGCGCCGAGATGGACATCCGCGTCTCCATCGACCGCAAGACCGGCCGCGCCACCTTCACCCGGGTGCGCACCGTGGTCGCCGATGAAGACCTTGAGAACTACCAGGCCGAGATGACTGTCGCGCAGGCGCGCCAGTACATGTCTGAGCCGGAAGTGGGCCAGACCTATGTCGAGGAAGTGCCGCCGGTCGAAATGGGCCGCATCGCCGCCCAGTCGGCCAAGCAGGTGATCCTGCAGAAGGTGCGCGAAGCCGAGCGTGACCGCCAGTACGAAGAGTTCAAGGACCGCGCCGGCACCATCATCAACGGCCTGGTCAAGCGCGAGGAATACGGCAACGTCATCGTCGACGTCGGCGCGGGCGAAGCGATTCTGCGCCGCAACGAGAAGATCGGCCGCGAAAGCTACCGCCCCAACGACCGTGTGCGCTGCTACATTAAGGACGTGCGCCGCGAACAGCGCGGGCCGCAGATCTTCCTCAGCCGCACCGCGCCCGAGTTCATGGCCGAGCTGTTCAAGATGGAAGTGCCGGAAATCTATGACGGCATCATCGACATCAAGGCAGTGGCCCGCGACCCCGGATCGCGCGCGAAGATTGCCGTGATCTCCTATGACAGCTCGATCGACCCGGTCGGCGCCTGTGTGGGTATGCGCGGCTCCCGCGTGCAGGCCGTGGTGAACGAGCTGCAGGGCGAGAAGATCGACATCATCCCGTGGAACGAGGATCAGCCGACCTTCCTGGTGAACGCGCTGCAGCCCGCCGAGGTGACCAAGGTGGTGCTGGATGAGGAAGCCGGCAAGATCGAGGTCGTGGTGCCGGAAGAGCAGCTGTCGCTCGCCATCGGCCGCCGCGGCCAGAACGTGCGCCTGGCCTCGCAGCTCACCGGTCTCGATATCGACATCATGACCGAGGAAGAAGAATCGGCCCGCCGCCAGAAGGAATTCGAGGCGCGCACAAAATTGTTTATGGAGACCCTTGATCTGGACGAGTTCTTTGCCCAGCTTCTGGTGTCTGAAGGCTTCACCAACCTGGAAGAGGTCGCTTACGTCGAGCTTGACGAGCTGCTGGTGATCGACGGCGTCGACGAAGGCACCGCCGAAGAGCTGCAGGCCCGCGCCCGCGACTACCTGGAAGCCCAGGCAAAGGCGGCGCTCGATGCCGCCCGTGAACTTGGCGCCGAGGACAGCCTGATTGGCTTTGACGGCCTCACGCCGCAGATGGTCGAGGCCTTGGCCAAGGACGGTGTGAAGTCGCTGGAAGATTTCGCCACCTGCGCCGACTGGGAGCTGGCCGGCGGCTGGACCTCGGATGGCGGCGAGCGCGTCAAGGACGATGGTATCCTGGAGCCCTTCGGCCTGTCGCTGGAAGACGCCCAGGACATGGTCATGACCGCGCGGATCTCGCTGGGCTGGGTCGATCCGGCCGAGCTGGAGCAAGACGGCGCCGAAGGTGAGGCGGAAGACGGCGAAGCGGAAGGCGAAGCCTGAAGCCGGTAAAGGCAGGAGAACGCGATGACACGCGGCGGCGCAACCAAAGACCGGTCCGAAGACAGCGAGCGCAAGTGCATCGCAACCGGCGAGACCGAGCCCAAGCAGGGCCTCATCCGCTTTGTGATGGGCCCTGACGGCAGCGTCGTGCCGGACGTGCGCGGCAAACTGCCGGGCCGCGGCGTCTATGTCGCGGCCAGCCACGCGGCTTTGGCCGCGGCGGTAAAGAAAAAGGCCTTTGCCCGCGGCTTCAAGGCGCAGGTGCAGGTGCCCGAAGATCTCCCACAGGAGGTCGAGCGCCAAGTCGTGCGCCGCCTCGTGGAGCTGATCAGCCTGGCCCGGAAATCCGGCGATGCGGTGGCCGGCTTCGAAAAGGTGAAGGACTGGCTGTACAAGGAAGACGCCCGGGTGCTGATCCAGGCCTCCGACGGCTCCGGCCGCGGCAAGTCAAAGCTGAGCACGCCCTACAAGGGTAAATTCATCGGCTGCCTCACGGCGGACGAGCTGGGAATGGCATTTGGACGGCAAACTGTGATACATGCCGCCCTCGCCTCTGGCGGACTCAGCAAACGTGTTGTAGATGAGGCGCAACGACTGCAAGGTTTGCGCGAAATGGTGGGCGGCAAGGGCCGCACGGAAGGATAAGTAGCTTTATGAGCGATAGTGACGGCAAAAAGACACTGGGTCTGCGTGGGGGTTCCCGTCCGGGGAACGTGAAACAGAGTTTCAGCCATGGGCGGACCAAGAATGTCGTGGTGGAAACCAAGCGCAAGCGCGTGGTTGTACCCAAGCCGGGCGCTGCCAAAGGCGGCAGCGGCGCCTCGCCCGCCGCGTCCGGATCGCGCCGGCCCGCCGGCATCAGCGATGCCGAAATGGAACGCCGCCTGAAGGCTCTGCAGGCCGCCAAGGCCCGCGAAGCGGATGAAGCCGCGCAGCGCGAAGCCGAGGAAAAGGCCCGCGCCGAGGAGCGTGAACGCCGCCGGGCCGAGCTGGAAGCCAAGGAGCGCGAGCAGCGCGAGGCCGAAGAGCGCGCGCGCCAGAAAGCCGAAGACGCCGAGCGCAAGCAGGCCGAGGAAGCGGAAGCCGCCAAGCGCGCCGCAGCCGACGCCGAGAAGAAGAAATCCGAACCCGCAGCCTCCGCGCGACCCGCGCCGAAGTCCGCAGCGCCGGCAGCCGCGCCGCGCAAGGCAGACCGCGAGCGCGAAGAGCGCGGCCGCAGCGCCAAGGGCCGCGGCGACGGCGGCCGCCGTTCGGGCAAGCTGACCCTCGGCCAGGCCACTGGCGGCGAAGGCGGCCGGCACCGGTCGATGGCCGCGATGAAGCGCAAGCAGGAGCGGGCGCGTCAGAAGGCCATGGGCACCGTCGAGCGGGAAAAGATCATCCGCGACGTGCAGCTGCCGGAAACCATCGTGGTTTCCGAGCTGGCCAACCGGATGGCCGAGCGCGTCGGCGAAGTGGTAAAATCGCTGATGAACATGGGCATGATGGTCACGCAGAACCAGACCATCGACGCCGATACCGCGGAACTGATCATCGAGGAATTCGGCCACAAGGTGGTCCGGGTCTCCGACTCCGACGTCGAGGACGTCATCAAGGAGATCGAGGACAAGGACGACGACCTGAAACCGCGTCCGCCGGTCATCACCATCATGGGCCACGTCGACCACGGCAAGACCTCTCTGCTGGATGCGATCCGCGACGCCCGCGTCGTGGCTGGCGAAGCCGGCGGCATCACCCAGCACATCGGCGCCTATCAGGTCACCACCGACAGCGGCGCGGTGCTGAGCTTCCTCGACACCCCCGGCCACGCGGCCTTCACCTCGATGCGCTCGCGCGGTGCTCAGGTGACGGATATCGTGGTGCTGGTTGTTGCGGCGGATGACGCCGTGATGCCGCAGACCGTGGAGGCGATCAACCACGCCAAGGCGGCACAGGTGCCGATGATCGTGGCGATCAACAAGATCGACAAGCCGGCCGCCGACCCGACCAAGGTGCGCACCGACCTCTTGCAGCACGAAGTCGTCGTCGAGGCGATGTCGGGCGAAGTGCAGGACGTCGAAGTCTCCGCCGTCACCGGCCAGGGCCTGGACGAGCTGCTGGAAGCCATTGCGTTGCAAGCGGAAATCCTGGAGCTGAAGGCCAACCCCGACCGCGCCGCCCAAGGCGCCGTGATCGAGGCGCAGCTGGACGTGGGCCGCGGCCCTGTTGCCACCGTTCTGGTTCAGAACGGTACCCTGCGCCAGGGCGATATCTTTGTGGTGGGTGAGCAGTACGGCAAGGTCCGTGCGCTGATCAACGACAAGGGCGAGCGCGTCCAGGAAGCCGGTCCTTCGGTTCCGGTCGAGGTGCTGGGTCTCAATGGCACGCCGGAAGCGGGCGACGTTCTGAACGTCACCGAGACCGAAGCCCAGGCCCGCGAGATCGCCGAGTACCGCGCCCATGCCGCCAAGGACAAGCGCGCCGCCGCCGGTGCCGCGACCACGCTGGAACAGCTGATGCAGAAGGCCAAGGAAGACGAAAACGTCTCCGAACTGCCGATCCTGCTGAAAGCCGACGTGCAGGGCTCTGCCGAAGCCATCGTTCAGGCGATGGAAAAGATCGGCAACGACGAGGTGCGCGTGCGGGTTCTGCATTCGGGCGTCGGTGCGATCACCGAAACCGATGTCGGCCTTGCCGAAGCTTCGGGCGCGCCGATCATGGGCTTCAACGTCCGGGCCAACACGTCGGCCCGCAACACTGCCAACCAGAAAGGCGTGGAGATCCGCTACTACTCGGTGATCTACGACCTGGTGGATGACGTGAAGGCGGCGGCCTCGGGCCTGCTGTCGGCGGAGATCCGCGAGAACTTCATCGGTTACGCCGAGATCAAGGATGTCTTCAAGGTCTCCAACGTCGGCAAGGTCGCCGGCTGCCTGGTCACCGAAGGCGTTGCCCGCCGCTCCGCCGGCGTGCGCCTGCTGCGCGACAACGTGGTGATTCACGAAGGCACGCTGAAGACCCTGAAGCGCTTCAAGGACGAGGTTGCCGAAGTGCAGTCCGGCCAGGAGTGCGGCATGGCGTTCGAGAACTACGACGATGTCCGCAAGGGCGACGTGATCGAGATCTTCGAGCGCGAGGAAGTGACCCGCACACTGGACTGATCCGGCCCTGCGTGGAAATTGGAAAACCCCCGGTGCCTGCGCCGGGGGTTTTGTTTTGGAAGTGTCCGGGTGACGGTATAGCGTCGCGGGCTCAGACGCACTTGCAGGCAAGCCGGAACGTTGCCTTCCCTTCGGCAATTCGGGCAACCGGCACAACACTCTAAAGTTTAGGGGAGCCGGAAAGGGTTGCAGGTTCCCGGAAAGTCTCACCGTGGCCGCAATGCGGGACAGAGACAGCTCTCGCTGCGATTGCACCAATGCCGGCTTGGGGAACCGGCGACGCGGGAGGTGCATTGAGCCGAATCTTGCAGCGGCCTACAAGAACGCAGCAATCTCGATTGAATGGCCAAACAAACGTCCGGAAGGAAACGCAAAGCATGATTGCCTACGTCACAGTCGGTGCAGACGACATAGCGCGCGCAAATCGGTTTTATTCCGCGTTCCTGCCAGCCCTTGGCTACGAATTGGAGAAGGGGCCTGAGGGTCTGAGTTACGCACTGCCCCTGCAACCGGGTCAGTCCCCCGCTCCGCCGGATTTCTACGTTAAACCCACCTTCGATGGACGTCCTGCCTCGGCCGGCAACGGCTCTATGGTCGCATTCGAGGCGCGCAGTCAGGCACAGGTCCGTGACCTTCACGCCGCGGCGCTTCGCGCTGGCGGTTCCGATGAGGGGCAGCCGGGCTTTCGTGCCTCATATGGCCCCACATTCTATGTTGGCTACCTTCGCGATCCGCAAGGCAACAAGATCGCACTTTTCTCCAGCGATCCGAACGAACCGGGACGCGACGGATAGCCCGGGGAATCGCGAGCACCAGCCATTTGCCGCACCGCGAACGATCGGCAATAAGGGCCCCGGCCGGCCGCTGACGAAGATGGCGCAGCTATTGCCAAACGGCGCATTGGCCAGCGCCGTTTTTTCTGTTCTTAAAGAAATATCCCCGCCTACAGCCAGTCGCGCAGGATCGGGATCAGCGGGATGTCGGCGGGCGGCATCGGGTAGTCGCGCAGATCCTGCGGTTTTGCCCATTTGAGCACCTGGCCTTCCTTGCCGTGCGGAATGCCCTCCCACTTGCGACAGGCAAAGAGCGGCATCAGCAGGTGGAAGTCCTCGTAACTGTGGCTGGCAAAGGTCAAAGGAGCCAAACAAGACGCCCAGGTGTCGATGCCCAGTTCCTCGTGCAGCTCCCGGATCAGCGCGGCCTCGGGTGTTTCGCCCGGCTCCACCTTGCCGCCGGGAAATTCCCATAGCCCGGCCATGGACTTGCCCTCCGGGCGCTGCGCCAGCAGCACCCGGCCATCGGCGTCGATCAGCGCGACGGCGGAGACCAGTATGGTCTTCATGACCGGTAGTCCGCGTTGATCGAGATGTACTGATGGGTAAGATCGCAGGTCCAGACGGTGGCCTTGCCCTCGCCGAGGCCGAGGTCCACCTTGATGGTGATCTCCGGCTTCTTCATCTCCGCCGCGCCCAGCTCCTCCCGGTAGTCCGGGGAGACCCAGCCCTTTTCCGCCACCAGCACATCGCCGAATGAGATCGAGAGCAGGTCGCGGTCCGCTTCAGCGCCCGACTTGCCGATCGCCATCACGATGCGGCCCCAGTTCGGGTCCTCGCCGGCGATGGCGGTCTTGACCAGCGGCGAGTTGGCAATCGCCAGACCATGCACCTTGGCCTCCGCGTCCGAAGACGCGCCGGTGACCTCAATGGTGACGAACTTGGTCGCGCCTTCGCCATCGCGCACCACCTGATGCGCCAGGTCCAGCATCACGCTCTCCAAGGCTTCCGCAAAGTCTGCATCGCCAGTGGCGTCAACGCCGGAGGCACCGGTTGCGCAGAGCATCAGACTGTCCGAGGTCGAGGTGTCGCTGTCCACGGTGATGCAGTTGAAAGTCCGGTCGCAGGTCTCCCCCAGCAGGCTTTGCAGCGCGGCCTGCTCCACTTTGGCGTCGGTGAAGATATAGACCAGCATCGTCGCCATGTCGGGGGCGATCATGCCCGAGCCCTTGGCAATGCCCGCGATGCGCACTCTCTTGCCGCCGACCTCGACCTCGGCGCTGGCGCCCTTGGGGAAGGTGTCGGTGGTCATAATCGCCTTCGCAGCCTCTGCGATACCGTTGCCGTCCAGCGCGCCGGTCAGCTCCTCCAGCTTGGCGAGGATGCGGCCATGCGGCAGCGGCTCCCCGATCACCCCGGTGGAGGCGGTGAAGACCCGCGCGGGCGGCAGGCCCGCGGCGGCGGCCACGGCGGCGGTGATCTCCGCCACCGAGGTCTGGCCGTAATGGCCCGTGAACGCGTTGGAATTGCCGGAGTTCACCAGGATCGCCGCGCCCCCGGACGTATCGCCGCCCAGTTTTTCCTGGCAGTCCAGCACCGGCGCGGAGCGGGTCTTGGAGCGGGTGAAGACCCCGGCCACCGCGGTGCCCGGTTCCATCACCGCCAGCATCACGTCGGTGCGGCCCTGGTACTTGATCCCGGCCGAGGCGGCGGCAAAACGCACACCCGCGATCTGCGGCAAATCGGGGAAGCCGGCAGGCGCCAGCGGGGAGACAGGGAGCGGTTCGCCCATGATCAGTTTCCTACCAGGCTGCGGTCTTTGAGAACGGAGGGGTCGAGATCCTTGATTTCCGGTTTGTCGATTTCGGCAGAGGCGGTGAGCTCGCTCACGCGGTTTTCCACCGCCTTCACGCGCAGCTCCTCGGCGATGTCGCCGCGCACTTCCTCGAACTCGGGCGCTTCGGTCTTGCGGCGCTCGTGCAGGAGGATCACGTGCCAGCCGAACTGGGTCTGTACCGGGGCGGAAACCTCGCCCGGACGCAGCTCAAGTACCGCGGCTTCGAACTCCGGCACCATGCGCCCCGTTTCGAACCAGCCCAGCTCGCCGCCGCTCGGGCCCGAGGGGCCGGTGGATTTCTGCTTGGCCAGGGTGGCAAAATCGGCGCCATCCTGCAGATCGGCCGCAATCGCTTCGGCGGCTTCCTTGGTTTCCACCAGGATATGCGCCGCCTTGAACTCGTCGACGCCCTCGCCGGTGGCGTATTTTTCCTCATAGGCCGCCCGCAGCTGTTCGTCGCTGGTGGCGCCCTGCATCACGGTGCCGATCACCTTGGCGGCCAAGAGCGCGCGGCGCTCGTTGTCGATCGACAGCTGCACGTCATGCGGAACCTCGCCATGCAGCTCCTGCTTCAGCGCGGTCTGCTGCACCAGCTGGTCGAGGATCGCATTGTAGAGCACATCGTCGGGCAGCTGCTTATACTGCTGAGGCAGGGTTTCGCGGGCCATGATCATGTGGCCGATGGTGATGTCCTCGCCGTTGACCGTGGCAACCACCGTGTTGGCATGGGGCGCGGCCACTGCTGCCAGCGGCAGCGCAGTCCAGGCCGCCACTGCCATGCCACGCAGAAAAGTGAGACCTTTGGGCATTGAAATCTTCCTATTCCTGGGCCGCGGCGGGGCGCGGCGTTGACACTCTATACCCTGCCCCTTACATCGCTTTGAGGCCTTTGGCAGGACCGTCTTTTCCCCCTTTGTTTATGGGTTGCGGGCGGGGCGGGCAAGCCTGCCCGGAACAGGGGCCGCAGACAGGACCGTTGGAGAAAACATGCTGGGTATCGGAACACTCGCCAAAAAGGTTTTCGGCACGCCGAACGACCGGAAAGTCAAGGCGACGCGGCCGCTGATCGCACAGATCAACGCGCTGGAGGACGAGTTCGCGAAGCTCAGCGACGAGGGTCTGAAACAGAAGACCGAAGAGCTGCGCAAGCGCGCGCTGGACGGCGCCAAGCTGGACGATCTGCTGCCCGAAGCCTTCGCCAATGTGCGCGAAGCCGCCAAACGGGCGCTTGGCCTGCGTGCCTTTGACACCCAGCTGATGGGCGGCGTGTTCCTGCACCAGGGCAATATCTCGGAGATGAAGACCGGCGAGGGCAAGACCCTTGTTGCGACCTTCCCCGCCTATCTCAACGCGCTCACCGGCAAAGGCGTGCATGTGGTCACCGTGAACGAATACCTGGCCAAGCGCGACAGCGAATGGATGGGCAAGGTGTTTGCGCAGCTGGGCATGACCACCGGTGTGATCTGGTCCGGGCAGGCCGACCCGGAAAAGCAGGCCGCCTATGGCTGCGATGTCACCTACGCCACCAACAACGAGCTGGGCTTCGACTACCTGCGCGACAACATGAAACCGTCGCTCGACCAGGTGTTCCAGAAGCAGCACAACTTCGCCATCGTCGATGAAGTCGACTCGATCCTGATCGACGAGGCGCGCACGCCGCTGATCATCTCCGGCCCGGCGGAGGACCGCTCGGAGCTATATGCCACCATCGACAAAGTGATCCCGCATCTGACCGCGGACCACTACGAGATCGACGAGAAGACCCGCGGCGTCACCTTCACCGAGGACGGCAACGAATACCTCGAAAACCTGCTGCAGGAGCAGGGGCTGCTGGAAGAGGGCGCCTCGCTCTACGATCCGGAAAGCACCACCGTGGTGCACCACGTGAACCAGGCGCTGCGCGCGCACAAGCTGTTCCAGCGCGACAAGGACTACATCGTGCGTGACGGCGAAGTGGTGCTGATCGACGAGTTCACCGGCCGCATGATGCCGGGCCGCCGCCTGTCGGAAGGGCTGCACCAGGCGATCGAAGCCAAGGAAGAGGTGGCGATCCAGCCGGAAAACACCACGCTGGCCTCGGTCACCTTCCAAAACTACTTCCGCCTCTATGACAAGCTGTCGGGCATGACCGGCACCGCGATGACCGAGGCCGAGGAATTCCAGGAAATCTACGGGCTGGGTGTGGTCGAAGTGCCGACCAACAAACCGATTGCCCGCGTTGACGAGGACGACCAGGTCTACCGCACCGCGCGCGAGAAATACGAGGCGATGATCGCCGAAGCCAAGAAGGCGCATGAGAAGGGCCAGCCGGTCCTCCTCGGCACCACCTCGATCGAGAAGTCGGAACTGCTGAGCCAGATGCTGCAGGCGGAAGGCATCCCGCACAACGTGCTGAACGCGCGCCACCACCAGCAGGAAGCCCAGATCGTCGCCGAAGCGGGCCGCCTCGGCGCGGTGACCATCGCCACCAACATGGCGGGCCGCGGCACCGACATCCAGCTCGGAGGCAACGTCGAGATGCGGGTGCTGGAACGCCTGGCGGAGAACCCCGAGGCCGACCCCGCCGCGCTGCGCGCCGCGGAGGAAGCCAAGCATGCTGAGGAAAAGCAGAAGGTGCTGGAGGCGGGCGGGCTGTTCGTGATGGCGTCGGAGCGCCACGAAAGCCGCCGCATCGACAACCAGCTGCGCGGCCGCTCGGGCCGTCAGGGCGACCCGGGCCGCACCCGTTTCTACCTCAGCCTCGAAGACGATCTAATGCGCATCTTCGGCTCCGAGCGGCTGGACAAGCTGCTCTCCTCGCTCGGTATGAAGGAAGGCGAGGCGATCATTCATCCATGGGTGAACAAATCGCTGGAACGCGCCCAGGCCAAGGTCGAGGGCCGCAACTTCGACATGCGCAAAAACGTGCTGAAGTTCGATGACGTGATGAACGACCAGCGCCGGGTGATCTTTGGCCAGCGCCGCGAGATCATGGCGGCCGAGGATCTGTCGGAAATCGTCGGCGACATGCGCCACGAGGTGATCGACGATCTGATCGACACCTTCATGCCGCCCAAGACCTACGCTGACCAGTGGGATACGGCAGGGCTGCAGGAGCAGGTGCGCGAGAATCTGTCGCTGGATCTGCCGGTCGCGGATTGGGCCGCCGAGGAAGGCGTCGACGACGAGCAGATCCGCGAGCGGCTGGTGGCGGCCTCCGACAAGCTGATGGCGGAAAAGACCGAGGCCTTCGGCCCGGAAAACATGCGCAACATCGAAAAGCAGGTGCTGTTGCAGACCATCGACAAGAAATGGCGCGAGCACCTTCTGACGCTGGAGCACCTGCGCTCGGTCGTGGGTTTCCGCGGCTATGCGCAGCGCGACCCGCTGAATGAATACAAGAACGAAAGCTTCCAGCTGTTCGAAAGCATGCTCGACAGCCTGCGTGAAGAGGTGACCCAGCAGCTGAGCCGGGTGCGCCCGATGACCGAAGAAGAGCAACAGCAGATGCTGCTCGACATGGCCGCACGCCAGGCCGCGATGCAGCAGATGGCGGCCGCCTCCGCGGCCCCGGCAGCCCCGGCAGCGGAGGAGCCCGCACCCGGCTTTGTCGAGGATGACCCCGAGACCTGGGGCCAACCCTCGCGCAACGACAAGTGCCCCTGCGGCTCCGGCAAGAAATTCAAGCACTGCCACGGCAGCCTGGTCTGAGCCTGTGCGATCAACACCCGGCGCGCGCTGCGCCGGGGCCCTCCCGCCGGTCACCGGGACTTTAAAAAAGCCCGGTTCCCGTTGGGCCGGGCGCTGCGCTGACGCGCAGCGGGAGCGGCGAAAGAGGCCACGTTTGTTTCTGAAACGGAGACAAAACAGGGCTCGTCACCGGATTTGCCCGAAACTCACCCGCCCTTGGCCACAGTCTGGCCGGATTTCCGGGTGAGGATGCCTCGACCACCCCCGGGACTGGAGGCCATGATGCTGAATAAACACGTGCTCTTGAGCGGTGCCGCGACCCTGGCCTGCGCCCTGGGGATCGGGGTCTTCATGCAATTCACCGGTGCCGAAGCCGCCCGCGAGCAGAGCCGCCCGGCGGTGCCGCTTCTGCCTGCGGAGGCCGGGCCTGCCGCGCTCACCATCGAAAACATCACCCTGACCTCGGTGCCGCCCGGCCTTGGCAAGAGCGCTCCGGTTGCGCGGACGGCTCGGCCTGCCAAAGCGCATCCGGCGCTGAAACCCGCCTGTGCGTTCATTGCCACGGCGGCGCCGGCGGCCGGCGCCTCGGTCCTTCTGTCGGTGGACGCTCCCTGCCGCGCGGGTGAGGCAGTTACCGTGCATCACCGCGGCATGATGTTCACCGCCGCGCTGGACGGCTCCGGCCGCTACCAGGCGCGTGTTCCTGCGCTGGCCGAACACGCGGTGTTTGTCATCGAGACGGCCGATGGCGGCGGTGCGGCGGCCAGCGCGCAGGTTCCCGGGCTGGAGGGCATGGAGCGTATGGTGCTGCAATGGCGCGGCGGCAGCGGGTTCGAGATGCACGCCCGCGAAAACGGCGCCGCATACGGCAGCCCGGGTCACCTTTGGCATGGCGCGGAGGCGCCGGCGACCGCTGGCGCGGCGCCGCGTCTGGTCCGCCTCGGCAGCAGCGCCCGGCCGGGTGCGCGCATCAGCGAGGTCTACACGCGGCCCGCGGCACAGGACCCCGGCACCGCGCTCACCGCCGAAGCCGAGGTGACGCAGGCAAACTGCGGCCGTGACGTTTTTGCCGAGGCGCTGCACCTGCAGGACGGCCGTCTGGGCAGCCGCGACCTGTCCCTGTCTATGCCGGGCTGCGAGGCAGCCGGCAGCTTTCTGGTGTTGAATAATCTGGCCGAAAACCTGAAACTCGCCGCCAATTGATCTGCGGCAAAGTCAGGTAATCCCATGTCCTTTTTGCGTGCGGCCCTCTGTGCCGCACTTATTCTGACCGCGCTTGGCCGCCCGCTTGCGGCGCAGGACGTGACCCTGTCCTCGCCGGACGGGGCGGTGGAGATCACTGGCGACCTTCTCGGCTTTGACGGTGAGTTCTACCGGGTGCGCACGCAGTTCGGCGAATTGACGGTGGATGGCTCGGGGGTAAGCTGCGAGGGGCCGGGCTGCCCCAGCCTGTCGGATTTCGTGGCGGAGCTGACCTTTGCCGGGGCCTCGGCGATGGCGGAGGTGCTGCTGCCGGCGCTGATCGAGGGCTTTGCCCTGCGCAATGGCTACAAGACCGAACGAGACGCGCTGCCGGGCGGGAACTTCAGCTATGTCCTGCTGCGCTCGGACGCGCCCGCCGCGCGGTTCACCTTCGACATCAGCACTACCGATGAGGGCTTCGCGTCGCTGTTGGCGGACCAGGCCGATATCGTGATGGCGCTGCGCGAGATCCGGGTGCAGGAGCAGGCAATGGCGCGCGGCGCCGGGCTTGGCGATCTGACCGGGCCGGGCCGCAGCCGGGTGCTGGCGCTGGATGCGCTGGTGCCGGTGGTGGCGCCCTCCAACCCGGTGCGGGAAATCTCCCTGCCGCAGCTGGCGGCGGTGCTGTCGGGAGAGATCGCGAACTGGAAGCAGCTGGGCGGGCCGGATGCGCCGGTGGCGCTGCATCTGCCGGTGGCGGGCTCCGGTCTGGCGCAGACCGTCGAGGACCGGCTGATGGTGCCTTTCGGGGCGCGGCTGTCTTCTGCCGCCCGCCGCCACGACCGCAGCAGCGCGCTGGTGCGGGCGGTGGCGACGGACCCCTTTGCCATCGGCGTCGGCAGCTTTGCCGAAACCGGAACCGCCCGGGTTCTGACCCTGGCCGGGACCTGCGGCTTTGCGCTGAAAGCGGGCCGGCGCGCGGTGAAGACCGAGGATTACCCTCTGAACGCGCCAATGTTCCTCTACCTGCCGGCCCGGCGGCTGCCCAAGGTAGCGCGGGACTTCCTCGCCTATGTGCGCGGGCCTGCGGCGCAGCTGGTGATCCGGCGCGCGGGCTTCATCGACCAGGCGGCGGAGCGCATCCCTCTGGCGGTGCAGGGCAGCCGGCTCTCCAATGCGATCCTGGCGGCGCAGGGCGAGAGCGGGCTGGGTGAGCTGCAGCGGCTCTTGCGCGCTTTCGACGGGTTGCAGCGTCTCAGCCTGTCGTTCCGCTTCGAGCCCGGCTCCTCGCGTCCCGATGCGCAGTCCCGCGGCAATATCGAGCAGCTGGCCCGGGCGCTGGAGACGGGTGCGTTTGATGCGGGTGAACTGGTGTTTGCGGGCTTCTCCGACGGCGAAGGCCCGGCCGCACGCAACCGGGAGATTGCGCTGGAGCGCGCCGGTGCCGTGCGCGATGCGGTGCTGGAGGCGGCGGAGACAGCGGACCTGAGCCGGGTGAAACTCAGCGCCGAGGGTTTTGGCGAGACGCTGCCGATGGCCTGCGACGACAGCGCGTGGGGCCGCCAGGTGAACCGCCGGGTCGAGGTCTGGGTGCGGTGATTATTGCGGCGGAGGGCTCCCGCCCGGCGTGCGCCGCATCACAGATGCGGCTGCGCCCGTTGGGCCGGGCGCCGCGCTGGCGCGCGGCGGGGCGTCCCGCGGGAGTCGCCTGTGTGCAAGATTTTCGTTGCGGCAGCGCATGCAGCGCACCGAAGGTGCGCTGCGCGGCCCAACGCCGCCAAGGGGTTCCGGCGCGGCCGGGGCACCTGCGGGCGCGGGAGCGTTCGCTTTAGCGGGGCCGGGCTGGGGTCAGAGGTAGCCTTGGGAGCGGAAGCTCAGCTCGGTTGACTTTCCGATGATGAGATGGTCGTGCAGCACGATCCCGAGGGCCGTGAGGGCGGTCTGCACTTGCTCGGTCATCGAGATGTCGCTGGCCGAAGGTGTGGGGTCTCCGGAGGGGTGATTATGCACAAGAATCAATGCGCTGGCGTTCAGCTCAAGGGCGCGTTTGGCGACCTCGCGCGGGTAGACGGGAACGTGATCGACGGTGCCGCGGGCCTGTTCCTCGTCGGCGATCAGCACGTTCTTGCGGTCGAGGAACAGGATGCGGAACTGCTCCGTCTCGCGGTGCGCCATGGTGGTGTGGCAATAATCCAGAAGCGCGTCCCAGCTGGAGATCACCTGCCGCTGCATGATGCGCGCGCGGGCCATGCGATGGGCGGCGGCCTCCAGCACCTTGAGATCGGTGATTACCGCGGTGCCGATGCCCTTCACCTGCGCCAGACGTTCCGGCGGCGCGGTGATCACGCGGTTGAAATCGCCAAAGACATCAATCAGTTGCCGGGCGATCGGTTTTACGTCCTGGCGCGGGATGGAGCGGAAGAGGACCAGTTCCAACAGCTCGTAGTCCGGCACCGCGGCGGCACCGCCCTGCATGAAACGGCTGCGCAGGCGGGTGCGGTGGTCGCGGATGTAGGAGGGCAGGCGGCCGTTCGCGGGGAGCGCTGGCGCGGCCGGGCTGCTGTCGGGAAACAGCGGCAGGGTGGCTTCCTCGAAGGCAGGCGGCTTGGGCATGCGGGCAGGGTGGCTGCGGGATGGTTTCCGGCCGGTTAACCGGGGCGGTAAGGCTGCGTGAAAAGCGAGCTCTTCGATCCCGGGCCGAGCGGGTGCGATGCGTGCACCCCTTGTGCACCTTCTGTGCACCGTTGGAAGCGGCATCGGCTCTTTTCCTGGAATTCCCGAACCCAAGCGGAAACGGTCAAGCGGAGCCGGCGCCTTCGGCACGTTTCCGGGCTGGAAAAAGGAAAAGCGCCCCTTGGGGCGCTTTTTACTCAGTTGCCCGCTGGGAGAGGCCGGGGCTGCGCCTGTTCGCAAGCGAAATGCTTCCCCGGAACTCTTCCAGGAAGCCTGCTCACCCCTTCATGCCGTCCCAGAAGCTCTTCACCGAGGAGAAGAAGCTGCGCGATTCGGGGTTGGTGGCGTCTTCCGAGATATCCTCGAACTCGCGCAGAAGCTCCTTCTGGCGCGCGGTGAGGCTCATCGGTGTTTCAACCGCAAGCTCGATGAACATATCGCCCGGTCCGCCGCCGCGCAGGGCGGGCATGCCCTTGCCGCGCAACCGCATCTGACGGCCGGACTGGCTGCCCTCGGGGATCTGCACCCGGCCGCGGCCGCCGTCGATTGTCGGCACCTCGATGGCGCCGCCAAGCGCGGCCTTGGCCATGCTCACCGGCACCCGGCAGTAAAGGTTGTTGCCGTCGCGTTCGAACAGCTTGTGCGCCGCCACCTCGACAAAGATGTAGAGATCGCCCGGAGGCCCGCCGCGCAGACCCGCTTCGCCTTCGCCGGCAAGACGGATGCGGGTGCCGGTTTCCACCCCGGCGGGGATGTTCACCGACAGCGAGCGGTCCTTCTCGACGCGGCCGTGGCCGTGACAGGTCTTGCAGGGATTCTTGATGATCTGGCCCAGGCCCGAGCAGGTCGGGCAGGTGCGTTCGACGGTGAAGAAACCCTGCTGCGCGCGCACCTTGCCCATGCCGGAGCAAGTCGGGCAGGTGGTCGGCTCGACCCCGCCTTCGGCGCCGGTGCCCTCGCAGGAGCCGCAGGCCACGGAGGTGGGCACGCGAATCGTCTTGTGCAGGCCCGAGAAGGCTTCCTCCAGCGTGACGCGGAGGTTGTAGCGCAGGTCGGCCCCGCGTGCGGCGCGCTGGCGCCCGCCGCCGCCGCCGCGGCCGCCCATGAAATCGCCGAACAGATCGTCGAAGACATCGGAGAAGGCGGAGGAGAAATCTCCGCCGCCAAAACCCTGGGCGCCGCCGCCCCCGCCGCGGGCGCCGCCCATGCCGTTTTCGAAGGCAGCATGGCCAAAGCGGTCATAGGCGGCTTTCTTGTCGCCGTCCTTCAGGACCTCATAGGCCTCGTTGGCTTCCTTGAACTGCGCCTCCGATTCCGGATTGTCCTTGTTCCGGTCCGGGTGCAGTTCCTTGGCCTTCTTGCGGTAGGCCTTCTTGATCTCGTCGGCCGAGGCGCCCTTGGACACCCCCAGAATATCGTAGTAGTCGCGTTTTGACATCGGATAACCCCATCAGCCTCAACATAAAATGGGCCGGTCCGGAGTTCGGACCGGCCCGCTGCGGCCTGACTTCAGGCGTTAGCGCTTGCTGTCGTCCAGGTCTTCGAACTCAGCATCCACGATGTCGTCGTCACCGGGGCCGGCAGCGGCGCCGTCAGCTGCGGACGGCTCGTCCTCGCCGGCGCTTTCCTCGGCCTGGGACTTGTAGATCGCCTCACCCAGCTTCATGGCGGCTTCGGTCACGTTCTGGATGCCGGCCTTGACCTTGTCGGCCTTGACTTTTTCGTTCTCCAGATCGTCCTTCAGCGCGGCCACGGCCAGCTCGATCGCCTCGACGGTGGAGGGGTCGACCTTGTCGCCGTGCTCTTCGACCGCCTTCTCTGTCGAGTGTATGAGCGATTCGGCCTGGTTCTTGGCTTCCACCAGCTCGCGGCGTTCCTTGTCCGCCTCGGCGTTGGCTTCGGCGTCCTTGACCATCTTTTCGATGTCGTCGTCGGAGAGGCCGCCGGAGGCCTGGATGGTGATCTGCTGCTCCTTGCCGGTCGCCTTGTCCTTGGCGCCCACCGACACGATGCCGTTGGCGTCGATGTCGAAGGTCACTTCGATCTGCGGCATGCCGCGCGGGGCCGGCGGGATGTCTTCCAGGTTGAACTGGCCGAGCATCTTGTTGTCGGCCGCCATTTCACGCTCGCCCTGGAACACCCGGATGGTCACGGCGTTCTGGTTGTCTTCCGCGGTCGAGAACACCTGGCTCTTCTTGGTCGGAATGGTGGTGTTGCGGTCGATCAGGCGGGTGAAGACACCGCCCAGGGTTTCGATGCCGAGCGACAGCGGGGTAACGTCGAGCAGCACCACGTCCTTGACGTCGCCCTGCAGCACGCCGGCCTGGATGGCAGCGCCCATGGCAACCACTTCATCCGGGTTCACGCCCTTGTGCGGCTCCTTGCCGAAGAACTTGGTCACCTGTTCGATGACTTTCGGCATCCGGGTCATGCCGCCGACCAGCACCACCTCGTCCACGTCGGAAGCGGAGAGGCCTGCGTCCTTCAGGGCCGCCTTGCAGGGGTCCATCGAGCGCTTGATCAGGTCGGCCACCAGGCTTTCCAGCTTGGCGCGGGTCAGCTTCATCACCATGTGCAGCGGCTGGCCGTCGGAACCCATCGAGATGAACGGCTGGTTGATCTCGGTCTGCGAGGTGGAGGACAGTTCGATCTTGGCCTTCTCGGCAGCTTCCTTCAGGCGCTGCAGGGCCATCTTGTCCTTGGACAGATCGACACCGTTTTCCTTTTTGAACTCCTCGGCGAGGTAGTTCACGATGCGCATGTCGAAGTCTTCGCCGCCCAGGAAGGTGTCGCCGTTGGTCGACTTCACTTCGAACAGGCCGTCGTCGATTTCCAGGATGGTGACGTCGAAGGTGCCGCCGCCGAGGTCATAGACCGCGATGGTGTGGGTGTTCTGCTTGTCGAGGCCATAGGCCAGCGCGGCCGCGGTCGGCTCGTTGATGATGCGCAGCACTTCGAGGCCCGCGATCTTGCCCGCGTCCTTGGTGGCCTGACGCTGGGCGTCGTTGAAGTAGGCGGGCACGGTGATCACCGCCTGGGTGACTTCCTCGCCCAGGTAGGATTCCGCGGTTTCCTTCATCTTGCCCAGGGTGAAGGCGGAGATCTGCGAGGGCGAATACTTCTCGCCGCGCGCTTCCACCCAGGCGTCGCCATTGCCGCCGTCGACGATGGAGAACGGGACCATCTTCTTGTCCTTGGTGACGGCGGCATCGTCGATGCGGCGGCCGATCAGGCGCTTGACGCCAAAGATGGTGTTGTTGGGGTTGGTCACGGCCTGGCGTTTTGCCGGCTGGCCGACCAGGCGCTCTTCTTCGGTGAAGGCGACAATCGACGGCGTGGTGCGCGCGCCCTCGGCGTTTTCGATCACGCGGGGCTGCGAGCCGTCCATGATGGCTACGCACGAGTTCGTCGTACCCAGGTCGATCCCGATAACTTTGCTCATTTTCGATCCCTCTTACGTTTCAAGGCGATTACCCGAGGCGGGAACCCGTTGTGGCATTCCGGCCCCGATCCTGTTGCGGTTTGGCCTGCACCTCGCCGCGTCCCGGCGTATATAGGGAGCAGAAAACGCCCCTGCAACCGCCAGATTGAGCCGCCAGCCGCGATTCAATGCGCTTTTTTGCACGGGGCGCAGTTAACAACGGATGAACGGTGATGCCGGCTCTAAATGTGCGCGGATTCGAGATACACAAGGGCTGCCTCGGCCCGGACCGCCAGGCTGCCCTGATCAAGGCGCTGCGGCCAGTCCTGAAGGCCGCGCCGCTGTTTTCGCCCAGGGTGCCGGGGGGCGGGCAGATGTCGGTGCGGATGACCTCGGCCGGGCGCTTTGGCTGGTATGCGGATGCCACGGGCTACCGCTATGCCGAGCAGCACCCCGGCGGCCAGGATTGGCCTGCGATCCCGCCCGAGGTGCTCGAGATCTGGGACGAGGCGACCGGGCTGGATCGGAAACCCGATTGCTGCCTGTTGAACTACTATGGCGAGGGCGCCCGGATGGGCCTGCACCAGGACAAGGACGAGGCGGATTTCTCCTTTCCCGTGGTCTCGGTCTCGCTGGGCGACGACGGGCTGTTCCGCATCGGCAACCGGACCCGCGGGGGCAAGACCGAATCGCTCTGGCTCAGCTCGGGGGATGTGGTGGTGATGGGAGGCGCGGCGCGGCTCACCTATCACGGGGTGGACCGGATCCGCTTCAAGTCCTCCCGCTTGCTGCCGAAGGGCGGGCGGATCAATCTGACGCTGCGGGTGGTGACCTGAGGCAGCGGGGTGGCTGCCAGGGGCGGCGGCAAAAATCTTGGGAAGATTGTTGGCCGGAAAATTGGAATTTTCCGGTCCCGCCCGCTAGCGCTTGGCGCTCCAGCTGATGGAGACATTGCGGCGGGTGTAGAACTCGCCCATCAGGCCGATCATCAAGAGCACCAGCGCCACCCAGGCCGCATACTGCCAGGAGCTGAAATGCGGATTGTAGTTGATGAAGACAAATCCGCGCGCCTGGTCGATGCAGTGAAACAGGGGGTTCCAGTCGAACATCGCCAGCATGAAGCCGGGCAGCGTGTTGGCCAGGAACATCTTGCCGGAGGCAATCATATTGGCGCGCTGGTAGATCATCGTGAGGATCCCCACCATGCCCGGCGCCCAGGGTTTCAGCACCAGGAACACCAGCCCCACCGCGGCGCCGGTGAGCCAGGACAGCAGCACCATGCCGAAGGCCGCCGCCGGTTCCTCGATATGAAGGGGGGTGAAGGCGACATGGTAGACGAAGAGAATGATGAACAGCGACAGCACCTGGATGTAAAGCGCCCCGATCGCCGCCGAGAGGATCGCCACCACGGTGTTCATCGGCGCATGCTGCATCATCGGGCTGCTCGGCCCTTCGGCGCCGGCCACCGCGCTCACCGTCTTGGTGTGGATCAGGAACAGGAAGATGCCCGACATCACGTAGAGCAGGAAATCGCCGCGGATGGCGGAGCCGCGCATGCCCAGCACCGCAAACATCACATAGAAGGCCATCACGAAAAGCACCGCCTGCAGGAGATTCAGCCCCAGCGCCAGAAAGGCGTTGTTGTGCTTGGAGCGCACGCTGCGCACCACCGCGTGGAACACCACTTCCCCCATCATCAGGAGGCCGGAGAGGCGCGAAGGCTGGGGGCGGGGCTGGAACATGAAAGCTGCGGGGCCTGTGAACTCTGCTCGGGTGATCTCTGCTCGGGGCGTTGCGGCTTCTTGCCGTTTGGCCGCCAGGGCAGCATAAGGGTGCACAGGCAAATATTCAATTAAACCCGGTTGAGGGAGAGCCACCGTGCCGAATAGCGTGACATATGAAGAGCTGGTGCCCGTGATCCGCCGTCTTGCCATCGAGGCGGGCGAGGTGATCATGGAGATCTACAACTCCGAGGATTTTGGCGTGAAGGTGAAATCGGACGAAAGCCCGGTCACTGCGGCAGATGAGGCGGCGGATGCGCTGATCTCGGCCGGGCTGCGGGCGGCGTTCCCGGAGATGATGCTGGTGACCGAGGAACAGGCGGCTTCGCACAAGGAACGCGGCGATACCTTCCTGATCGTCGACCCGCTGGACGGCACCAAGGAATTCATCCACCGCCGCGGCGATTTCACCGTGAACATCGCACTGGTCGAAAGCGGCACCCCCACCCGCGGTGTCGTCTATGCGCCGGCGAAGGAGCGGATGTTCTACACGCTCGCCGATGGCACCTCGGTGGAGGAAACCGGCGCCTTCGACCCCGAAACCACCGGTGAGACCCGCCCGATCCGGGTGGCCGGGAGCGACAATGCCGCGCTGATGGTTGTGGCGTCGAAATCGCACCGCGACCAGGCCACCGATGATTACATCGGCAAGTACAGCGTGAAGGACATGAAGAGCGCGGGCTCCTCGCTGAAGTTCTGCCTGGTGGCCACGGGCGAGGCGGATCTCTACCCGCGTGTCGGCCGCACCATGGAGTGGGACACCGCCGCAGGCCATGCGGTGCTGGCGGGCGCGGGCGGCAAGGTGGTCCGGTTCGACGATCATTCCCCCCTGGTTTACGGCAAGGAAGGTTATGCGAACCCCTTCTTCATCGCCCACGCTCCGGCTGTGGACCTGAAGGAAGCCTGATGTCCGTGCTGATCGTCATCCCCGCCCGCTACGCCTCCACCCGTTATCCGGGCAAACCGCTGGTCGAACTGGCCGGCGCCGGCGGGGAGAAGCGCACGCTGATCGAACGCTCCTGGCGCGCGGCGATGTCCGTCGAAGGTGCGGACCGGGTGGTTGTGGCGACGGATGACGGCCGCATCCGCCAGGCGGCCGAGGGGTTTGGTGCCGAGGTGGTGATGACTTCGCCCGAGTGCGCCAACGGCACCGAACGCTGTGCCGAAGCGCATGCGGCGCTGGGCGGCGGTTTTGAGGTCGTGGTGAACCTGCAGGGCGACGCGCCGCTGACCCCGCACTGGTTTGTCGAGGAACTGGTCGCGGGCTTGCGCGCGGCGCCGCAGATGCAGCTCGCCACCCCGGTGCTGCGCTGCGACGGCGCGGCGCTGAACAGCCTGCTGGCGGACCGCAAGGCGGGCCGGGTCGGCGGAACTGCCGCAGTATTTGCTTCCGACCGCAGCGCGCTCTATTTCTCCAAGGAAGTGGTGCCGTTTTGTGCACAGACTTTCGGGGAAAGCGAAAAGACGCCGGTTTTCCATCATGTGGGCGTTTATGCCTACCGGCCGGAGGCGCTGGCGGCCTATCCTGGCTGGACTGCGGGGCCGCTGGAGCAGCTGGAGGGCCTGGAGCAGCTGCGCTTCCTTGAAAATGGCCGCAAGGTGCTCTGTGTCGAGGTGGAATCCCGCGGGCGGGAATTCTGGGAGCTGAACAACCCCGAGGACGTGCCGCGGCTGGAGGCGATGATGAGGAAGATGGGGCAACAGTGAACGAGTAGGGGGATACTGCAGGATCGGCCCGCAAGGGCTCTGCGCCACCGCATGACGCAGCGGCTCCGATGTGCTAGGGCTTCATGTATTGTTGGGAACATCCGGGCAATGATGCGCTAAACCGGCCGGCGGAGATAATCCGGCCCGCAGCACACCCGGGCATTCAGGTTTTGAGAGAACGTCATGCGCAAGAAAGTCACGAAAGCCATTTTTCCGGTCGCGGGTCTGGGAACCCGGTTCCTGCCGGCCACCAAATCGGTTCCGAAGGAAATCATGACATTGGTGGACCGGCCGCTTGTGCAATACGCCATCGACGAGGCGCGCGCGGCCGGCATCAAGGAGTTCATCTTCGTCACGTCCCGCGGCAAGGGCGCGCTGGAAGATTACTTCGACCATTCCCCGGTGCTGGAGCAGGAACTGCGCAAGAAGGGCAAGGAGGAGCTCTTGGAGGTGCTGCAGACCACCAATATGGAAAGCGGGGCCATTGCCTATATCCGCCAGCACAAGGCGCTGGGCCTGGGCCACGCGGTCTGGTGCGCGCGGCGGCTGATCGCCAATGAACCCTTTGCGGTGATCCTGCCCGATGATGTGATCGCGGCCGAGAAGCCCTGCCTGCAGCAGATGGTCGAAGCTTATGAGGAAACCGGCGGCAACATGGTCGCCGCGATGGAGGTCGCGCCCGAGCAGACGTCTTCCTATGGCGTGCTCGACGTGAAGGAGGACATGGGTCAGGTGGTGGCGGCCAACGGCATGGTCGAAAAGCCCAAGGCCGGGGAGGCTCCCTCGAATCTGGCGGTGATCGGCCGCTATATCCTGGCGCCCTCGGTGCTGAAGAACCTCAACAAACGCAAGCAGGGTGCCGGCGGCGAGATCCAGCTGACCGATGCCATCGCCGAGGATATCGCCAAGGACGTGCCGGTCTACGGCTACCGTTTCAACGGCCAGCGCTTCGATTGCGGCTCCAAGTCGGGCTTTCTGCGGGCCACCGTGGCCTTTGCGCTGGCCCGGGACGAGTTGCGCGACGATCTGATGAACTACATCACCGAGATCGCCCAGGTGGGCAAGGCCGCGCAGTAAGCCGGACAATCGGAACCAGGCCAGCTCCGGCCAAGAATGCCGGGGCGGCCGCAGAGAAGAGCAGCGACATTGACAAACATTCTGGTTACCGGCGGTGCCGGTTACATTGGCTCCCATGCCTGCAAGGCCCTGAAACAGGCAGGCTACACCCCCGTGACCTATGACAATCTGGTCACCGGATGGCAGGAGGCGGTGAAATTCGGCCCCTTCGAGCAGGGAGATCTGAACGACCGCGCCCGGCTGGACGGGATCTTTGCCAAGTACCGGCCCGCTGCGGTGATGCATTTCGCCGCTCTCAGCCAGGTCGGCGAAGCGATGAGCGAGCCGGGCCGCTACTGGGCCAACAACGTGGGCGGATCGCTCACTCTGGCCGAGGCCGCGGTGGCTGCGGGATGCCTGAACTTCGTGTTCTCCTCGACCTGCGCAACTTACGGTGAGCATGACAACGTGGTGCTGGACGAAAACACCCCGCAACTGCCGCTGAACGCCTATGGCGCCTCCAAGCGCGCGGTGGAGGATATCCTCAAGGATTTTGGTGCGGCACACGGGCTGAACGCGGTGATCTTCCGCTATTTCAACGTGGCCGGCGCCGACCCTGAGGCGGAGGTGGGCGAGTTCCATCGCCCCGAAACCCACCTGGTGCCGCTGGTGCTGGACGCGATTGCGGGCAAGCGCGATGCGCTGACCGTTTTCGGCACCGACTACGACACGCCCGACGGCACCTGCATCCGCGACTACGTGCATGTCTGCGATCTGGTGGACGCGCATGTGCTGGGTCTGCAATGGCTCGAAGAGGGCAAGGGCGCCCAGGTCTTCAACCTCGGCACCGGCGCGGGCTTTTCGGTGCGCGAGGTGATGGACAAGGCGGAGGCTGTGACCGGGCAGAAAGTGCCCTGCACCACCGGCCCGCGCCGGGCGGGCGATTGCACCAAGCTGGTCTCGGGGTCGATCCGGGCGGTCACCGAACTCGGCTGGGAGCCGCGCCGCTCGACGCTGGAGCTGATGATTGGTGATGCCTGGAAGTGGCACAAAAGCGGCCACTACGAGCGCTGACATGGGGCCTGCCGCCGTTCCGGGCGCCTCTTCCGGCCTGGTGGCGGCTTACCGGCTGCGCTGGAAACGGCGGCGGCTGCTGTGGCGGGCGCTAAGGGCACGGCATCAGCTCACCTGCCGTGCCGACCGTACCGGAGAAATCCCCGAAGCGCCAATCCTGTGCTTCTCAGTGGTGCGCAACGAGGCTGCCCGGCTGCCCTTCTTTCTCGGCCACTACCGCCGCGCCGGGGTTTCGCATTTCCTGTTTGTCGACAACGGCAGCGATGACGGCTCCGCCGGGCTGCTGCTGGATCAGCCCGATGTCTCGCTCTGGCAGACGCAAGCCAGCTACCGCGGCAGCCGCTTCGGGATGGATTGGCTGACCTGGCTGCAAATCCGCTACGGCCATGGCAAATGGTGCCTGACCGCGGATGCCGACGAGATCCTGACCTACCCGCATGCGGACACCCGCTCGCTGCGCGGCCTGACGGACTGGCTGGACCGCCAGGGCGTGCCGGCCTTCGGCGCGCTGATGCTGGACATGTACCCGAAGGGGCCGCTTGGCCAGCAGGCCTATGCCCCCGGCCAGGACCCTTGCGAGGTGCTGCCGTGGTTCGACCCGGGCCCGTTCCGCGCTGTGCGGCAACATCCAGCAGGTAACCTCTGGCTGCAGGGCGGGCTGCGGGAGCGGGTGTTCTTTCAGGACGATCCCGCGCGCTCTCCGACGCTGAACAAGATCCCGCTGGTGAAGTGGGACCGGCGCTATGTTTATTTGAACTCTACCCATTCGCTGCTGCCGCCGCGGCTCAACGCGCTTTACAGCGGACCGGGCGGACCTGGGCCTTCGGGGGTGCTGCTGCACAGCAAGTTCCTGCCGGAGATCGTTTTAAAGTCGGAATCAGAACGGCAGCGCGGGCAGCATTTTTCCCGGCCGGAGGACTTTGACCCCTACTACGCCCGCATCATGGCCGGGCCGGACCTGTGGCACCCGGGCGCGCTGCGCTACGAGGGCTGGCAGCAGCTGGAGGCGCTGGGCCTGATGACACGCGGCGGCTGGACCTGACGGCGCGCGCGAGCGGCGGGCCCGGACGTGCAAATCCGTTGTCCGGGTGGCAGGTCCATGACATATTGGCGCAAAGCGAGAGAGGCAGGGCCGGGCATTTTCCCGGCAGGTGAGCGCGCTCCCTGTATTTTAATGATGGAGTGGACGTGGGGCTTTGGGATTCTTACAGGATGCGGCTGCGGCGCAAACGCCGGCTCCTCCGGGCCCTGCGCAAGGGGCGCGAGCTGAGGGCGGTGCAGGACAACACCGGCGCCATCCGGCCGGATGACGTGCTCCTGGTCAGCACCATGCGCAACGAACAGATCCGGCTGCCCTATTTCCTCGACTACTACCGCAAGATGGGGGTGGGGCATTTCCTGCTGGTCGACAATGGCTCCACCGACGGCACCGCGGACTACCTGCGCGGGATGGAGGATGTCTCGTTCTGGCACACGGAGGCGAGCTACAAGCAGGCAGGCTTCGGCATCGACTGGATGAACGGGCTGAAGCGGCGTTACGCGCATGGCCACTGGGTGCTGGTGGCCGATCCCGACGAGTTCTTCATCTATCCGTTCTGCGACAGCCGCCCGATCCAGGCGCTGACCGGCTGGCTGGACGATTGCGGCGCCCGCAGCTTCCCGGCGATGCTGCTCGACCTCTACCCCAAGGGGCCGCTCGATGCGGTGCCCTACCGCGCGGGGCAGGACCCGATGGAGATCGCCCATTGGTTCGACAGCGGCAATTACACGCTCAGCCGCAACCCGGAGTATGGCAACCTGTGGATCCAGGGCGGGCCGCGGGCGCGGGTGTTCTTTGACGGCGACCCCTACCGCGCGCCGGCGCTGAACAAGATCCCGCTGGTCAAATGGCACCGGCGCTACGCCTATGAAAGCTCGACCCATGCGCTGCTGCCGCGCGGGCTGAACCAGGTCTATGCCCGCGAAGGCGGCGAGCGGGCGAGCGGCGCGCTGCTGCATGCCAAGTTTCTGGACACCTTCACCGCCAAGGCCTCGGAAGAGCTGGCCCGGCGCCAGCACTATGCCGACTCGGTCGAGTACATGGCCTATGCCGGCCAGCTGGCGAAACACCCCGAACTATGGTGCCGCTGGAGCGAGAAATACATCAACTGGAGGCAGCTGGAGATCCTCGGCCTGATGTCGAAAGGCGGCTGGGCGTGAGCGCGCTGGGGGTGGTGATGCTGGTGCACACCGCGCTGGAGCGGGCGGCACAGGCGGCCCGGCACTGGAGCGCGGCAGGCTGCCCGGTGGTGATCCACGTGGACAGGAGCGTGTCCGCGCCGGAGCTTTCCGGGTTCAAGGCGGGTTTGGCCGCTGATCCGCTGATCCGCTTCTCGCCGCGGCACCGCTGCGAATGGGGCACCTGGGGGATAGTCGCCGCAACCCAGGACGCCGCCGCGCTGCTGCTCGAGGATTTTCCCTCCGCGCGGCATGTCTTCCTCGCCTCCGGTTCCTGCCTGCCGCTGCGCCCGGTGCAGGATCTCGCGGCCTACCTCGAGGCGCGGCCCGGGACCGATTTCATCGAAAGCGCCACCACCGCGGATGTGCCTTGGATCACCGGCGGGCTGGCGCACGAGCGCTTCACCCTGCGGTTTCCCTTCTCCTGGAAGCGGCAGCGGCGGCTGTTCGACCGCTATGTCGCGCTGCAACGCCGCCTGGGGCTAAGCCGCAAGATCCCCGAAGGGCTGGTGCCGCATATGGGCAGCCAGTGGTGGTGCCTGACCCGGCAGACGCTGTCGGCCATCCTGACCGATCCGCGCAGGCCGGAGTATGACGCCTACTTCCGCCGCGTCTGGATTCCGGATGAAAGCTATTTCCAGAGCCTGGCGCGGCTGCATTCCAACCGTATCGAAAGCCGCTCCCTGACGCTGGCGAAATTCGACCCGCACGGCCGGCCATATGTATTCTACGACGACCACCTGCCGCTCCTGCGCCGGTCGGAATGTTTCGTGGCGCGCAAGATCTGGCCTGAGGCCGGTGCGCTTTACAGCGCCTTCCCGGCAGCATCAGACGGGCCGCCGCGCCAGGCCGAGCCCGACCCCGGCAAGATCGCCCGGCTGTTCGATACCGCGGCGGAACGGCTGAGCCGCGGGCGGGCCGGGCTATATATGCAAAGCCGCTTTCCCCGGCCCGGCCGGGAGCACGGCATCACCCCGGGGCCTTACGCGGTTTTCCAGGGCTTTGCCGAACTGTTCGAGGATTTCGAGCGCTGGCTTGCCGGGGCCACCGGCGCGCGGGTGCATGGCCATCTGTTTGCCCCCGAAGGCGCAGACTTCGCCGGCGGCGGCGGCCGGATCGAGGGCGCGCTGGGTGCCGACCCTGTGGTGCGGGACTATGATTGCGAGCGCTTCCTCACCAATTTCCTGTGGAACACCCGCGGCGCGCGCCAGTCCTTCCAATACGGCCCGCGCGACAGTCAGGGGGCGAACTGGCTGATGGCCCGCGACCCGAATGCCCGCATCGCGGTGATCAGCGGCGCCTGGGCGCTGCCGCTGCTGCGCTCCGCCCTCCCCTTTGCCGAGCTGCGCCGCGAGGCCGCGCGGCTGCAGCAGGCCGAAGCTGCGCAGCTGGAGATCCTGCGCGCGCATTGGGTGCAGGCGCAGGTGCGGATCTGGAGCCTTGCGGATTTCCTGGAGGCGCCGGCGGAGCATTTGCAGACCGCCGTCACTGGCGCAGGCCTGATCCCGGGCCGGGCCCTGCCGGAACCGCCGGATCTGGCGCCGCTCGATGGTGCCGGCGCCTTCCTGCAGCGGCTCAAGAACGAGGGGATGCACCCCTATCTGCTGGGGGATTTCCCGGCCGTGCCAGCCCCCGCCCGCAGGGCAGAACCGCAGCGCAAACCCTATTTGGTGCGATAGATCCCGATGACCTCTCCGTTTGACTACTTCGCTGTCTTTGCCGAAATGCGCACAGGCTCCAACTTCCTGGAAAGCAACCTCAACGCGCTGGAAGGGGTGGCCTGCCATGGCGAGGCCTTCAACCCCGCCTTCATGGGCTATCTGAACAAGACCGGGCTCTTGGGCATGTCGCTCGATCAGCGCGAGGCCGATCCTGCCGCCCTCATCGCGCGCATCCGGGAGCTGCCGGGGGTGCTGGGGGGCTTCCGGTATTTCCACAACCACGACCCGCGGGTGCTGGACCTGATGCTGGAGGATCCGCGCTGCGCCAAGATCGTGCTCACCCGCAATCCGCTCGAAAGCTACGTCTCTTTGAAGATCGCCCGCGCGACCAACCAGTGGAAGCTGACAGACGTGAAGCGGCGCAAGACGGCGCAGGCAGAGTTCGACGGCGCTGAGTTTGCGTCGCATGCGGCTGAGCTGCAGGCCTTTCAGGTGATGCTGATGAACCGGCTGCAAATCAGCGGCCAGACGGCGTTCTATGTGGCTTATGAGGACCTGCAAAATCTGGAAGTGATGAACGGTCTGGCGCGCTGGCTTGGGGTGCCGGGGCGGCTCAGCGCGCTGGACGGCAAGCTGAAACGGCAGAACCCGGCGGCGGTGCTGGACAAGATCGCCAATCCCGAAGACGTTCCCGCCGGGCTGGCGGATCTGGACCGTTTCAACCTTGCCCGCACCCCGAATTTCGAGCCGCGCCGCGGCCCGGCGGTGCCCGGCTATGTGGCAGGGCGGGAGTCGCGCCTCTTGTACCTGCCGGTGCGCGGCGGGCCGGAGGCGGACGTGGTGCAGTGGATGGCGGCGCTGGAGGGTGAGGCGCCTGAGGCGCTGCACCAGGGCATGAACCAGAAGCAGCTGCGCCAGTGGAAACGTGCCAGCAAGGGATTCCGCAGCTTTACCGTGCTGCGCCATCCGGCGGCGCGGGCGCATGCGGTGTTCTGCCGCCGCATCCTGCAGACGGGCCCGGGCTGCTATAGCGGCATCCGCAGCACCCTGCGGCGGCAGTTCAAGCTGCCGCTGCCCGAGGACGGGCCGGGGCCGGAGTACAGCCGGGCGGAGCATAAGGCTGCCTTTGCCGCCTACCTGGGCTTCGTGCGGGCGAACCTGGCCGGGCAGACCTCGGTCCGGGTGGATGCGGAATGGGCAAGCCAGGCGCAGGCGCTTGCGGGCTTTGCCGAACTCGGCGCGCCGGACTTTGTGCTGCGCGAAGAGGAGATGGCCGCGGCGCTGCCCGCGCTGGCCGAGCGTCTGGGGCGGGCTGAGGCGCCTGGAACCGTGCCTGTGCCTGCGCCCGCGGAGCCGGACGCGCCGTTTCCGCTTGCCGATATATACGACGCGGAGCTGGAGGCGCTGGTCGCCTCGGTCTATCAGCGCGACTACGTGAGTTTCGGTTTCGAACCCTGGCGGCCGCAATGACCTGCTGCGCCGGATGCACGGCGGGGACCGGGGGGGCTCCCGCGCCCGCCAGCTGCCCGGGCTGCGCCCGGACCGCCGGAACGGCCTTGGGCCAAGCGCCGCGCCAAGCGCGGCGCGGGTGTGGCATACGCAGGATTGCCGCAAGCCAAGTTCCGGCATTGCGGCCAAGAAGATCCGCTGGCCGCACGGCTGTAGGGCGCGCCGCGCACGCTGCGCGTCAGCGCAGCGCCCGGCCCAACGGGAAGAGTGCCTCCGCGAGGGGGCCGATGACGGGCGGGAGAGTGCCCTCGGCGGCGGCGCGGAGCAGGTGGCGGACAGAGTGAAGCGGGCTGCAGGACAGGCGCGGCGGCGCGCTGGTGCGGCGGCGGCGGCGGCCGGACGGATGGCGGGGCCGGGCGGCGCGGTTCAGGCGGCCTTCACCGAGTGGTCTTCGGTCAGGATGGTGTAAAGCGTCGCCGGGTCGTGGTTGGCGCGCAGCTTGGTGCAGAAGCTCTGCTCGCGCAGGGTGCGCGAGACCAGCGCCAGCGCCTTCAGGTGCTCTACGCCCGCATCCTCGGGCGCGAAGAGGGCAAAGGCGATGTCAACCGGCTGTCGGTCCACCGCGCCGAAGTCCAGAGGCTTTTCCAGCACCAGGAAAACGCCGCAGATTTCGTCCAGCTCATCGAGCCGGGCATGGGGCAGGGCGACGCCGTGCCCGACCCCGGTGGGGCCGAGGCTCTCGCGGTCGAGGAGGGCCTCGACCGCGGTCTGGGCATCGAACCCGTAGGCGGTGCTGGCGACATCCGAGATTTCCTGAAACAGGCGCTTCTTGCTGGAGGCCGATCCGATCACCCGGACCGCCTCTGGCTTGAGAATGCTGGAAATCTGCATGTGTCTGCTCCGTTCCGGCGCCCCGGCCGGGAGGCGCTGCCTTCGTGTTACGGGTCGATCCACCCGATGTTGCCGTCTTCGCGGCGGTAGACCACGTTCAGCCCGTCCTTGCCTTCGTTGCGGAAGACCAGGACCGGCGCGCCGGCCAGTTCCATCTGCATCACGGCCTCGCCCACCGACAGGGACGGAATGCGGGTCTCCATCTCGGCCACGATGATCGGCTGCAGCGAGTCCGGTTCGCCGCCGGTATCCTCAGAGGCGAGGATATACGAATTGGCGCCGAGATGTTCAACCGGTTCGCTGCGGTCGCGGTGGTGATCCTTGAGGCGGCGCTTGTAGCGGCGCAGCTGTTTCTCCATCTTCTCGCAGCAGCCTTCGAAAGAGGCATAGATTTCGGTGGCATGCGCCTTGGCCTGGGCGGTCAGCCCGGTGGACAGATGCACGGTGGTTTCGCACACATATTCATGCGCCGAACGGGAAAAGACCACGGTCGCGTCGGTCGGGCGTTCGGCATATTTCTGAACCGCCGTCCCAAGCTCGGTCTGCACGTGGGTTTGCAGAGCTTCGCCGATGTCGATCTGTTTGCCGCTGATTTTGTAACGCATGTGATCTCCTTCACGAATGTGGCGCCGGGCCTGCCGCCAAGGCAATCCTTGGCGGCCTGGTGTCAGGTCCGGCTCCGGGGGTCAGGCCTGGCATCCGGAAGCACCCGCCCGGGCCCTGTTGCCAAGGCCGGCGCGCGGTTTGCATCGGATTGCACATATGCCATTGGCCAATTCGACGGCATGTCAGCAGGAGAGTCAATGGATATCGCGCAAATTCGGCAACGGTTCGTTAGCGCTGGCACGCGGGTTGCCGACCGCCCCGTTTGGCCTCCCCGGGCCGGCCGGAGCGCAGGCGGAACGGGGCCGGCAGGAGGGCCTGCAAGCGGGGCGCAGGGCCGGCCCGGACAGGCCCGGACCGGGGTGCGCCGAAGCCGGCGGCAGGGTCAGGAAATGCGGAAATTGTCGCCCAGATAGACGCGGCGGACGTTTTCGTTTTCCACCACTTCCTCGGGGCTGCCGGACATCAGCACCTGGCCGTCGTGCAGAATATAGGCGCGGTCGACGATCTCCAGCGTCTCGCGCACGTTGTGATCGGTGATCAGCACCCCGATGCCGCGCTTCTTGAGGTCCGCGACCAGGTGGCGGATGTCCCCGACCGAGATCGGGTCGACGCCTGCGAAGGGCTCGTCCAGCAAGAGGTATTTGGGATCGGCGGCCAGGCAGCGGGCGATTTCCACCCGGCGGCGCTCACCGCCCGAGAGCGCCAGCGCAGGCGCGCGGCGCAGGTGCTCGATGGAGAAATCCGATAGCAGCTCTTCCAGCCGCTCGCGGCGCTTGTGCTCGTGCTTTTGCGAAATATCGAGCACGGCGGAGATGTTGTCCTCCACCGACAGGCCGCGGAAGATCGACATCTCCTGCGGCAGATATCCGATGCCGAGCCGGGCACGGCGGTACATCGGCAGGCCGGTCACGTTCTGCCCGTCGATCGACACCACCCCGGCCTCGGGGAACACCAGCCCTGCGATGGCGTAGAAGCTGGTGGTCTTGCCGGAGCCGTTCGGGCCCAGGAGCGCCACCACCTCGCCGCGGTTCAGCGACATGCTGACATCGCGGATGACCACCTTCTTGCGGTAGGATTTGCGCAGCCGCTCGATCCGCAGACCGGAGGAGCCTTCGGTCACTTTCAGGTCGGGTTTTGCCATCAGTTGCTGCCGCCCTCCGGGTTGAGGATGGTCTTGACGCGGCCGGCCATGCGGGCGGAGCCGGAGGTCAGGTTCACTTCCAGCCGGTCCGAGGTCAGCGTGTTGTTCTGCTGGCTGAGCAGCACGTTGCCGGTCATCACCACGGTGCCGCTGTCGATAGTGTATTCGGCGCGCTCGGCCTCGGCGGCGTCGGGGCCGCTGACCAGGAGCACGTTGCCGGTGGCCTCCAGCCGTTCGATGCCCTTTTTGCCGCCGTCTTCCGCGCCGGTCTTGTAGATCACCAGCACCTCATCGGCGGAGAGCCGCATCACCCCCTGAACGATCAGCACGTTGCCGGTGAACTCGGCAGAACCGTCGGCCTGGTTCACGGCCAGCGCATCGGCGGTCACCTCGACCGGCTGGCTGGGGTCGGCTTTCACTGCGCCGAAGGCCACCGAGGCCTCCTGTGCCGGGGCGGAAGCGGGGACCAGGGCCGCAAAGGCCAGCGGCAGGCAGAACAGAAGGGCGCGAAGATGGGGCACGGTCTATCTTTCCGGTTTTTGGGGATCGTATATCAGCTTCACCCCGTCCTTGAACAGCATATGCACCGGGCCGCCTTCGGTTTTCGCGCGGATGCGCATGTTGCCGGCGGTGAGGTCGCCGATCGGGCCGCGGGCGCGCACCGGGCCGGGGCTTTCCGCTTCCAGCCCGCTCAGTGCGGTGTTCAGGATTTCGGTCTCCACCGTCAGCCCGTCAGCCGAGGTGATGGTGACGCCGCCGGCAAATTCTGCAAGATCCCGGTCCGGGTAAACGGCGCCGGTGTCCGAGGACAGCGCGATCCGTCCGCCCCCGGCCATGCGGATCTCGGCTTTCAGATCGCTGGCGACCGCCGGGGCGCTGGCGCCGCCGGGGCGGGCGAGGCTTGCGGTCACCATGATCTCGTCGCCCTCCGCCGTGGTGCCGGAGAAATAGGGCGCGGTCACCTGCTGGCCGCGCAGCCGGTCCTCGATCTCCGTCTCGGCGAAGGGGATCACCGCTTCGATGTCGGAACCGCGCGAGATCATGAATAGGGTGGACAGCAGCACCAGCGCGGTGAGCGGCAGCAGCACCTTCAGATAGGCAACGGCGCGGGAATGCCTGTCCATGACGCCCTCCTTTCGCGGCTCAGCCGAGGCCCGCGCGCAGGCAGTCGTGGATGTGCAGGAGCCCTTCCGCCTTGCGGCCGTTGTCCGGGTCGACCACGAAGAGGCAGGTGATCTTGCGCTGGTTCATCACCGCCACCGCTTCCTCGGCCATGGCGCCGGGGGCGATGGTGGCAGGGGCGGCGGTCATTACCTCAGCCGCGGTCTTTTCCAGGAGCCCGTTCATGTGGCGGCGCAGGTCGCCGTCGGTGATAATGCCCGCAAGCGAGCCGTCCGCGGCGGCAACGCCCGCGACACCGAAGCCCTTCTGGCTGATCTCGATGAGCGCGTCGGGCATCGGGGTGGTCTCGGCCACCAGCGGCAGGGCCTCGCCCGCATGCATCAGGTCGCGCACTTTGCTCAGCCGCGCGCCGAGCTTGCCGCCCGGGTGGAAATCGCGGAAGTTCTCGGGGCGGAAATCGCGGTGCTTCATCAGCGCGATGGCCAGCGCATCGCCCATCGCCAACGTCAGCGTGGTGGAGATCGAGGGCACCATGCCAAAGCCGCAGGCCTCGCCCATCGAGGGGATCTGCAGATGCACGTCGGCCTGTTTCATCAGGGTGCTCTCCATCTTGCTGGAAAGCCCGATCAGCGGAATGCCGAAGCGGCGGGTGAAGGCCAGCAGGTTCGCCAGTTCCGGCGCCTCGCCCGAGTTGGAGATCGCCAGCACCACGTCGCCGCCCGACAGCATGCCGAGGTCGCCGTGGCTGGCTTCGGCCGGATGCACGAAATAGGCGGGCGTCCCGGTGGAGGCGAGCGTGGCCGCGATCTTGTGGCCGATATGGCCGGATTTGCCGATACCGCTCACGATGATGCGGCCCTCGGCCTTGAGGATCAGGTCGACCGCTTCGGCAAAGCGGCGGTCCAGCCCCTCGGCCAGCGCGTTGAGCGCCGCGGCCTCATCGGTGATGACCTGGCGGGCAGTGGCGAGGAAGTCTTCGGTATGGGTCATGAGTGGGCAAAGATATCAATTTCGGGCCAGCCGGCGAGATCCAGCTTGGCGCGCATGGGCAGGAAGCCGAAGCAGGCCTGGGCCATCCCGGTGCGGCCTTCGCGGGCGAGCCGCGCATCCAGTGCGTCGCGCAGGCGGTGCAGGTGCAGCACGTCCGAGGCGGCGTAGTCGAGCTGCGCCTCGGTCAGGTCCTCCGCGCCCCAGTCGCTCATCTGCTGCTGCTTGGAGATGTCGATGCCCAGCAGTTCCTGGGTCAGGTTCTTCAGCCCGTGCCGGTCGGTGTAGGTGCGCACCAGGCGGCTGGCGATCTTGGTGCAGTAGACCGGCGCGGCCAGGGCGCCGAAGGCATTGTACATGGCGGCAATGTCGAAACGGCCGAAGTGGAACAGCTTCAGCACATTCGGGTCTTCCAGCATGCGGCAGAGGTTGGGCGCCGCGGTCTGGCCCTTCTCCACCTGCACGATATGGGCGTCGCCGTCGCCGCCCGACATCTGGATCACGCAGAGCCGGTCGCGGTGCGGGTTCAGCCCCATGGTTTCACAGTCGATCGCCACGACGGGGCCGAGGTCCAGCCCGTCGGGCAGGTCGTTCTTGTACAGGTGGTTGGCCACTGGAGTTCCCTCTTGCTTGCCGCCGCGCGGCGCGGTTGCAAGGGAAATAGGCGCTCTGGCCGCCGAACTCAACTGCCGGCGCCGCCCTGCGCGCGTTCAGAACAGGAAGTCGTCGACGCCGAGGCTGTCGAGGCTGACGCCCTGCAGCAGCAGCGAGCTGTCCGCGCCGGTGGTGATGCGCACACCGGCGTTGCCGTCCCTTGCGGCGGCAAGGACACTAGCAAAGCTGCCGAAGCCGTCGAGTTCGCTGAAGTCCAGCCTGTCACCGCGCCCGGCGTTGAAATCACGCACCACGTCACGGCCGTGGCCGGCGCTGAAGACAAAGACATCTGCGCCGCTGCCGCCGGTCAGCCGGTCGTTGCCGCCGCCGCCATCGAGGCGGTCATCGCCGCCGCCGCCCGTGAGCCCATCCCGGCCGCCGCCGCCGCGCAGCTGGTCCGCGCCGTTGTGGCCGCGCAGCCGGTCGTTGCCGCCGTGGCCGAAGAGCCGGTCGCCTCCGCGGCCGCCTGCCAGCAGATCGTCGCCTCCGCGGCCGCCCAGCCGGTCGCCGCCCGCGCCGCCGCGGATCATGTTGTCCGCTGCGTTGCCGGTCACGCTGTCACGGCCGCTGCCGGCCAGCGCGTTCTCTACCACCGTGCCGCGGGCGATGCCGACGTTGCCGGTGAGCTCACCGATATCCGAAAAATGCCCGCCGCGCAGGTCGATCCGGCTGCTAGTGGAAAAGCCGCTGGCGTCCAGCGTGTCGGTACCGTCCCGGTCGCAGATGGTGAAGGCGACGTTGTTGCCGCGGTAGTGGTCCTGGCCGTTGAAGAGATCGCTTAGCACGCCGGGCAGCTGCGATCCCGGCCCCCAGACCGTATCGCCCGCGGTCGCGCTATCCGCATCTGGTCTGCCGTAGAGATCCTGGATCGCGATCACATCCGCCATCATCGGCGTCAGCAGCAGCGCTTCGCTGGCATCCGTCAGCGTGTTCTCGTTCTGCGAGAAGTAGGACATCACCGAGAGCTGCCAGCTGTCGTTGGCGAATTCATTGTCGATGCCGTAGGTGGCGCTGCCGTTGTAATGGCCCTGATGCCCCAGCCCCAGCGCGTGGCCGATTTCATGCAGATAGGTCTGATAGGAATAGCTGTCGATGCTGGTGCCGTAGTGGGCCAGCCAAGGCAGCGAGACATTGATATAGGAGCTTTCGATCGTGCCATTGCGCACGTCCGAATAGGAGTAGGCCCCGGCGTCGTTGTCGCCGAAGGTGATGCCGGCGCCATGGCTGACCTCGCGGAACTCGATGTCCGCGGCCATCTCCCACGCATCGAAAGCCCAGCGGGCCAGCTGGCGGCCTTCGGCGGTGAGATCGGTCACGTCGACCGTTATGACGCTGTCGCGGCTGGTGTCGAAGCTGCGCCCGCTCAGGCCGCGGTCCTGCCAGAAGCCATCGGTCAGATAGTCGGCAAGCTGGTTCAGGGAGGCAGGCTGCGGCGGCGCTTGGCGGGCGGCTTCGAGCAGGTAGCTGCCCGTGCCGTAGTCGCCATAGCTGCACGCGGCGAGGTAGTAAGTGCCTGTTGCGGCAGCGGTGAAGGTCAGCGCCGCTTCAAACCCCAAGCCGCTGTCATCATCCACCCGCAGCTCGCGGCCGTTGCCATCGTAAAGCCGCAGCAGCGGATCGCTGAGACTGCCTTGGCCGCTGGCGCTGCCTTTCAGGGTGAAGCTGTAGGTGGCGCCTTCCTCCAGCGAGATGGCAGTCCAGTCACGGTCGCCCCGGTAGCTGAGCGTGCCTTGGAAGCTGCCGTCACTGCCGAGGTCGTAGCGGGTCCAGCGACTCGCCGCCGCGTCGGCAGATTCGCGCAGAGCAGCGGCGGTCTCACCGGTTGAATGCGCAAGGGCGCCGGGGAAAGTGTGGTCGTGCATAGGTAGAAGACGCAAGTTCCAAAAATCTGAAAAAAATCATAGGTACAGCCGCTTGCCGACGGGGGAGGGCCGAGGCGCAGAGCGGATGGGGTGAAATTACTCAACTTTAGGTAAAATGCAATGGCGTAATGCGCGAGCCACACCTTGCCCTTGCGGGAGCCGGAGCGCACGGGGGGCACGCGGCCTCGGCGAGAGGCGGGATCGTGTCTTTGATTATCGGGATTTCCGGCAGTGGTGCCCAGAAGAGGACTCGAACCTCCACGTCCATACGGACACTAGCACCTGAAGCTAGCGCGTCTACCAATTCCGCCATCTGGGCACGGATGCAGTAGGAGGGCGTATAAAAGTGCTTCGCGGCGGCGTCAAACGGAAAATGCATCTCCGGCCGCGCTTTCCGCCGTGCCGCCGGAGCCTGCGCCGCGGGCACACCCGGACAGGTCGCGCGCCCGGGCGGTGGCGCTGGGCGGCTGGCCGAAGCGCGCGCGGTAGAGCTGGGCAAAGCGGCCGAGGTGGGCAAAGCCGCAGTCATGGGCGATGCTTCCGACGCTGCTGCCGGGCGGGCCGGACAGCAGCAGGTAATGCGCCATGTCGAGCCTCTGGTCACGCAGGTATTGCATCGGGCTGAGGCCGAAGGCGGCCTGGAACCCCGCCTGCAGCGAGCGCAGGCTGCAGCCAGCGGCGCCGGCGATCCCGGGCAGGCTGACCGGGTCAGATAGATGCGCGTGGATGAAGTCCTGCGCGCGGCGGATCTGGGCGCTGCCGGCGCGGGGCGCGGGGCGGTCCAGCAGGTGGCGGATGTTGCTGTCCTGATGGCTGAGGAAGCCGAGCATCAGCTGCTCCTCGATCACCTGCTGCTGCAAGGCGGACCAGGTGCCGAAACCCTCCTGCCGGCTGGTGGCCCTGACGCAGGCCGAGAACTGGCGCGCCCAGTCCTGAAGTCTTCCCGCTTCCAGCGGCACCGCGGTGTCAAAGACCACCGCTTCGGGCAGAGCCATGCCTGCGGCGCGTTCGGCGGTGCCGTGCAGCGCCGAACGGCTGATTTGCAGCAACAGCATCCGGCAGTCCGCGTGCCAGGTCATCCGCGACTTCCGGTCCGGGTTCAGCACCGTGCCCAGGCGGGGGCGGGAGGCGACCGCGGCGCCGCCGTTGGCGACCTCCGCACGGCCCGTAAGCGGTAACTGCACCAGGTAGAAATCGCGCAGCTCTTCCGGCGCGATCCGCACCCCGGTGCCATAGCTGAGGTAGTTGAGCGACAGGCTGCGCCCCGGGGCGTGGTTGTGGCGGGTGTCGAATCCGGCGCTGCGGCCCGCGGGGTCCAGCGCATGGTCGCAGAACTTGCGCGCCACCATCGCGCGCGCTTCGCCGATGTCGCGGCTGTGAAACCGCCGCCAGGCCCGGAGGGGCTCGGCGCTGGGTGTGGTGTGTGGCGCGTCCATTGCGGCAGGCTAGCACGGAACTTGCGCCGCCCGGCCAGGATTTTGCGCTTTATTGCGCATTCCGGATAATGGTTTTGCCGATCCCGTCCTAAGCTTGAGTGCACGAGCTGAAAAGGGAGGACAACATGGCTCTGGATCAGGGAGTAACCAAGGCGGCCGAGGGGCTGAACGGCACCGCGTGGAACGTGGTTGGCCACACTTATACGCCCAAGCTGCACAGCGAAAACGCCTTCATCTGGCACGCGGTGGTTCCGGACGGCACTTTCGTGCCGCCGCATGTGCACCCCACCCAGGACGAGTGGATCACCATGCTGGAGGGAGAGCTGGAGGTCGAATTTGGCGAGGATGTGCACAAGGCCGGCCCGGGCGACACCATCCGCATGCCGATGGGCGTGGCGCATGGCATCTTCAACCGCTCCGGCGCGGAGGCCACTTGCGTCTTTGGGGTCGCGCCCTCGCGCAAGCTCTACGATCTTTTCGGCGCGCTCGACGGGGTGACCGACCCGGAGGAGCTGGTTCGGCTGTCGGCGCTGCATGAGGTCGACTTTCTGCCGCCCCCGGCCGAGTAAAGGAGGCTCACATGGTGAAAAGGAAGAAGGTCGCCGTCATCGGCGGCGGGGTCAGCGGTTTGGCAGCAGCCAAGGCGTTTGCCGAAAAGGGCCACGAGGTGCTGGGCTTCGAGCGCGGCCATGATCTGGGCGGCGTTTGGGAGCTGTCGCGCTCCTATCCCGGTGTGCAGACGCAATCGCCCAAGGAGCTTTACTGCTACACCGATCACCCGATGCCCGCAGACTACCCCGAGTGGCCCAAGGGCCCGCAGGTGCATGCCTACCTGCATTCCTATGCGGACAAGCATGACCTGCACCGCCTGTTCCAGCTGAACACCGCCGTGCTGGAGATGGACCGGCGTCCGGAGGGGCAGCCGGGCTGGCGGCTGGTGGTAGAAACGGCGGGGGAGGCGCGCGAGGTCGACGTGGACTTCGCCGTGGTCTGCACCGGGCAGTTCTCGGAGAAGAACATCCTCACCCACCCGGGGCAGGAGTCGTTCGAGGCTCAGGGCGGCGAGGTGGTGCATTCTTCGGAGTACCTCGACCCGGAACGCGCGCGCGGCAAGCGGGTGGTGGTGCTGGGCGGTTCCAAATCCGCAACCGACGTGGCGGTGAACGCGGCCCAGCATGGCGCCAAACAGGTGCATCTGGTCTACCGCCAGAACGTCTGGCGGGTGCCCTATTTCGTCGGCGGCATCAATTTCAAGAAGCTGCTCTACATGCGCGCGCAGGAGGTGCAGTTCAACGGCTGGGGGCGGAGCTGGCTGCACAAGGCGCTCTATGGCATGGCTAAACCCCTGATCTGGGCCAATTTCCGCGGGCTGGAGGCGCTTTTGAAGCTGCAGCTTGGCCTGAAGAAATGGGACATGGTGCCGGATGTGCCGATCGAAAAGGACGTCTCCTGCTCGGTGCCGATCGTGACGCCCGGGCTGTTCGAGGGCTTCAAGGACGGCTCCATCATCCCGGTCCGCTCCACCTTCGAGCGGTACGAGGGTGACGAGATCGTGCTGGAGAACGGTGCGCGCATCGGCGCCGACCTCGTGGTCTCCGCGGTGGGCTGGAAGTTAGGCATTCCCTATCTGGCGCAGCGCCACCTGGACAAGCTGATTGAGCCCGACGGCCAGTACCGCACCTACCGGCTTGCGGTGAACCCGGACCTGCCGGAGATGGGATTCGTCGGCTTTAACTCCAGCTTCTGCACGATTCTGTCGGCTGAAATGGTGGCGAACTGGCTGGTGCGCTACGCCGACGGCCAGCTGGCGCGGCAGCCCTCGCGGGCAGAGATGGACGAGAACATCCAGATGATGCTCGACTGGCGCCGCAAGGAGCGCCCGGCCGCGCAGATCTACGGCGGGCTGTGCTCGGCGCCGTTCCATTTCAAGCATTTCGATGAGCTGCTGATGGACATGGGTGCGACCGAGTGGAAGCGCGCGAACCCGCTGGTGGAGCAGTTCGCCCCGCCCGACGCCGGCGCCTACGGCCGCTTTCTGGCAACGGCTCCGCAATATCAGGCAGCCTGAGCGCTGCCCCCGCGCCTGCCGGACACGGCGGGCGCAAATTAGCTCCGGTCACCTGGGGCGGCGAGGTCTGCTATCGAGAGAGGGGGGATGGTGCCCAGGAGAGGACTCGAACCTCCACGTCCATACGGACACTAGCACCTGAAGCTAGCGCGTCTACCAATTCCGCCACCTGGGCCGGTGTCGTGGGACCGGCGTATAAGTGGAGTCGCGGGCAGGGTCAAACGGAAAATGCGTGTCTTGGCCGAAATTCTCTGGAATTCGGGGTTGCGACATTTTCCAAAGTAAATACAGCAGGTTGCGTTAATACCTCCGTGGCTGCGGCGGAGCGCGAAACACGCGGCCGTTTGATCCTGCGCAAAGTCTGGGCAGCGCAGCCGGTGCATAGGGCAGTCATGAAACAGATTGACCGCCTTCAAGCCCTTGGGCTGTTCGACAGCCGGGTGCCCCGCTACACCTCCTATCCAACCGCGCCGGTGTTTTCCGCAAGCCTTGGCGCCGCGGATCAGGCCCGCGCATTGCGGGCGCTGGACCCGGCGCAGCCGGTTTCGGTCTACCTGCATATCCCGTTTTGCGAGCGGTTGTGCTGGTTCTGCGCCTGCCGCACGCAAGGCACCCGGACACTGAGCCCGGTGGAGAGCTACATCGGCTCTTTGGAGCAGGAACTGGCGCTGGTGGCGCCGCTTCTGCCCGCGGGCGTGCGGATGGGGCGGATGCATTGGGGCGGCGGCACGCCCACCATCCTGCCGCCGCAGCTGATCCGCCGGCTGGCACAAATGGTGAAGGCGGTGTTCCCGCAGACGGAGGATTGGGAGTTCTCGGTCGAGATCGACCCGACGATGGTGGACCGCGGCAAGATCGCGGCGCTTGCGGCCGAAGGCATGAACCGGGCCAGCATCGGCATTCAGGACTTCGATCCGCTGGTGCAGACGGCGATCGGGCGGGAGCAGCCGTTTGAGGTGACGCAGGCCTGCGTTGCGGACCTGCGCGCCGCCGGGATCACCTCGCTCAACGCCGATCTGGTCTACGGGCTGCCGCATCAGACGCAGGCGCGGATGGCGGATACGCTGGAGAAGGTGCTGAGCCTTGCCCCGGACCGGCTGGCGCTGTTCGGCTATGCGCATGTGCCCTGGGTCGCGAAGCGGCAGCAGCTCATCAGGGAGGAGGCGCTGCCGGACGATCTGGCGCGCTTCCACCTGGCCGGGCAGGCGGCGGAGCGGTTCCGGGCGGCGGGGTTTGCCGCCATCGGCATCGACCATTTCGCGCGTCCCGGAGACGGGCTGGAGGGTGCGGCGCGCAGCGGCCGCCTGCGGCGTAACTTTCAAGGCTACACGGACGACAGCTGTCCCTCGCTGATCGGCCTCGGCGCGTCTTCGATCTCGCGCTTTGCCGGCGGCTACATCCAGAACGCCGCGGCCACGCCCGCCTACGTGCAGCGGATAGAGGCCGGGGAACTGGCAGGTGCGCGCGGGCACGTGATGTCAGGCGATGATGCCTTGCGCGGCCGGGCGATCGAGATGCTGATGTGCGATTTCCGGCTCGACCGGGCAGGGCTGCGGCAGCGGTTCGGAGCCGGGGCCGCGGCGCTGGACGCGGAGCTTGACGGCATCGCGGCGCGGTTCGGCGATCTGGTGCGGCTGAGCGACACGGCGCTGGAGATCCTGCCCGAAGGCCGCCCGCTGACCCGCATCATCGCCAGCGCCTTGGACGCCCATAAGCCGGAGGGGGTGCGCTACAGCCGCGCCTCCTGAACGCCAGGCGGGGCCGGACCGGCAAAAAGGGGGCGCTCCCGCCCGCTCAAGCGCATTCACAGAATGCCCCGCCCGGTTGGGCCGGGCGCTGCGCTCGCGCGCAGCGGGGCGGCGCATGCGGACGCGCCTTGGCGCCATTTGCCCTGGGGGCGGGGGGCTGCCGGACAGCCGCATGGCCCTGCACGGGCAAAACGGCCAGAGAAGGTTTCTCAGCAGGAAAGCCAGCGCAGCTGCGCGGCCCAAGGCCGTCAAGGTTCCCCGGCGCAGCCGGGGCGCCTGCGGGCGCGGGAGAGCGCGGGAGGGCGCCGGCTGCCCCTAGCCCTGCTGCCGAACCGCCAGGGAATGCACCTGATTTTTACCCATTCCAGCCATGCTGCGCCAAAGCTGCGTGCCGGGCTCAAAAAGGGCAGGCCGCCCCGGGGGTTGGCCCGCAAACGCGGCTAATTGCGCCTTGTTTGGCGCCTTTGGCGGCGCTAGAGCATAGGGGCAGCTAACTTCAGGAGCCAAGAGATGTCCAAACTGGTCACGATTTACGGCGGATCCGGTTTCGTCGGCCGCTATATTGCGCGGCGCATGGCCAAGGCGGGCTGGCGGGTGCGGGTGGCGGTGCGCCGCCCTAACGAAGCCATGCATGTGAAGCCTTACGGCGTGCCGGGCCAGGTGGAACCGGTGTTCTGCAATATCCGCGACGATGCCTCGGTGGCGGCGGTGATGCAGGGGGCGGATGCGGTGGTGAATTGCGTCGGCGTCCTGAACGAGCTGGGCAAGAACACCTTCGAGCAGGTCCATGCCGAGGGCGCTGCACGGGTGGCGCAGATCGCGTCCCATCAGGGCGTTGCCCGGCTGGTGCAGATCTCCGCCATTGGCGCCGATGCCTCGGGCGCCAGCGCCTATGCCCGCACCAAGGCGGCGGGCGAAGCGGCTGTGCTGCGCAACTTCCCTGACGCGGTGATCCTGCGGCCGTCGGTGATCTTCGGCCCGGAGGATAATTTCTTCAACCGTTTCGCGGGCATGACCCGTCTGTCGCCGGTGCTGCCGATTGCGGGCGGCAGCACGAAGTTCCAGCCGGTCTATGTGGATGATGTCGCCAAGGCGGCCGTGAAAGCGGCCACGGGGGAGGCCGCGCCGGGCATCTACGAGCTTGGCGGGCCGGAGGTGAAGAGCTTCCGGGCGCTGATGCAGCAGATGCTGGGGGTGATTCACCGCCGCCGCCTGGTGCTTTCTCTGCCGGGCTTTGCAGCGCAGATGATCGCCTTTGGCTTTGATATGCTGCAGAAGGCGAGCTTCCAGCTTCTGGAAAACAAGATGCTGACCCGCGACCAGCTGAAAAACCTGAAACGCGACAATGTGGTGTCCGGCGGCGCCAGGGGTTTTGCCGACCTCGGCATCAGCCCGGTCAGCCTTGAGGCCGTGCTGCCGGATTACCTGTGGAAGTTCCGCCCTTCGGGCCAGTATGACGAGATGACCCAATCGGCCCGCGACCTGCGCAAGAACGGCGCCTGAGCGGGCCAGCGGCCTGAAGGACGAAGGCGCGGGCAGAGGCCGGCGCCTTTTCTGGACTCTTGCCTCAGGTGCCCGGTTCAGTTGCTGTAGGCAATGGCCAGCAGTATCAGCCCCAGGAGCACCCGGTAGAGCACGTAAGGCGTAAAGCTGAGCGAGCGTAGCAGCCGCATCATCAGGCTGAGCGCGGCCAGCGCCGAAAGCATTGCCAGCCCCGCCGCAATTGCGGCGTCGCGCAACAGGGCGATGTTGGCCTCCATCGCGACCTCGGTGCCCAGCAGCGCTCCGGAGGCGATGATGGTGGGGATCGACATCAGCATGGCGATGCGGGCGCCGTCCTCGCGGGTGTAGCCGAGCTGGCGCGCGCCGGTGATGGCGATGCCGGAGCGCGAGGTGCCGGGGATCAGCGCCAGCGCCTGCCACAGCCCCATGATCAGCGCATCGCGCGGGCCCCAGTCGTCCTCCTGCTTCACCTCCGCGCCGCGCTGGTCGGCCCAGTAGAGCACCAGCCCGAAGCCCAGCATGGCCCAGCCGATCACCTGCATCGAGCGCAGCAAATCGTCGAGGCCGGTGAAATGCAGCGCCGCCCCTGCCAGAATGGTCGGCACGGTGGTGATGATCAGCCCCAGCGCCAGTTTCGCACCCGGTGTGTCGATGCGGCCGGCGAGGGCGCGGGGCAGGCCCGCCAGCGCCTCGCGCACGTCGCTCCAGAAGTAGATCAGCACCGCCGCCAGCGTGCCCACATGCACGGCCACGTCGATTGCCTGGCCCTGGTCGTCGAGCCCGGTGAGCCCTGGCAGGAGAATCAGGTGGCCGGAGGAGGAAACCGGCAGGAATTCGGTGATGCCCTGGATCAGCGCGACCAGGATCAGTTGGAAGAGCGGCATCGGGAAGTGTCCTTTCCTGGCCGCGAACGGGCCTCAATTGGTCGCGCTTTTGTATAAAAGCCGGGTTCGGAATGGAAAGCCCGTTTTTGGGTCCGAATCGGCCCTAAAATTGCTGTACATTTGCGCCCGGCGCGGTAGTAAGGGGCAACTGCTGGCAAAATAGGTCAGCATATTTTACGTAAATAGGCCCGTGCCCCGAACAAGCCCTTCGAGCAGCCTCCGGACGGCAGGGGCCCGCAGCCAGACAGATGATGGAGTCCAGCCCGTGGCCAAGCAACCGATGCTGAAATTCGTGCAGATCGAACGCGACATGCCGGAGAAGCGTGACGCCAGTCTGCGCAAGGAAGACTTCAACGAGATTTACGCGGAGTTCGCCGCCGCCAAGGCGGCCGAACAGTCCAGCCGCTGCAGCCAGTGCGGCGTGCCATACTGCCAGAGCCACTGCCCGCTGCACAACAACATCCCCGACTGGCTGCGGCTGACCGCAACCGGCCGTCTCGAAGAAGCCTATGAGGTCAGCCAGGCCACCAATACCTTCCCTGAGATCTGCGGCCGCATCTGTCCGCAGGACAGGCTTTGCGAAGGCAACTGCGTGATCGAGCAGTCGGGCCACGGCACCGTCACCATCGGCTCGGTCGAGAAATACATCACCGACACGGCCTGGGAAAAGGGCTGGGTGAAGCCCGCCGCCCCGGCCGCCGAGCGCAGCGAAAGCGTGGGCATCATCGGCGCGGGCCCTGGCGGGCTGGCGGCGGCGGACATGCTGCGCAAGGCCGGCGTGCAGGTCACCGTCTATGACCGCTATGACCGCGCGGGCGGGCTGCTGATGTATGGCATTCCCAGCTTCAAGCTGGAAAAGGACGTGGTCGAGCGCCGCAACAAGCTGCTGGCCGATGGCGGCGTCACCTTTGTGCTGAACTGCAACGTGGGCGCGGACATCAGCTTTGACGAGATCCGCGGCAAGCACGATGCGGTGATCATCGCCACCGGCGTTTACAAGTCGCGCGACCTCGCGATGCCGGGCAGCGGAGCGGAAGGCATTGTAAAGGCAATCGACTTCCTGTGCGCTTCCAACAAGAAGAGCTTTGGCGACGCGGTGCCGGACTTCGAGAGCGGCGCGCTCAACGCCGAAGGCAAGAAGGTGGTCGTGATCGGCGGCGGCGATACGGCGATGGACTGCGTGCGGACCTCGATCCGGCAGGGCGCGACCAGCGTCAAATGCCTCTACCGCCGCGACCGGGCGAATATGCCGGGCTCTCAGCGCGAAACCCAGAACGCCGAGGAAGAAGGCGTGATCTTCGAGTGGCTGTCGGCGCCCAAGGGTTTCACCGATGACGGCGGCAAGGTTGCGGGCGTGATGGTGCAGAAGATGCGCCTGGGCCAGCCGGATGCCTCGGGCCGCCAGGCGCCGGAGGTGATCGAGGGCGCGGATTACGTGGAAGACGCGGATCTGGTGATCAAGGCGCTGGGCTTCGAGCCCGAGGACCTGCCGGGTCTCTGGGGCCAGCCGGAGCTGCCGGTGACCCGCTGGGGCACCATCAAGGCGGAGTTCCAGACCGGCGCCACCGCGCTGGAGGGAGTCTATGCGGTGGGCGACATCGTGCGCGGTGCCTCGCTGGTGGTTTGGGCGATCCGCGACGGCCGCGACTGCGCCGCTGCGATCCTGGAGCGCCTGAACAGCCGCGCCGCGGTGGCGGCCGAATAGGCAGCAGCGGCCGTGCACCGGGTGTGCACCCCCCGTGCACTCCCTGTGCGCCAGCCAGGCGGGGTCAATACTGCAAACAGGTCATCAATGCTGACCAATCAAGCAAGAGGGCCCTGGGCGGCCAGCAAGAGGACAAATGCTATGGGCGAGTTGAATGGGCAATGCATGTGCGGCGCGGTGAAGGTCTCCGCCACGCCTGCGCGCGCCGCGCTGTCGGCCTGCCACTGCAAGATGTGCCAGCGCTGGTCCGGCGGGCCTTTCCTCAGTTTCCAGGCCGCGCCGGGTTTTGCCGCGCTGGGCCCGGTGCAGACCTTCCAGTCCTCGGGCTGGGCCGAGCGCGCTTTCTGCGGCAGCTGCGGCTCGGCGCTGTGGTACCGCATGACCGCGGGGAAACATCAGGGCCAGACGCAGATCGCGGCCGGCCTGTTTGACAACGCAGGCGGCAGCGAGCTGCGCCTGGAACTTTACATCGACCAAAAGCCAGCGGGCTACACGTTCGACAGCAGCTGCCGGAAACTGACCGGCGCCGAGATGATCGACATGTTTGCCCCTTCCGGAGAAGGAAACAGCCAATGACCAGATATGATGCCGATTGGGTGCGCGCCGAGGAAGCCAAGCGCAAGTGGATGGCTGAGAACGGCCTGTATTCCGAGGAGGAGGAGCATTCCTCCTGCGGCGTCGGCCTGGTGGTTTCGGTCGACGGCAAGAAAAGCCGCAAGGTGGTGCAGGCGGGCATCAACGCGCTGAAGGCGATCTGGCACCGCGGCGCGGTGGATGCCGACGGCATGACCGGTGACGGCGCGGGTATCCACCTGCAGATCCCGGTGCCCTTCTTCTATGACCAGATCCGCCGCACCGGGCACGAGCCGCGCGAGGACGAGCTGATGGCGGTGGGCCAGGTGTTCCTGCCGCGCACTGATTTTGGCGCCCAGGAGCGTTGCCGGACCATTGTGGAAAGTGAAGTGCTGCGCATGGGCTATTCCATCTATGGCTGGCGCCATGTGCCGGTGGATGTGACCTGCCTTGGCGAAAAGGCCAACGCGACCCGCCCCGAGATCGAGCAGATCCTGATCTCCAACGCCAAGGGCGTGGATGAGGAAACCTTCGAGCGCGAGCTTTACGTGATCCGCCGCCGGATCGAGAAGGCCGCTGCCGCGGCCGGCATTGCCGGGCTCTATATCGCGTCGCTCAGCTGCCGTTCGATCATCTACAAGGGCATGATGCTGGCCGAGCAGGTTGCTGTGTTCTACCCGGACCTCAACGACCTGCGGTTCGAGAGCGCCTTTGCGATCTATCACCAGCGCTACTCCACCAACACCTTCCCGCAATGGTGGCTGGCGCAGCCGTTCCGCATGCTCGCGCACAACGGCGAAATCAACACGCTGAGGGGCAACCTCAACTGGATGAAGAGCCATGAGATCCGCATGGCGTCCTCGACCTTTGGCGACTACGCCGAGGACATCAAGCCGATCGTGCCGGGCGGGTCGTCCGACTCCGCGGCGCTCGATTCGGTCTTCGAGGTGCTGGTGCGCGCAGGCCGCTCGGCGCCGATGGCGAAGACCATGCTGGTGCCGGAAAGCTGGTCCAAACAGGCGGTGGAGCTGCCGCAGGCCTGGCGTGACATGTACTCCTACTGCAACTCGGTGATGGAGCCCTGGGACGGGCCCGCGGCGCTGGCGATGACCGACGGCCGCTGGGTCTGCGCCGGGCTCGACCGCAACGGGCTGCGCCCGATGCGCTACGTGGTCACCGGTGACGGGCTGGTGATCGCGGGCTCGGAAGCGGGCATGGTGCCGATCGACGAGGCCGCTGTGGTGGAAAAGGGCGCGCTGGGTCCGGGCCAGATGCTGGCCGTCGACATGGCGAAGGGCCAGCTGTACCACGACACCGAAATCAAGGACAAACTCGCCCGCGCGCTGCCCTTCGGCGACTGGGTGCAGAAAATCAACGACGCCGACCCCACCCTGGCGGGGGTCAGCGAGCAGGCGCTGTTTAGCGGGCCTGAGCTGCGCAAGCGGCAGATCGCGGCCGGCTATTCGGTGGAGGAGCTGGAGCAGATCCTGGCGCCGATGGCCGAGGACGGCAAGGAGGCGCTGGCCTCGATGGGCGATGACACGCCCTCGGCCGTGCTGTCCAAGCAGTACCGGCCCCTGAGCCACTTCTTCCGGCAGAACTTCTCGCAGGTGACCAACCCGCCGATCGACAGCTTGCGCGAATTCCGGGTGATGTCGCTCAAGACCCGCTTCGGCAACCTCAAGAACGTGCTGGACGAAGACAGCTCCCAGACCGAGATCATCGTGCTGGAAAGCCCCTTTGTCGGCAACGCCCAGTGGGACACTCTGGTCGGCCAGTTCAACGCGCCGCTGGCGGAGATCGACTGTACCTTCACCCCCGGCAAGGGCGCGCTGAGCGCCGCCCTTGCGCGCATCCGCGCCGAGGCCGAAGAGGCCGTGCGCTCGGGCGCAGGCCACCTGGTGCTGACAGATCAGTATTCCGGTGCGGAAAAGGTGGCGATGCCGATGATCCTGGCGACTTCCGCCGTGCATTCGCATCTGACCCGCAAGGGCCTGCGCACCTTCTGCTCGCTCAACGTGCGTTCCGCCGAATGCATCGACCCGCATTACTTCGCGGTGCTGATCGGCTGCGGCGCCACCGTGGTGAACGCCTACCTGGCCGAGGATTCGCTGGCCGACCGCATTGAGCGCGGCCTGCTGGACGGCACCCTCACCGAAAACGTGGCCCGCTACCGCGAGGCGATCGACCAGGGCCTGCTGAAGATCATGGCCAAGATGGGCATCTCCGTGGTCTCCTCCTACCGCGGCGGCCTGAACTTCGAGGCCGTGGGTCTCTCCCGCGCAATGTGCGCCGAGTATTTCCCCGGCATGACCAGCCGGATTTCCGGCATCGGTGTCACCGGCATCCAGTCCAAGGCCGAGGAGATCCACGCCAGGGCCTGGAAATCGCCCGAGGGCGTGCTGCCGATCGGCGGTTTCTACAAGGCGCGCAAGACCGGCGAGACCCACGCCTGGGAAGCGACCTCGATGCACATGATGCAGATGGCCTGCAACCGCGCGTCTTATGAGCTGTGGAAGCAGTATTCCGCCAAGATGCAGGGCAACCCGCCGATCCACCTGCGCGATCTGCTGGACATCAAGCCGCTGGGCAAACCGGTGCCGATCGAAGAGGTGGAATCGATCACCTCGATCCGCAAGCGCTTCGTGACCCCCGGCATGAGCTTGGGCGCACTGAGCCCCGAGGCGCACAAGACGCTGAACGTGGCGATGAACCGGATCGGCGCCAAGTCGGACTCGGGCGAGGGCGGCGAAGACCCGGCACACTTCGTGCCTGAGCCCAACGGCGACAACCCCTCTGCCAAGATCAAGCAGGTGGCGTCGGGCCGCTTTGGTGTCACCGCCGAATACCTCAACCAGTGCGAAGAGCTGGAAATCAAGGTGGCCCAGGGCGCCAAGCCCGGCGAGGGCGGCCAGCTGCCGGGCATGAAGGTCACCGACCTCATTGCCCGCCTGCGCCACTCCACCAAGGGCGTCACCCTGATCTCGCCGCCGCCGCACCACGATATCTACTCGATCGAGGACCTGGCGCAGCTGATCTACGACCTGAAGCAGATCAACCCGCGCTGCAAGGTAACCGTTAAGCTCGTTGCTTCGAGCGGTGTCGGCACCATCGCGGCGGGCGTGGCGAAGGCGAAGGCCGACATCATCCTGATCTCGGGCCACAATGGCGGCACCGGCGCGTCGCCCGCGACCTCGATCAAATACTGCGGCCTGCCGTGGGAGATGGGCCTCACCGAGGCGCATCAGGTGCTGGCGATGAACAACCTGCGCGGCCGGGTGACCCTGCGCACCGACGGCGGCCTGCGCACCGGCCGGGATATCGTGATGGCGGCGATGATGGGGGCCGAGGAATATGGCATCGGCACCGCGGCGCTGATCGCCATGGGCTGCATCATGGTGCGCCAGTGCCAGTCCAACACCTGCCCGGTGGGCGTCTGCACCCAGGATGAATCCTTGCGTGCCAAGTTCACCGGCAATGCCGACAAGGTGGTGAACCTGATCACCTTCTACGCCCAGGAGGTGCGCGAGATCCTTGCCAATATCGGCGCCCGCTCGCTGGACGAGGTGATCGGCCGGGCCGATCTTCTGGCGCAGGTCTCCCGCGGCTCGGCGCATCTGGACGATCTCGACCTCAACCCGCTGCTGATCACCGTCGATGGCGCCGAAAGCATCGTCTACAACCGCGACAAGGAGCGCAACGCGGTGCCCGATACGCTGGACGCGGAGATCGTGCGCGACGCCGCCCGCTTCCTGCAGGACGGCGAGAAGATGCAGCTCTCCTACGCGGTGCAGAACACCCACCGCACCGTCGGCACCCGCACCTCGAGCCACATCGTGCGCAACTTCGGCATGCGCAACTCGTTCCTGCCGGATCACCTGACGGTGAAGCTGCAGGGCTCGGCCGGGCAAAGCTTGGGCGCCTTTGCAGCACCGGGGCTGAAGCTGGAGGTCTCGGGCGATGCCAACGACTATGTCGGCAAGGGGCTTTCCGGCGGCACCATCGTGGTGCGCCCGCCGCAGGTGAGCCCGCTTACCGCGTCCGAGAACACCATCATCGGCAACACCGTGCTTTATGGCGCCACTGCGGGCTACCTGTTTGCCGCGGGCCGCGCGGGCGAGCGCTTTGCGGTGCGGAACTCCGGCGCTTCGGTGGTGGTCGAAGGCTGCGGCGCCTGCGGCTGCGAATACATGACCGGCGGCGTTGCGGTGATCCTCGGCTCGATCGGTGCCAACTTCGGCGCGGGCATGACCGGCGGCATGGCCTACCTCTACGACCCGGAGGGCAAATCCGAAACCCTGCTGAACCGCGAATCTCTGGTCACCTGCCCGGTGGCGGCGGCGCATTGGGAAGCGCAGCTGAAAGGGCTGATCGAGCGCCACCTGCAGGAGACCGGCAGCCGCAAGGCGGCGGAGATACTGCAGCACTGGGAGGCCGAGCGGCAGAACTTCGTGCAGGTCTGCCCGAAGGAGATGCTCGACAAGCTGGAACACCCGGTGGCGCTGGAAGACACCGCGGTGCCGGCGGAATAGCACTGCCCCCTCCTCTGCACGGACCCCCCCCCCGCAGGCCCGCCGCCTGCGGGGGTTTTCCTGTCAGGCAGGAGGCCCCCGGCCCCGGTCCGGCCACTTTCTGACGGGAAATACCCCGGGGTGAATTGGGCCACGGGCCCAAGAGGGGCAGCGCCCCTCGTTCTTTTGCCCTGTCACCGGGGCCGCGGGATCGGCGGATTGCGGCAGCGGGGCAACTGACCCTTTGTGCACAGGCCGCCTCCGTCTTATAGAGAGACATGGCAAAGGCAGGCGCAAAAACGAAAAAATCCCAAGGCGGGTCCAGAGGCGGGTCCAGAGGCAGTTCCAGGGCGTCAGGCGGCGTGAAGGCGCTCCGCCCGCTGCAGCGGCTGAAGCGCTGGCTGTTGCGGTCGGTGCTGGCGGCGGCGGCGCTGCTCGTGGCGCTGGTGCTCTTGTACTCGGTGGTGAACCCGCCGGTCACCCATACCATCTGGGCCGAGCAGCGCCGCCTGGGCGAGGTCGACCGCATGTGGGTGCCGCTGGAGGAAATGGCACCGGTGCTGGCGCGTTCGGTGGTGGCGGCGGAGGATGCCCGCTTTTGCCAGCACTGGGGGTTCGATGCGGCGGCGATCCAGGCGGCAATTGCCGCGGGCGGGCGGCGCGGCGGCTCCACCATCTCGCAGCAGGTGGTGAAGAACGTCTTTCTCTGGCAGGGCCGCAGCTGGCCGCGCAAGGTGCTGGAAACCCTGCTCACGCCGCTGGTGGAGGCGGTCTGGAGCAAGCGCCGGATCCTGGAAGTCTATCTGAACGTCGCGGAGATGGATGAGGGCGTCTTTGGCGCCGAGGCCGCGGCGCGGCGGTATTTCGGGGTCGGGCCGGAGGCGCTCACCGCGCGGCAGGCAGCGCTGATCGCGGCGGTGCTGCCCGATCCCAAGGACCGCTCGGCGCGCAGGCCCGGCGGCTTCACCCAGCGCCGCGCGGCCCAGATCATGGACGGGGCGGCCACCATCCGCGCAGACGGGCGGGCGGCCTGTTTCGAGGATTGAAGTTTTGCCCGCCGCAGGGCATTTCTGGTCCATTCAACGCACCCCGTCCCGCAACCCGCTTTCAGGAGACTTCAGACGCCCATGGCCCGCCTGTATCACGTCCCGCTTTCGCCCTTCTGCCGCAAGGTGCGGCTGTCGCTTGCGGAAAAGAAGATCGAGGTGGAACTGGTCGAGGAGCGCTATTGGGAGCAGGACGCCGATTTCCTGCGCCGCAACCCGGCCGCCAAGATCCCGGTGGTGCGGCTGGACGGCAAGATGATGGCCGAAAGTGCCGCGATCTGCGAATACCTGGAGGAAACCCGGCCCGAGCCGCCACTGATGCCGCGCGATGCCGACGGCCGCTACGAAGTGCGCCGGCTGGTGAGCTGGTTCGACGACAAGTTCCACCACGAGGTGACGGCGAACCTGCTTTATGAGCGCGTGAACAAGAAGATCACCGGCCAGGGCTACCCCGACAGCCGCAACGTGAAGGCCGGCGCCAAGGCGATCAAGTACCACCTGGACTACATGGCCTGGCTGCTGGACCACCGCCGCTGGCTGGCGGGCGACCAGATGACGCTGGCCGATTTCGCCGCCGCCGCGCATCTGTCGTCGCTGGATTACATCTCGGACGTGGACTGGAACCGCTCGGCGGTGGTGAAGGACTGGTACGCCAAGATCAAGTCGCGCCCGGCCTTCCGCTCGATCCTCGCTGACCAGGTGCCGGGCTTCCGCCCGCCGCCCCATTACGCCGACCTTGATTTCTGATAGAAAAGGGTCAGGGGCGTGCAAAGGGCAGGGGGCGCTGCCCCCTCTTGGCCCATCGGGCCAATTCACCCCCGGGGTAGTTTGGGTCAGAAAGTATCAAAGAGACGATGAGTGCCGCGCTGAAAGACAGGCTGGTGCAGCAGGCCCTGGCCGAGGGCTTCGTGTCCTGCCGGATCTGCCGGCCCTGGGATGTGCCGGAGGTGCCTGCGCGGCTGAGCGCCTTTCTGGAGGCGGGTTATCACGGGCAGATGGGCTGGCTCGCGGAGCGCAGCCATTGGCGCGGCGATCCGTCGGCGCTGTGGCCCGAGGCGCGCTCGGTCATCATGCTGGCGGAGAGCTATACGCCGGAGGAGGATCCGATGGCGGTGGTGGGCCGGGCGGACCGGGGCGCGGTGTCGGTCTATGCGCGCGGCAAGGATTACCACGATCTGGTGAAGAAGCGGCTGAAGCGGCTAGCGCGCTGGCTGATGGCAGAGGCGGCGGAACTGAACCCCGAGGTGAAGGTTTTTGTCGACACCGCACCAGTGCCGGAAAAGGCGCTGGGACAGGCGGCGGGGCTGGGCTGGCAGGGCAAGCACAGCAACCTGCTGAGCCGGGACTGGGGCAATTGGGCCTTCCTCGGTTCGATCTTCACCACGCTGGAGCTGCCCGCGGACGCGGCGGAGCGCGATCGCTGCGGCTCCTGCCGGGCGTGTCTTGACAGCTGCCCGACCGATGCCTTCCCGGCGCCCTACCAGGTCGACGCGCGGCGCTGCATCTCCTACCTCACCATCGAGCACAAGGGGCCGGTTGCGGAAGAGCTGCGCGAGAAAATGGGCAACCGGATATACGGCTGCGACGATTGCCTCGCGGCCTGCCCCTGGAACAAGTTCGCGGTGGCCGCAAGCGACATGCGGTATGCGGCGCGGGCAGGGCTGGAGGCGCCGAAGCTGGCGGAGCTGGCGGCGCTGGATGATGCCGGGTTCCGGGAGAGGTTCTCGGGCTCTCCGATCAAGCGGATCGGGCGCGGCCGCTTTGTGCGCAACGTGCTTTACGCAATTGGCAATTCGAATGACCGTGCGCTGCGCCCGGCGGCAGAGGCGCTGGTGGGCGATGCCGATGCCACCGTGGCCGAGGCCGCGGCCTGGGCGGTTCGCAGGCTTTCGTGACGCAAACAGGATGGACGCCCGCGGCGCAGGCGTTAGACCGGGTCTGCGGACAGAGCTGAGAAGGGACGGGCATGGCGCTTTTGCTGGGGGTGGATACGGGCGGAACCTACACGGATGCGGTGCTGATCCGCGATGAGCGCGAGGTCGTCGCCTCGGCCAAGGCGCTGACCACGCGGGGCGATCTGGCAATCGGCGTGGGCGGCGCGATCCGGGCGGTCTTGCAGCAGTCAGGCGCGGCGCCCGGCGAGGTGTCGCTGGCGGCGCTGTCGACGACGCTGGCCACCAACGCGCTGGTTGAGGGGCAGGGCGGCCGGGTGGCGCTGATCTACATCGGGTTCACCGAGGCGGATCTGGACCGGCACGGGCTCAGCGAGGCGCTGAAGGGCGACCCGGCGCTGGTGCTGGCGGGCGGGCACACCCATGCGGGCAGCGAAGCGGCGCCGCTGGACGTGGCGGCGCTGGAGGCCTTCCTGCGCATAGAGGGGCCGGGGGTGTCCGGCTTTGCCGTGGCCGGGGTTTTTGCCACCCGCAACCCCGCGCATGAGCTGGAGGCGGCGCAGATCATCCACGAGATGACCGGCGCGCCGGTGACCTGCTCGCATCAGCTCTCGGCCAAGCTGAACGGGCCGAAACGGGCGCTGACCGCGGTGCTGAATGCGCGTCTGATCGGGATGATCGACCGGCTGATCGGGCGCGCGCAGGACACTCTGCGCGACCTTGGCATCGCAGCGCCGATGATGGTGGTGCGCGGCGACGGGGCGCTGATGAGCGCAAGCCAGGCGCGCGAGCGGCCGATCGAGACGATCCTGTCCGGGCCTGCCGCCTCGATCGTGGGGGCGCGCTGGATGACCGGGGCCGGGGAGGCGCTGGTCAGCGACATCGGCGGCACCACCACCGATGTGGCGCTGATCCGCGGCGGCAAGCCCGCGATTGACCCGGGCGGCGCGCAGGTCGGCGGCTTCCGCACTATGGTGGAGGCGGTGGCGATGCGCACCACCGGCCTTGGCGGCGACAGCGAAGTGCATCTGAACGCCAGTGGTTTGGAGGGCGGGCTGCGGTTGGGGCCGCGGCGGCTGGTGCCGGTTTCGCTGATCGCTGTAGACGCGCCGGAAGTGGTGCATGGCGCGCTGGAGGCACAGATGAGCGCCACCGCGCCGGGCGAATATGATGGCCGCTTCGTGCGCGCGGTGCCGGGGCTGCCGGTGGCGGGGCTGAGCGAGCGGGAGGCGGCGCTGCTTGCGCGGATCGGGATGCATGTGCATCCCCTTGGGCAGATCCTGCGCACCCGTATGGAGCAGGGTGCGCTGGCCCGGCTGGTGGACCGCGGGCTGGTGCAGGTGGCGGGGGTCACGCCCTCGGATGCGAGCCACGTGCTGGGCCGGGCCGATGCCTGGGACGCGGCGGCGGCGGAAAAGGCGCTGACGCTCTTTGCGCGCCGGCGGGTGGGCAGCGGCGAGCGGGCGGCGCCGGATGCCGCGGCGCTGGCGCAGATGATTGTCGATCAGCTGACGGAACAGACCGCGCTCACCCTGCTGGAGGCCGCTTTTGCGGAGGAGAGCGGGGCATTCGGCGTGCCGCCGGAGCAGCTGGCGCGGCATGTGCTGCTGCAGAAGGGGCTCGCCAGGCACCGCGGGCTGCTGGCGCTTGATGCGGCGCTGAACGTCGATGTGGTGGGGCTGGGGGCCTCGGCCCCGAGCTATTACCCCGCGGTGGGCGAGCGGCTGCGCTGCCGGATGGTCCTGCCGGAGCACGCAGGCGTCGCCAATGCCATCGGCGCAGTGGTTGGCCGGGTTACCATGCGGCGCAGCGGATCGGTGACGGCGCCCGGGGAAGGCAGGTTCCGCGTGCATCTGGACAGCGGGCCGGAGGATTTCACCGCCGCCGAGGACGCCCTTGCGGCGCTGGAGGCGGCGCTGTCAGGCGAAGCCCGCGCCGCGGCGGAGGCGGCAGGGGCCGAGGACATCCACCTGCACGTGGAGCGCGATATCCGGGTGGCCCAGGTGGAGGCGCGGGAGGTCTTCGTCGAGGCCGCGCTGACAGTCGAGGCCAGCGGGCGGCCGCGGGTGGCCTTGGGGTGAGCGCGGGCTGACGGCCGGCTGAGAACCGGGTTTTCCTGGGGAAAACCCGGGGCCTCCGGCGGGGGTATTTTTGGTCAGAAAGTGGCGTGAGGGCTTGCGGGCCCGGCGGCGTGGCGCTGGCGGCAGCCGGGACGGGAAAGGAAAAGCCCCGCCGGGGAGGGCGGGGCTTCATGTGTTTCAGCCGGGTTATTCCGCGGCGGCGCCGCGTCTGGGCAGCACCCAGTCCGGGCGCGGGAAGTGGCAGGTGTAGCCGTTCGGCAGGCGCTGCAGGTAGTCCTGATGCTCGGCCTCGGCCTCCCAGAATTCGCCGACCGGGGCCAGCTCGGTGACCACCTTGCCGGGCCAGAGGCCGGAGGCCTCGACATCGGCGATGGTGTCCTCGGCCACCTGTTTCTGGGTCTCGTCCGCGTAGAAGATGGCGGAGCGGTAGCTGTCGCCGACGTCGTTGCCCTGGCGGTTCGGCGTCGTCGGGTCGTGGATCTGGAAGAAGAACTCCAGCATCTCCCGGTAGGAGGAGACCGCGGGGTCATAGATGATCTCGATCGCCTCGGCATGGCTGCCGTGGTTCCGGTAGGTGGCATCCGGCACGTCGCCGCCGGAATAGCCGACGCGGGTGCTGATCACGCCGGGGCGCTTGCGGATCAGCTCCTGCATGCCCCAGAAACAGCCGCCTGCCAGGACGGCGCGTTCGGTCTTGCTCATTTCACGGTCTCCACTTGGTCCTTGTAGGCGCCATACCCTTCGGCCTCCATGTCGTCCAGATGCACGAAGCGCAGTGACGCGGAATTGATGCAGTAGCGCAGGCCGCCGCGGTCCGACGGGCCGTCGGGGAAGACGTGGCCCAGGTGGCTGTCGCCATGGGTGGAGCGGACCTCGGTGCGGATCATGCCGAGGCTGCGGTCTTCCAGCTCCTGGAGGTGGGCCGGTTCGATCGGTTTGGTGAAGCTGGGCCAGCCGCAGCCCGATTCATACTTGTCGGCGGAGGCAAACAGCGGCTCGCCCGAGACGATGTCCACGTAGATGCCCGGTTCCTTGTTGTAGAGCAGCTTGCCGGTGCCGGGGCGTTCGGTGCCCGCGTCCTGGGTGACGTGGTATTCTTCCTCGGAGAGGGTGGCGATGACGTCCGGGTTCCTGGTGTATTTCGGCATGATGTCCTCCCGCCTGTTCGCGATGGTGCAGAAGATGGGGCTTGCACGCGCAATTGCAACGCCCGGTTTCAGTGTGCTCGCGCAGCCGTGTACGCCTTTCTCAGGGCTTGAAGGCGGCGGCGAGGGGGGCGGGCAGGCCGAACTCCTCCAGCACCCGGGCGCGGGCCTCGGGGGACATCTTGCGGGCGGTCTTGGCGACGATGCGCTGCACCTTGTCCTCGGGGTGTTTGGCGGCGAAAGGGGCAAAGTACCATTTGAGGAAGGTGAAGCAGGCGATGTCCTCCAGCGCCTGCACTTGAGGGTCGCGCTTGATGCCTTCCTTGCGCAGCATGCGGGCGGCGGCCTCCTGCGCCTCTGTGCCGTAGCCCGCCTTGCCCATCAGGCCGGTAACGAGTTCGGCGTGGTGGCGGGCCTCGGCCTGGCGCCAGGCGAGGTAGCCGGCGCGGCCCTCGGGGAAGGCCTCGCGGGCCAGCTTCCAGCGTTCCACGTGCTGGCCGCGGGCCGCGATCTGCAGCGGTTCGGAGGCCGCGGGGAAGAGCCGCGCCTGTTCCGCGCTCATCCGGCGGCCATAGAGCAGGGCCGCGGGCTGGCCGTCCTCCAGGTTGGGGTCCTTTGCATTGGCGGCGTCGATCGCTTCGAGCACTTGGGTCAGTTGCGCGTTCATCTCTCGTGGTCTCCTGCCGGGTCTTCGCGGGCAGGGTAGGGCGGATCGCATAGGCTGCGCAATGGCCCGCACGCCGTCAGGCGTGCGCGGCCCAAGGGGCGGCTGCGGGTGTCAGCCCGCTTCCGCCGCGCGGGAGGGCGCCGCCGGCGGTTTGCGCGGCCCGGGCTGGCGGGAGAGCTGCACCGCGAGGATGCCCGCGGTCACTACCGCCACCCCCAGCACGTCCAGAAGGCCCAGCCGCTCGCCCAGGAGCAGCGCCGCGATGGCCACGCCGAACACCGGGTTCAGGAAGTGGAAAGTGGCAGCGCGCACGGGGCCGATGCGGTTCAGCAGCAGCACCCAGATGAGGGTGGCCATCAGCCCCGGCACCAGCGTGGTGTAGGTGAAGGCCAGCGCCAGGCGCAGGCTGGGGCGGATGAAAATCTCCTCGGTCAGCGGTGCGGCAGCAAACAGCAGGGCGGAGCCGATCAGCATCTGCAGCCCTACCACCATCATGTAGTTGCCGCCGGAGGTGGCGCCGCGCAAGGAAAGCGTGGCCGCCGCCAGCGCCAGCACCCCGATACCGCAGAGCGCGACGCCAAGAAGGTCCGCGCCGGCACCGAGCCGGGTGCCCATGATCAGCGCCACCCCGGCCATGCCGGCCATGAGCCCCGCGATGCCCAGCGGCCGCAGGCGCTCGCCGAACATGAGCCAGCTTGCCAGCGCCACAAGAAGCGGCATGGTCGAGGCGATGATCGCGGCAAGCGAGGCCTCGATCCACTGCATCGCCACGAAGTTCAGGCCGAGGTAGAGCGCGTTCTGGCAGATCCCGAAGATCACCGTGGCGCGCCACTGGCCGGGGGTCAGCCGCCAGCTCTGGCCGAGGGCGCGGGCGATCATAACGCCGATCAGGCCGGAGATCAGGAAGCGCACCGCGAGCGAGAACAGGGGCGAGGCGTCCTGCACGATAATCCGCGCCGAGGTGAAGGCGGAGGACCACATCAGGGCGAAGGCCAGCCCCATGGCGATAGCGCGTGCATCCATCGTGAATTCCTTCCTCCCGCCGCGGACCTTCGCGGAAAGGCAACAGGAGATCAAGCCGTGCGGTGCCGGGGGTCAGCTGAGCCGGGCCACAAGGATCTGCCAGCTCGCAGCGCCGAACGCGGCAGCGAAGACCGCCTCGAAACCGCGGCGCACGCGGATGCAGATGCGGCTTGCCGTCCGGCTGGAAAACAGCAGCGCGCAGCCGTGGAAGATCAGGGTGCTTTGCACCGCGATGGCGGCCATCACCAGCAGCAGCGCGGACAGCGGCGGGCCGGGCGGCAGGCCGATTGCGTTGAGCGCGCCGAAGAACAGCACCGCCATGGGGTTGGTCAGATGCAGCGCCAGCCCCTTGCCATAGGCCCTTCGCAGCGTCGGTGCGGCGGAGGCCCGCAGCGCTGGCGCACCGGGGCGCAGGGCCGACCGGGCGGAGCGGAGGGCAAGATACATCAGGTATCCGGCACCGGCATAGCGGACCGCCTCGAACATTCAGGCGTTGGCCAGCATCACCGCGCCCAGCCCGAACGCGGCGAAGACCGACCAGATCAGCGAGCCGGTGCAGACCCCCGCGGCCAGCGCCAGGCCCGGTTTGCGGCCATGCTGCATGGAGGTGCCGGCAATGGTCAGCGTGGCGGGGCCGGGACTTGCGGCGCCCAGCAGGGCGGCGGCAAGAATCAGCAGCAGGTTCACGTTTTCCACGGCGTCCCTCCTCCGGTAACCGATGGAAGGGTGCGCCTTCTGAGCTGCCGTGACAAGAAACTACGCTGCCGAAGCGGACACGCAGTGTCCGACGCAGCCCCCGCAGGCAAAAGAAAAGGGCCGCCCGGGGGGCAGCCCTGACTGGGATACGGCTTGGGGCCGGATCAGCCGTTGACGCTGTCCTTCAGCGCCTTGGCGATGGTCATCTTCACCACCTTGTCGGCTTCCTTGGTGAACTTTTCACCAGTGGCCGGGTTGCGCACTTCGCGCTCGGGGCGCTCGCGGCAGTAGATCTTGCCAACGCCCGGCAGGGTCACGGCGCCGCCACCCGATACTTCACGGGTAATCAGCGCGCAGACGGCATCCAGAGCGGTGCCTGCGGTTTTCTTATCGCTGCCCATTTCCTCAGCCAGCGCCGCGACGAGCTGGGTTTTGGTCATCGGTTTGGACATTCTTAGCTCTCCTTAAAACTGCCCGAACTGTGGGGCCTCATCGCGGGACTGTATCGTTATGTGGTGGGGTAACACAACTTGTTGTGTCGTCCGCAAAGACGAAAACAGGCAATTTTCCCCGGAAATTCGCAAAATTCTGCCTTCAAAGGAAGGCGGTTTCGTCGAAGGAACGCAATTTACGGCTGTGCAGGCGCTCCAGCGGCATGCCGCGCAGCCGCTCCATCGCCCTTATGCCGATCTGCAGATGCCGCGCAACCTGGGTCTGGTAGAAATCCGACGCCATGCCCGGCAGTTTCAGCTCGCCATGCAGCGGTTTGTCGGACACACACAGGAGCGTGCCGTAGGGCACCCGGAAGCGGTAGCCGTTGGCGGCGATGGTGGCGCTTTCCATGTCCAGCGCGATGGCGCGGGACTGGCTGAGCCGCTGCACCGGGCCGGACTGGTCCCTGAGCTCCCAGTTGCGGTTGTCGATGGTGGCGACGGTGCCGGTGCGCATGATGCGCTTGAGGTCGTAGCCTTCGAATTCGCTCACCTCTTCCACCGCCTCCTCCAGCGCGACCTGGATTTCCGCCAGCGCCGGGATCGGGGTCCAGACCGGCAGGTCGTCGTCGAGCACGTGGTCTTCGCGCAGATAGGCATGGGCCAGCACGAAATCTCCCAGCGCCTGGGTGTTCCTGAGGCCTGCGCAATGGCCCACCATCAGCCAGGCATGCGGGCGCAGCACCGCGATGTGGTCGGTGGCGGTCTTGGCGTTGGAGGGGCCGACGCCGATGTTGACCAGGGTGATGCCGTTCCCGTCCTTGCGCTTCAGGTGGTAGGTCGGCATCTGCGGCAGCTTCAGGCTGAGCGGCAGCTCGGCATCGGGATCGCTGATCTCGTGGTCGCCGGTGCTGACAAAGCTGGTGTAGCCCGAGGCCGGATCGGCGAGCTGGCTGCGGGCAAAGGTTTCGAACTCGGAGACGTAGAACTGGTAGTTGGTGAACAGCACGTGGTTCTGGAAGTGCTCCGCGCTGGTCGCGGTGTAGTGGCTGAGCCGGGCCAGCGAGTAGTCGATGCGCTGGGCGCTGAACAGCGACAGCGGCCCGATGCCGTTGGCGGGCTGGAAGGTGCCGTTGACGATGTCGTCATTGGTGGTTGACAGGTCCGGCACGTCGAAGACATCGCGCAAGGTAAAGCCCGCAGCACCCTCCTGCGGCACCGTCAGATCGGGGCGCGAGGCGACCGCGAAATGCACCGGGATCGGCGTGTCCGAGACGCCGATGGTGACCGGCTGGCCGTGGTTTCGGATCAGCAGGCCGATCTGCTGGATCAGGTAGTTGCGGAACAGGTCGGGCCGGGTCACCGTGGTGGCATAGGTGCCGGGGGCGGAGACATGACCGAAGCTGAGCCGGCTGTCCACCTGCGCAAAGGTCGAGGTGGTGAAGCGGATCTCGGGATAATAGGCGCGGATGCGCTGGTTGTCCGGCGCCCCGTCCGCCATCGCGCGGATGAACTCGTCACACAGGAAGCCGGTGGCCTGGGCATAGAGCAGCTCCAGCCGGTCGACCGCCTCGGCAGCGTCGGTGAAGCTTTCGGTATCCGGGTGGCCGGGGTGTTTGGTGGTTATCATACGGCGGGCTCGATCACGGGGATTTTCTTGAAGGTGCGCACATCGACCAGGCCAAGGTCGGAGATCCTGAGTTCCGGGATCACCACCAGCGCCAGGAGCGAATGCTGCATGTAGGCGTTGTTGAGACCGCAGCCGCAGGCCTGCATCGCCTCCACCAGCCCCTGCGCCTTGGCGGCGACTTCGGTGGCGGGGCTGTCGGACATCAAACCGGCAATCGGCAGCTCCACCAGCGCCAGTTCCGCGCCGTCGCGGAACAGGGTGATGCCGCCGCCCACTTCGGCCAGGCGGTTCGCGGCCAGCGCCATCTGCGCGCGGTCGGTGCCGACCACGATCATGTGGTGGCTGTCATGCGCGACGGTGGAGGCCATCGCCATCTTGCCCTGGTAACCGAAGCCCTCAACGAAGGCATTGGTGACGCCGCCGGTGCCGCGATGGCGTTCGACCAGCGCGATCTGGCAAACCCCGTCTTCACCTTCGACCAGCCCGTCGCGGACCGGCAGCTCGGCCTTGAGCGCCTTGGTCGGGGCCTGGTTTTCCACTACGCCGATCACATTGGCAGTGACCGCGTTGGCGCCATCGGGGGCCTGGATTTCAAAGTCTTTTGCGGTCAGCTCATGACCCAGGTGCACGGTGCCGCGGGCATGTGCGGGCCAGTCCAGATGCGGGCAGTCCACCTTGATCTCGCCCTGCTCCGCCACCACCTGGCCGCGGGCGATCACCACCTCGACGGGCAGCGCCGTGAGGTCGGAGGTCAGGATCACGTCGGCGCGGCGGCCCGGTGTGATCGAGCCAATCTCGCGCTCCAGCCCGAAATGGGTGGCGGTGTTGATCGTCGCCATCTGCAAGGCCACCACCGGGTCGCAGCCGCAGGCAATGGCGTGGCGCACCACCCGGTTCATGTGACCGTCGTTGACCAGCGTGCCGGAATGGCAGTCATCGGTGCAGAGGATGAAGTTGCGCGGGTCCAGCCCTTTTTCGGTCACCGCGGTGATCTGGCTTTCGACGTCATACCAGGCCGAGCCCAAGCGCATCATCGAGCGCATCCCCTGGCGGACGCGGGCAATGGCGTCGGCCTCGCAGGTGCCCTCGTGGTCATCCGCCGGGCCGCCCGCCACATAGGCCGCGAAATCGGGGCCGAGGTCGGGAGAGGCGTAGTGCCCGCCCACGGTCTTGCCCGCCCTTTGCGTGGCGGCGATTTCGGCCAGCATTTTGGGATCGGCATTCGCCACGCCGGGAAAGTTCATCATCTCGCCCAGCCCGATGATGCCGGGCCAGCCCATCGCCTCCGCCACGTCTTCGGCGGTGATCTCGAAGCCGGTGGTCTCCAGCCCCGGCGCGGAGGGCGCGCAGGAGGGCATCTGGGTGAAGATGCTGACCGGCTGCAGCAGCGCCTCGTCATGCATCAGCCGCACGCCTTCGAGACCCAGGACATTGGCGATCTCATGCGGATCGGTGAACATCGAGGTGGTGCCATGCGGGATCACCGCGCGGGCAAATTCGGCCGGCGTCAGCATGCCGGACTCGATATGCATATGCGCGTCGCACAGGCCGGGGATCATGAAGCGGCCCTCGGCCTCGATCACCTGGGTGTCCGGCCCGGTGCAGTAGGAGGCGTCGGGGCCGACATAGGCGATGCGGCCTTCGGTGATGGCAATATCGTGGCCCTCAAGGACCTCGCGGGTATGGACATTGACCCAAGCGCCCTGGCGGATCACCATCTCGGCCGGGGTGCGGCCGGCGGCGGTGTCGATCAGTTTCTGGGCGGAGTCGGGCCAGCTCGGGATTTTGTTATCTGACATGGCCCAATTGTTCTTATTGCCGCGGAGAGTGCAAGAGCTTTGGCGGCCTTCTGCGAAACCGGCATTTTTCAGGCCTGCGTTTCTCAGACCGCTGCGCGCAGGCGGCGCGGGGTGGTGGCGAACTCTGCCCGGAAAGCGCGGGTCAGGGCGCTCGGGTCCTCGTAACCGCAGCGCAGGGCAATCTCTGCCACGCTGAGGCGGGTTTCCAGCACCAGCCGGCGCGCCTCGATCAGCCGCAGCCGCCGGTAGACCGCCTGCGGCGTCGCGCCCAGCTCGGCCTTCATCCGCGCTTCCAGCTCCTTCTGGCTGCGCCCGGCGGCGCGGGCGATGGCGGCAATCGGCAAGGGTGTCTCCAGATTGGCCTGCATCGCGGCCACCGCCCGCGCCACCGGCTTGCCGCGGGCGAGAATCGGGTCCTGGCTGCCGGTGGCCTCCGGGCTCATGAACAGCGCCGCCACCTCCAGCCGCAAGGCCGCGCCATGCTGAGCGCCGATCAGCTCCATCATCGTGTCGAACGCCGCCAGCGCCCCGGTGCAGGTAATCCGGTTGCCGTCCGCCACATGGCGCGCGCGTTCGGCCCGAACCGCCGGAAAGGCCTCGCTGAAGCGGGTCAGCTCCTGCCAGTGAATGGTCGCGCGCCGCCCCTCGAGAAGGCCGGCATCGGCCAGGAGCCAGGCACCGGTGTCGAACCCCGCCAGCACGCCGTAGCGCCGCGCCGCGGCCCTCAGCGCCCGTGCCGCCTGCGGCGTGGCATGGCGCAGGAAATCGTAAGAGGGCATCACGATCAGCATGCCGCCGCCGCAGTCCGCAAGCCGCCCATGCGCCCGCACCTCCATCCCGGAAGAGGACACCGCAGGCCCGCCCCCAAGCGTCAGGAACCGCCAGCCATAGGCCTGCCGCCCGGCCAGGCTGTTGGCGGCGCGCAAGGGCTCCACCGTATTGGCCAGGCAGTGGGCCGAGAAGGCATCGAACAGCAGCACATCGACCCGCTGCACTGCGGCGTTATCTTTTACCCAATCATGCATGATTTAGTCTAACTTCGCATGATCAGCCGCCGCAAGCCGCCTATTCTGCGAGGCAGCAGACAGACCGGGGAGATCCGCCATGCAGTTCGGGATGACCGAAGAACAATCGATGATCGTCGGGACCACCCGCGCCTTCGTGGAAAAGGAGCTCTACCCGCATGAGGCGGCGATCGAGCGCAGCGGCCATCTCGACATGGAGGTGATCCGCGAGGTGCAGAAGAAGGCGATGGACGCCGGGCTTTACGCGGCCAACATGCCCGAAGAGCTGGGCGGTGCCGGGCTCGATACGCTGACCTGGCTGATGTACGAAAAGGAGCTTGGCCGCGCCAACTACGCGCTGCACTGGACCGGCGTTGCGCGCCCTTCCAACATCCTGCTCGCGGGCACCGAGGAGCAGAAGGAAAAGTACCTCACCCCTTGCATGAAGGGTGAGAAATGGGATTGCCTGGCGATGACCGAACCGGACGCCGGATCGGACCTGCGCGGCATGAAGGCCAGCGCCCGCAAGGACGGCGATGACTGGATCCTGAACGGCACCAAGCATTTCATCAGCCATGCCGACATCGCCGACTTTGCCATCGTGTTCATGGCGACGGGCGAGGAGGAGACGCCGCGCGGGGTGAAGAAGAAGATCACCGCCTTCTTCGTCGATAAGGGCACGCCGGGTTTCACCGTGCGCGACGGCTACCGCAACGTGAGCCACCGCGGCTACACCAATGCGGTGCTGGAATTCGACGACTGCCGGCTGCCGTCACGGGCGGTGCTGGGCGAGGTGGGCAAGGGCTTCGAGGTGGCCAACACCTGGCTGGGCGCCACCCGGCTGCAGGTCGCGGCCACCTGCTTGGGCCGGGCCGAGCGCGCGCTGCAGCATTCGGTGGAATACGCGGCTGAGCGCCGCCAGTTCGGCCAGCAGATCGGCAAGTTCCAGGGCGTCTCCTTCAAGCTTGCCGATATGGCGCTGGAGCTGAAGGCGGCGAACCTCTTGACCTGGGAAGCGGGCTGGAAGTTCGACCAGGGCACGGTGACCGAGAGCGACATGTCGATGGCCAAGCTGAAGGCGACCGAAATGCTGGCCTTCGTTGCCGACGAGGCAATCCAGATCCACGGCGGCATGGGGCTGATGGACGAGCTGCCGCTCGAACGCATCTGGCGCGACGCGCGGGTGGAGCGTATCTGGGAGGGCACCAGTGAAATCCAGCGGCACATCATCAGCCGCGAGATGCTGCGCCCGCTTGGAGGATGAGACATGGCAGACACCGGCGCCGCCGACGCACCCAATGAGACGGGCGCTGCCCCGAAACCGGTGGTGACGATCACCTACTGCACCGGCTGCAACTGGCTGCTGCGGGCGGGCTGGATGGCGCAGGAACTGTTGCAAACATTCGAAGGCAGCCTCGGCGGCGTCACCCTGGTGCCGGGCGAGTCCGGCGGCATCTTCGAGATCCGCGCCGATGGCGCAGTGATCTGGGAGCGCAAGCGCGATGGCGGCTTTCCCGATGCCAGGGAGCTGAAGCAGCGCCTGCGCGACCGCATTGCGCCGGACCGGGATCTTGGCCATCTCGACCGCAGCACCGGAGGCTAGGGCAGGATGCCTCCGGCGGGGATATTTGAAGCCAGAAGAAGCCAGGGGCGCAGATCCAGCCCCCGGCGGGCCAGGCCGCAACCGGGGGCCTTCTCCTGGCGCGGTCATCGGCGTCCCCGCCTGTACCGCACAATCATTGCGTGTGATTCTGGTAAAGAACCCCTTAATTCTTCTGGCTGGAAATATCCCCGCCGGAGGCTCCCCAACTCTCAAGCAGCGGACCGCTTCTGACATGACACGCGACCTCTCCCGGCTGTTCCGGCCGAAATCCATTGCCGTGATCGGCGGCGGCGCCTGGTGCCGGCTGGTGATCGAGCAATGCCGCAAGATGGGATTTGCGGGTGACATCTGGCCTGTGCATCCAAAGGCCGGCGAGGTTGCGGGCCTGCCTGCATTCCGCGACGCGGAAAGCCTGCCCGAAGCGCCGGATGCGGCCTTCATCGGGGTGAACCGCATTGCCACCATTGAGGTGGTGAGGGCGCTGGCGGCGCGGGGCGCGGGCGGGGCGGTGTGTTTTGCCTCCGGCTTCCTGGAGGCGGCAGCGGAGGATGCCGGGGGCGCGGATCTGCAGGCGCAGCTGGTGGCGGCGGCAGGGGACATGCCCTTCCTCGGGCCCAATTGTTATGGCTTCATCAACTATCTGGACGGCGCGCTGTTGTGGCCGGACCAGCATGGCGGTGCGCGGGTGGAGCGGGGTGTGGCGCTGGTCACGCAGAGCTCGAACATCGCGATCAACCTCACCATGCAGCGCCGCGGGGTGCCGTTGGCCTATGTGGTGACCGCAGGCAACCAGGCGCAGTCGGGCATTGCGGAGATCGGCACGGCGCTGTTGGAGGACGACCGGGTCACCGCGCTGGGGCTGCATATCGAGGGCTTCGGCGATCTGCGCGCTTTTGAGGCGCTGGCGGCGCGGGCGCGGGCGCTGGGCAAGCCGATCGTGGCTCTGAAAGTCGGCAAATCGGCGGAGGCGCGCGCGGCAACCGTGTCGCACACAGCGTCGCTTGCGGGCGGCGATGCCGGGGCCGGGGCGCTGCTGGCGCGGCTTGGCATTCCGCGCCTGGACGACCTGCCCGCCTTCCTCGAGACGCTGAAGCTTTTGCATGTTGCCGGGCGGCTGCCGTCGAACCGGATTGCCTCGATCAGCTGTTCGGGGGGCGAGGCGAGCCTGGCGGCGGATACCGCAGAGGGGAGCGGCGTGGTGTTTCCGCCGCTAACTGCGTGCCAGAAGGCGGATCTGCGGGATGCACTGGGGCCGATGGTGGCACTGGCCAACCCGCTGGACTACCACACGTATATCTGGCGCGACGCATCGGCGATGACCCGCGCCTTTGCTGCAATGGCCGACCCGGAGCTGGCGATCACGCTGCTGATCGCGGACTTCCCCCGCGCCGACCGCTGCGATGCCTCCGACTGGGACTGCGCCATCGAGGCCGCGATCGGCGCCCGGCAGCAGAGCGGCCGCCCGGTGGCGATGGCGGCGACCTTGCCGGAGCTGCTGCCCGAGGATGTGGCAGAACGGCTGATGGCGGCAGGGGTGGTGCCGCTCTGCGGGCTGCGCGAGGCAATTTCCGCCTGCGCGGCGGCCAGCCTGCCGTTGCCGCCGGAGCCCGCGCCCTTGCTGCTGCCGACGCCCGCGGTGGAGCCGGAGCTGATCCCCGAGGCCGAGGCCAAGCGCCAGCTCGCCGCCTATGGCCTGCGGGTGCCGCGGTCCAAGCGCGCTGCCTCGGCCGGAACGGCACGGGCAGTGGCGGTGGATGTCGGATTCCCGGTGGTGCTGAAGGGCGAGGGCGTGGCCCACAAGACCGAGGCCGGGGCGGTGGTGCTCAACCTCGGCTCGGGGCAGGAGGTGAGCGATGCCGCCTTCCGCATGCCGGCCCGGCGCTTTTTGGTCGAGGAGATGGTGACCGGGGCCGTGGCCGAGCTGCTGATCGGCGTGGTGAAGGATCCGGCGCATGGATTTGTGCTGACGCTCGCCGCGGGCGGCACCCTGACCGAAGTGATGCGGGACAGCGCCTCGCTGCTGCTGCCGGCCTCGGATGCGGAGATCGAAGCGGCGCTGCACAGCCTGCGCATTGCGCCACTGCTGGCAGGCTACCGCGGCGCGCCGCCGGCGGACCGCGAGGCGATTCTGCGCGCGGTGCGGGCGGTGGAGCTCTACGTGGTGGAGAACGCCGCCGGACTGGAAGAGATCGAGATCAACCCGCTGCTCTGCACGCCCGAGGATGCGGTGGCGGCGGATGCGCTGATGCGGCGCAAGTACTGAGGCTTGCAACAGGAACCGGCAGCGGGCTTTGCGCCCGGCCTGCCTTGATGCATGAAAGCGGCGCCCGGAGCGGTGCCGGAAGGGAGAGAAGATGACCGAAAGCCCCGTGAAGACGCGCCGCGAGGACGCCATTCTGGAAGTGACCCTGGACCGGCCCAAGGCCAATGCCATCGACCTCAAGACCTCGCGGCTGATGGGCGAGGTGTTCCGGGAGTTCCGCGACGATCCCGGGCTGCGGGTGGCGATCCTGACCGGCGGCGGCGGGAAGTTTTTTTGCCCCGGCTGGGACCTGAAGGCCGCGGCCGATGGCGACGCGGTGGATGGCGATTACGGTGTTGGCGGCTTTGGCGGGCTGCAGGAGATGCGCGGCATGAACAAGCCGGTGATCGCTGCGGTCAACGGCATCGCCTGCGGCGGCGGGCTGGAGCTGGCGATTTCTGCCGACATCATCCTGGCGGCGGAGCATGCCACATTTGCGCTGCCGGAGATCCGCTCGGGCACGGTGGCGGATGCCGCCTCGGTCAAGCTGCCCAAGCGCATCCCCTATCACATCGCGATGGAGCTGCTGCTGACCGGGCGCTGGTTCGACGCGGAGGAAGCGCACCGCTGGGGGCTGGTGAACGAGATCGTGGCGGCGGAGCGGCTGATGGACCGCGCCTGGGAGATGGCGCGGCTGCTCGCCTCGGGGCCGCCCTTGGTCTATGCGGCGATAAAGGAGATCGTGCGCGACGCCGAGGACAGCAAGTTCCAGGATGCGATGAACCGGATCACCCGGAGCCAGCTGGCCACGGTGGAGCGGCTCTATCGTTCGGAGGATCAGCTGGAGGGCGCGCGCGCCTTTGCGGAGAAGCGCGATCCGGTCTGGAAGGGCGAGTAGCAGCAAGCGGCGGAGGAGACGGCAGGTGGGGGCTCCCGCCCGCCGGGCGGGCATCGGAGATACCCTCCCGGCCGTTGGGCCGGGCGCCGCGCTGGCGCGCGGCGCGGGTCAGATCCGGCGGAACAGGGCGATCAGCGCGGTGTCCCCGGCGTGATCGCCAGCCGCCGCGCCATTGGCGCGCGTGTCGTAAATCGGCACCTCACAGAGCGTCAGGGTCTTGATCCATTGCCCGCGCAACAGCCGGTCGAAGGCTCCGGCGAAACCGGCCTTCTTGTAGAATTTCGTGTTAATCGAAAGGGCAAACTGCGCATTCGGCGCCGCCACCCGCAACAGCGCGGGCAGCACCTCGGGGCCGATGTGGCCGTGGGTGAAGGTGCCGCAGGAGATCACCCCGCGGTAGGCGTTGCGCGGCACTGGGATGCCGAGCCGCAAGTCGGCTTCGATCACGTCGCGGTAGACGTCCTTGCGCAGCGCCTCGCGCAGCATTTCGGGGCTGATGTCGGTGGCGTCAATAGGGCCGGTGCCAAGTGCCTGCAGCGCCTCGCCGCAGAGGCCGGTGCCTGCGCCCACGTCGAGCACCGGACCGCGCCCGCCCGCCGCGGCAAAGGCCTTGGCGGTCTGGGCCGGCAGGATATAGCCTTGCCTGGCTGCAAACTGCGCATCATAGGTCTCGGCCCAATCCGCATAGAGCCGCTTGGCGCCTTGCGGGGATTGCAGGGAATAGGCCTTGGACAGGTCCGGTTTGTCATTGTTCATGGCAGGCATGAAAGGGCGGCAGGAGATTCGAATCAAGCCTTGCACTGCCGGATCCGCCGCCGCATCTATGGGCCATGAAAAAAACGCTTCTGTGTCTGGGATTTGGCTATACCGCGCGGGCGCTGGCGCCGCGGCTGCTGGCGGAGGGCTGGCGCATCATCGGCACCTCGCGGGAGGCGGCGGGGTTTGAAGGTGTGGAGATGATCACCTGGCCGGGTGAGGCGGTGCCGCTCGAGGGCGTGACGCATCTGTTGAGCTCGATTGCGCCGGAGGAGGCGGGCGATCCGGTGCTGGCGGTGATGGGAGGCCAAATCGCCGCGGCGCCGGACCTGGAGTGGGCGGGCTATTTGTCGACCACCGCGGTCTATGGCCACCACGATGGCGCCTGGGTGGATGAGACGGCGCCCCTTACCCCTTCCAGCCGCCGCGGCGCCTGGCGGGCGCGGGCCGAGGCGGAATGGCAGGCCATCGCCGGCCTGCCGCTGCACATCTTCCGGCTTGCTGGCATCTATGGCCCCGGCCGCGGCCCCTTTGCCAAGCTGATGGCGGGCCGCGCGCGGCGGATCGTGAAACCGGGCCAGGTGTTCTCGCGCATCCATGTCGACGACATCGCGCAGGTGCTCGCGGCTTCCATCGCGCGGCCCAACCCGGGGGCGGTCTACAACGTCTGCGACAACGACCCAGCCCCGCCGCAGGATGTGCTGGGCTATGCGGCGGAGCTCTTGGGTCTGCCGGTTCCGCCCGAGGTGCCTTTCGAGGAGGCCGGCATGAGCGCGATGGCGCGCAGTTTCTACGGCGAGAACAAGCGGGTGCGGAACCGGCGCATTAAGGAGGATCTGGGGGTGGAGCTGCTGTACCCGACCTACCGCGAGGGGCTGCGCGCGGTGCTGGCGGCCGAGGACATGGAGAGCTTCGTGCCGCCATCGGAGCCGCCGGGGGTGTGAGGCCCGGGGCCGGGCCGTCTGCGGTCAGGAACGGGCCTTTCTGCTGCCTTGGGGCACTCGGCCGCGTCCGTGATGCGCAGCGGAAGAAGTGAAATCCACTATCCCGTGTTTGGGTAGAGAGCCCCGCCTCTCCGGCGCGCGCCGGCGATGCGCGGCGGCCTGCGGCCTTGTCCCGCGCAGACAACACTCAAGACGGAGCGATGCGTCACGCATGAGAGCGTGCCAATACGGCATGATTGACAATCAGGGGGTTACGCCCGCTTCTCCGCAATCGTCGCCACGCCCAGAACCTCGAGCACTTTGGCTTCGATCTGCGGCGCGTTCATTGCCGCGGCTTCATACATGTCCGCCGGGCTGGCCTGGTCGATGAAAGTATCGGGCAGCACCATGGACCGGTACTTGAGCCCCTCGTCGAAAACGCCTTCCTCGGCCAGGAGCTGCGCCACGTGGGAGCCGAAGCCGCCCACCGCGCCTTCCTCTATGGTGATCAGCGCCTCGTGACCGGCCGCCAGCTTTAGGATCAGATCGCGGTCCAGCGGTTTGGCGAAACGGGCGTCTGCGATTGTCGGGGTGATACCCTTGGCGGCGAGCGACTCGGCGGCCTTCTTCACCTCGCCCAGGCGGGTGCCGAAGGACAGGAGGGCGACGCGCTTGCCCGTTTGGATCATCCGGCCCTTGCCGATCTCCAGCACTTGCGGCTCATCCGGCATTTCGACGCCCTCGCCCTCCCCACGGGGGTAGCGGAAGGCGATGGGGCCGTCGTCATGCGCGGCGGCGGTGGCGGTCATGTGGACCAGCTCGGCCTCGTCGGCGGCGGCCATCACCACCATGCCGGGCAGGTTCGTCATATAGGCAATGTCGAAGGAGCCCGCATGAGTGGCGCCGTCGGCGCCGACCAGCCCGGCGCGGTCGATGGCGAAGCGCACCGGCAGGCGCTGGATCGCCACGTCGTGCACGACCTGATCGTAGCCGCGCTGCAGGAAGGTGGAATACATAACGCAGAAAGGCTTCATCCCGCCCGCCGCAAGTGCGGCCGAGAAGGTGACGCCGTGCTGCTCGGCAATGCCCACGTCGAAGGTGCGCGAGGGGTAGCGTTCGGCCATCAGGTTGAGGCCGGTGCCGTCCGGCATCGCGGCGGTGACGGCGCAGATCTTGTCGTCCTCGGCGGCGAGCTTCACCAGCGTGTTGCCGAAGACGGACGTGTAGGAGGGCGCGTTGGAGGGCGCCTTCTTCTGCTCGCCGGTCACCATGTCGAACTTGGCGGTGGCATGGCCCTTGTCCCGGGCAGCCTCCGCGGGCGCGTAGCCCTTGCCCTTCTTGGTAAGCACGTGGATCAGGATCGGCCCGGAGGCGCGGGATTTCACCGTGCGCAGAACCGGCAGGAGCTGGTCGAGGTCATGGCCGTCGATGGGTCCGAGGTAGGAAAAGCCAAGCGCTTCGAACAGGGTGCCGCCCACCGCCATGCCCTTCAGCATGTCCTTGGCGCGTTTGGCGCCTTCGCGGAAGGGGCCGGGCAGCAGTGAGACGGCGCCCTTGGCGGCGGCCTTCAGCTCCTGGAAGGGCTCACCGGCGTAAAGCCGCGACAGATAGGACGACAGCGCCCCCACCGGCGGCGCGATCGACATCTCGTTGTCGTTCAGGATCACGATCAGCCGCTTGCCGAGGTGGCCTGCGTTGTTCATCGCCTCAAACGCCATGCCAGCGGACATCGAGCCGTCGCCAATCACCGCGATGGCGTCGCCCAGCCCCTCGGGCACCACGCCGCCGAGGTCACGCGCGGTGGCAAAGCCAAGGGCGGCGCTGATCGAGGTGGAGCTGTGTGCCGCGCCAAACGGGTCGTATGGCGATTCCGAGCGCTTGGTGAAGCCCGAGAGCCCATCCTTCATCCGCAGGGTGCGGATGCGGTCGCGGCGGCCGGTGAGGATCTTGTGCGGGTAGCACTGGTGCGAGACGTCCCAGATCACCTTGTCGCGCGGGGTGTCGAAGACCGCGTGCAGCGCCACGGTCAGCTCCACCACGCCAAGGCCTGCGCCGAGGTGGCCGCCGGTGACCGAAACGGCCGAGATGGTTTCCTGCCGCAGCTCATGCGCCAGCTGGTCAAGCTGCCGGTCGCTCAGCCCCTTCAAATCCGCCGGGCGGGCGATCTGGTCCAGAAGCGGGGTCTTGGGCCGGTCGGACATGGTGTCTCCTTGGGCTGCGCCGGGCAGGATGCGGGGGCGTGGCGCGCGGGGTTAGCTGTCGCGGGCAATAACGAAACGCGCAGCCTCCTTCAAGGTTGCGGCCGCAGCGCCATATGGGACGAGCGCCTCGCAGGCCTCGGCGGAAAGCTGCCGGGCGCGGGTCTTGGCGGCCTCCAGCCCCAGGAGCGAGACAAATGTCGCCTTGCCCGCCTCGGCATCCTTGCGCACCCGCTTGCCGACCTTGGCGGCGTCGCCCTCCACATCGAGAATGTCGTCGGCGATCTGGAAGGCAAGGCCAAGCGCGGTTGCATAGTGCCGCAGCGGGGCGGGGTCGGCGCCTGCCAGCACCGCGCCGGCGGTGGCAGACCATTCGATCAGGCAGCCGGTCTTGCGGCTCTGGAGCAGGGTGATCTGGTCCAGCGTCAGCGGGGTGCCCGCGGTTTCAGCCGCGATGTCCAGCATCTGGCCCGACACCATGCCGTCCTTGCCGGAAGCCTGCGCGAGGCCACGGATCAGCGGCAGCGCATTGGGGCCGAGGCCGGGGTCCGTCAGCAGCTCGAAGGCGAAGCTTTGCAGGCTGTCGCCCGCCAGCACCGCCGTTGCCTCGTCCCACTTGCGGTGCAGGGTGGGCTGGCCGCGGCGCAGATCGTCGTCGTCCATGCAGGGCAGGTCGTCATGCACCAGCGAGTAGGCGTGAATGCATTCGATCGCCAGCGCCGCCTCCAGCGCTGCGGCCTCGGCGACGCCGTGCAGCCGGGCGCTTTCCAGCACCAGGAAGCCGCGCAGCATCTTGCCGCCGGCCAGCGCATAACGCATCGCCGCGTGCAGATCGTCGCCGCCCGCCAGCCGCGCCTCCGCATGGGCGGATATGCGGGACTGGGCGTCCGCGAGCGCAGTCGCAAAAGGGCGGGAGGCTGCCTCCAGCACGGCCGTCATGTTCAGCCCGCGTCCAGCGGCGTGGTGCCGGTCGGCGTGCCGTTGGCGTCGAGCGTGATGGCGGCGACCTTTTCCTCGGCGCGCTTCAACTCGTCCTCGCAGCGCTTCTTCAGCGCGGCACCGCGCTCGTAAAGCGCGATCGAGGCGTCCAGCGCCACGTCGCCGCGTTCCAGCTGGTCGACCACGCCTTCCAATTCGCGCATCGCCTGTTCAAAGCTCATCTGTTCGACGGGGGTCTCGGTCATGATGCTGCCCTTATCAATTCTTCCACATGCGCGCGCGCCGACGCGGCCAGCGCGTTCAGATCATATCCGCCCTCCAAAGTCGAGACGATACGGCCCTGGCAGAGCTCCTCCGCAAGAGCGCAGAGTTCGGCAGTGAGCCAGGCGAAATCGGCGGTGCTCCAGTTCAGATTGGCCAGCGGGTCGTCCTGGTGGGCATCGAATCCGGCGGAGAGGATGATCAGCTCCGGCTTGAAGGCGCGCAGGCGCGGAAAGGCCTGGTCCACATAGGCCGCACGCATGTGCGGGCCATCGGTGCCGGGCGCCAGCGGCAGGTTGAGGATCTGGCCATGGGCGCCGTCCTCCTCGGGCCGGCCGGAACCGGGCCAGAGCGGCATCTGCTGGCTGGAGATGAACAGCGCGCGCGGCTCGTCCCACAAAAGATCCTGGGTGCCGTTGCCATGGTGCACGTCGAAATCCACTACCGCGACACGTTCGAGCCCGTGGTGGCCGAGCGCGTGTTTCGCGGCCAATGCCGCGTTGCCGAACAGGCAAAAGCCCATCGCGGTTTCGGTTTCCGCGTGATGGCCGGGCGGGCGCACCGCGGCAAAGGCGTTCTGCACCTCGCCGCCCAGCACCATGTCCACGGCGCGCAGCACGGCGCCCGCGGCACGGAAGGCCGCATCGAGCGAGCCCGGCGACATGAAGGTATCGCTGTCGATCTGGGCAAAGCCTTCGGCGGGCAGGGTGTCGCGCAGTTCGGCCAGGTAGGCGGCCGGGTGGAGGCGCAGGATGTCGTCCTCGGCGGCCATCGGGGCGGTGACCCGGGTGAGGTCCAGCGGCTCCAGTGCGTGCAGCACGTGTTCCAGCCGCGCGACCCGCTCGGGATGGCCGTCGGGGGTGACGTGCTGCAGGCAGTCGGCGTGGGTGATGAGGGCCGTTCTGGGGGCGGTGATCATCGGCTTCTTGTCCTCCTGCGTCCGGGGTTGCCTGCGAGGGTAGGGGGCGGGGCGGCAGCGGGGCAAGCGGGAACTGGAGCGGGCAGAGCCGGGGCGCTGTCCCGGACCCCGGGGTATTTCGGGTCAGAAAGTGGGGCGGGGGCTGCGTTTCAGAGGCGGCGGGAGCGAGGGGGAGGCCGGGCTATGGGTATTTTTGGTCAGAAAGCGGCTGCCAGGGGTAGCGGCCGGACGGCGCCGGAGCCAGCCGGGGGATTGGAAGCCTGAGACTGGCGAAACGGAGTTTTCTTGAGCAGCTTCAGTCGGGGGCCAGCATGTAGCCTGCGCCGCGCACCGTCTGCAGGTATTGCGGCTGCTTGGGATTCGGCTCGATCTTGCGGCGCAGGCGGGTGATCTGCACATCGACCGCGCGTTCCTGAGCCTGGCCGCGGTCGCGGCCGAGGTCCTCGACCAGTTTGCTGCGCGAGACCGGCTCGCCCGGCTGCGCCGAGAAGATCCGCATCAGCTGGCTTTCGGTGCCGGTGAGGCGGATCAGCTCGTCGCCCTGCCACATTTCGCCGCGTTCGATGTCATAGCGGATCGCCCCCAGGTGCAGCACCTTGGGGGCGCTGTCCGCGGCGGCGGTGTCCGGCATCCGCCGCAGGATGGCGTTGACGCGCAGCAAGAGCTCCTTGGGCTCGAAAGGTTTGGAGAGGTAATCGTCGGCGCCCGCCTCCAGCCCTGCGATGCGGTCGTCGGTTTCGCCCTTGGCCGTCAGCAGCAGCACCGGCGTGGCCATCCGGCTGCGCAAGGAGCGGGTGAGGGCAATGCCATCCTCACCGGGCATCATCACGTCGAGGACGATGAGGTCGAAGTCCAATCCTGTCAGCAGGCGGCGGGCATGGGCGGCATCGCGCGCGGCCGTGACCAGAAAGCCCGCGCGCATCAGGAACTTGCGCAACAGGCCGCGGATGCGCTCGTCGTCGTCGACGATCAGCAAGTGGGCATCGGCCGCGTTCATGGGCCGCTGTCCCGGAGCTTGGCGTAGGCGCGGCGCATGTCGGCGTCCATCATCGCCTCCAGCACTTTCTTGAAGCCCTGCACCGCGTCCGGTCCCGCCTCTTTGTAGGCGGCGCGCATGCGGGCGCGCTGCGCGTCCGAGAGGGTTGCCTCCAGCGCCTCGCCCGCCTCGGTGAGGGAGAGGTGGCGTTCGCGCTTGTCGAGCTGGCCGACCCGGCTTTCCACCAGGCCGTCGCCGATCAGCGTGCGCAGCACCCGGTTCAGCGACTGCTTGGTGACGCCGAGGATCGACAGAAGGTTGTTGACCGTGGTGCCGGGCGCGCGGTTGATGAAATGGATGGCGCGGTGATGCGCGCGGCCGTAAGACATTTCCGCCAGGATCCGGTCCGGGTCGGCGGTGAAGCCCTGGTAGGCGAAAAACATCGCCTCGATCCCCTGGCGCAGCTGCTCATCCGTTAGAAACAGCAGGCTTTCGCTGCCAAATCCCTGCCCTGATCGCCCTTCCGGCATTGGTGTCCCCTTCTTCGTCTTGCCGTCAGTTTAAGTCAGCCTTGTTGACATTCCAAGTCCGAAGATGTATCGAATCGAAGCTTTGGCGCAATATTATGTCCGCAGCGGCCATTTCGGGCGCAACTAATGCAAACACCCTGAGGGTGAGGAGGTATGACATGGCGGGATATGAGGACCGTGACGGTTTGATCTGGATGGATGGCGAGCTGGTCGATTGGCGGGATGCCAAGGTGCACATCCTGACCCATGCGATGCATTACGCCTCCTCGGTATTCGAAGGCGAGCGCGCCTATAACGGCAAGATCTTCAAGAGCCGGGAGCATTCCGAGCGGCTGATCGCCTCGGCCGATGCTCTGGACATGCCGATGCCTTACACCGTGGATCAGATCGAAGCCGCCAAGGAAGAGACGCTGAAGGCCAGCGGGCTGCAGGACGCCTATGTGCGGGCGCTGGTCTGGCGCGGCGCGGGCGAGGATATGGGCGTGGCCTCGGCCCGCAACCCGGTGCGGATGGCGATCGCGGTCTGGGGCTGGGGCGCCTATTACGGCGATGCCAAGATGCAGGGCGCCAAGCTCGACATCGCGGAATGGAAGCGGCCCAGCCCGGAGACCATCCCGGTGCATGCCAAGGCGGCCGGCCTCTACATGATCTGCACCATCTCCAAGCACAAGGCGGAGGCCAAGGGCTGCTCGGATGCGCTGTTCATGGATTACCGCGGCTATGTGGCGGAGGCGACCGGCGCCAACATCTTCTTCGTGAAGGACGGCGAGGTGCATACGCCCCTGCCGGATTGCTTCCTCAACGGGCTGACCCGGCAGACCGTGATCCAGATGCTGAAGGACAAGGGCATCACCGTGCATGAGCGCCACATCATGCCCGAGGAGATGGAGGGCTTCGAGCAGTGCTGGCTGACCGGCACCGCCGCCGAAGTGACGCCGGTGGGCGAGATCGGGCCCTACAAGTTTGAGGTCGGCGCGCTGACCCGCGGGATTGCGCAGGACTACGAGAAGCTGGTGCGCTCGTAAGCCGGGCGCGCGAGGAACTTTGGGCCGACCCCCGCCATGAGCGCCAGCCCTTCGCGGCACAAGGTGCAGGCGGGGGTTCTCAGGGCTTGGAGCGCAATGGCCGTTCCGGGCCCACCTCAACCGATGCTGCAGGCTTTACTTGGGTCCGCTTTTTTTGTGCGCGCCGGCTTTCGCTGTTCCCGAAGAACACGTAGCTGACAGGTATGCTTCGCAGCCCTCAACCACCAAGTCGTCGTTACACCGGCAAAATTGCCGATCCCGAGCGCTGGAACAGCTTGAAGCCGCGGCCGGGTGACATTGTGGTTTCCACGCCCCCAAAGTCCGGAACGACATGGACGCAAGGTATTCTGGCATTGCTTTTATCCGGCGATCCCAACGTAGATGCCGCGATCTCCCGGAATGCACCCTGGATAGACATCGAAACACCCGAACAGGACGAGATCATTGCAGCGCTCAACGCTCAGACGGGCCGCCGCCAGATAAAGACTCACACGCCTCTTGACGGTATCCCCCTGTGCCCTGATCTCAGTTACATTTCAGTTTTTCGCCATCCAATCGACGTGCACCTTTCCTTCAGGCGGCACGTCGAAAACATGAAACAGGATGTGCTAGGCGATATTTATCCGCCTGACATTCATGAAGGATTCCGCATTTTTCTCGAAGGCGATCATCGCGACGGAGCGAGCCTTGAATCCATCGCCGATCATTTTCGCAGCGCACTGGAGTTGGCTGGCCAGACGAACTTTTTGTGTTTGCACTACGCCGACATGATCCGTGATTTGAACGCTGCCGTCCATCAGATTGCAGAACACGTCTCCATCCTGCATCCGCCTGCTTTGATGGATGAATTGATCGCCGCCGCAAAGTTCGAGAACATGAAGAAAAACGCGGAGCGCTTCGCGGTTTCAGCAGGCGAAGGTTTTTGGCAAAAGGACTCGGATTTCTTCGACAGCGGAACTTCTCAAAAGTGGCTCGGCGTCCTCACCGGCACAGATCTAGCCGCCTACAACGCCCGTATAACTGACCTGCTCAGCGAAGAGGAACGGCATTGGCTTGAGCATGGTGGCGGCAGCTTGCGCAACGCGTTTCAGTACTTGCGCTAAACCGGTGTTGGTGCAGCCTTGGAGAAAGCTCACTTCGTCCATTTAATGCGGGGGCTGGCGATGTGCCGAAAATCCGCGCGGGGGGTCATCAGTCCAGGGCGCGCAGCAGGTGTTTGGCGCGCCGCCCGTTTCCGCTACCGTGGCATTCAGGCGGCAGGAGAACGGGATGGAACTGAATTTTGCCTATGTGGAGCTGACGGAACTGTGCCTGCGGCTGCTTTGTGCAGCGGCGGCTGGGGCGCTGCTGGGGCTCGACCGGGAACTGAGGCACCGCAAGGTGGGTATCCGCACCTATATGATTGTGTCCTTGGGCGCAGCCAGCTTTGCGCTGATTACGATGGAGATGTCGTTGCAGGCGGTGGAGCTGGAGCTGAACGCCGATCCGACCCGGCTGATGCAGGGGCTGATCGGGGCGATCGGCTTCCTGGGTGCGGGGGCGATTATCCAGGGCGACGAGCGGGTCGGCGGCATGGCGACGGCGGCGAGCCTTTGGGTGGCGGGATCGGTTGGGATGGCGTCGGGGCTGGGGTATTACGTGCATGCGGGGCTGGCGGCGGCGGCGACGGCAGCCATCCTGGCGATGAGCCGCCTGATGAGCAGCCGCGGCAGCAAGGACCGCCCGGATATGGATGGTTGAGCGCTCGGTCTACTGGCTCAGCAGCCAGCGGGCGACGACTGCGGCGGCGGGGCTGCGGGCGGGCCAGAGCACGTGGAAGCCCTGGTCCCGGGCGTGATCTTCGGTTTCGGGGGCCTGCCAGACGGCTTCCAGGGGCTGGCCGCCCAGAAACAACCGCGGCACCAAGGCGATGCCCTGGCCGTTCACCGCCGCGTCCATTGCCAGTGCGGTCTGGTTGAATTGCAGCATTCTGCCGCGCGGGTTCAGCCCGGAGTCGCGCAGCAGCCGGTCCCAGTGGCGGTGGCCGTCCTGGATCAGCGTGGCGCCTGCCAGTGTCTCCAGATCCGGCGATTTCCCAAGTGTCTGAGCCACGTCGGGATGCACCGCCGCCACCAGATCGAGCGGCGCGAGCAGCGCTGTCTCCAGTCCCGCAGCTTGCGGTTTGCTGCCTTGGCGGATCGCCAGCCCGGCGCCGCCGGGGCGCAGGTCGGCGAGGCTCTCTTCCGCCACCACGCGCAGTTCGATCTCCGGGTGGGCGGCGCCGAAGGCGGGCAGGCGGGGCAGCAGCCATTTTGAGGCCAGCGAGGGCGGCACCGACAGGGTGACGCGGTGGACATCAGGGGCCAGCTTGCCCGTTGCCTCGGCGATCAGCGCCAGCGCCTGGCGCACCGGGGCGTGGTAGCCGCGCCCGGCGTCGGTGAGGGTGAGGCCGCGGGCGTGGCGGCTGAACAGCTTGTGGCCCAGCTCCAGCTCCAGCTTGCGCACCTGCTGCGCCACGGCGCCCTGGGTCAGGTGCAGCTCCTCCGCGGCGCGGCCGAAGTTCAAGTGGCGGGCAGCGGCGTCGAACATCCGCAGGGCGTTCAGATTGGGCAGGCGCATAGGATTTCAGCCAGTAGTTTTGCTACAGTCTGAAGCGATCAGACATGATTGGTCAAGCGGCGATGCGGCGCGCATATTCGCGGCAGCAGCAAATCAGGAGAATTCGCCATGACCAAGGTAGCAGTCTTTACCGCCGCAGGCAGCGGCATGGGCGCAGACGCGGCGCGGCATCTGCACGAACAGGGTTACGAGGTGGCGATCCTTTCGCCCTCGGGCCGCGGCGCGGCGCTTGCGGAGGAGCTGGGCGGCGTGGGGCACACCGGCTCCAACCTGTCGCCTGAGGACCTGCAGGCGCTGGTGGACAAGACGATGGACCGCTGGGGGCGGATCGACGTGCTGGTGAACTCCGCAGGGCACGGGCCCAAGGGCGATATCCTGGAGATCAGCGATGACGACTGGCACCTGGGTATGGACGTCTACCTGATGAACGTGATCCGACCGGCGCGGCTGGTGGCGCCGGTCATGGCGGCGCAGGGCGGCGGCTCGATCGTCAACATCTCCACCTTTGCAGCATTCGAGCCCGATCCGCTGTTCCCCACCTCGGGCGTGTTCCGGGCCGGGCTTGCAAGCTTCACCAAGCTGTTTGCGGACAAGTTCGCCGCTCAGGGCGTGCGGATGAACAACGTGCTGCCGGGCTTCATCGACAGCCTGCCGGAAACCGCAGACCGCAAGGCGCGCATCCCTATGGGGCGCTATGGCACCGCCCGCGAGGTCTCGGCGCTGGTGGCCTATCTGGCCTCCGATGCGGCGGCCTATACTACCGGACAGAATATTCGCATTGACGGCGGGCTGACCCGTGCGGTCTGAAGCGCGCAGCCTGCCGGCGGCGTTGCCGCCGGTCTTCGTACTGAAATGGGCGGCGTCGGTGATCCAGATCCTGGGTTACGCCGCCACCGCCTGGGGCGCGCACCCCTGGAACATCTACCTGTTCTTTGCCGGTCTGACCGGGTGGTTCCTGGTTGGCGTGTTGTGGAACGACCGCGCGATCATGCTCATCCACGCGGTGGCGCTGGGCGCGATGGTCGTGGGCTTCTGGTCAGGATAGAGCCACGAGCCACACTTCGGGGGCGGTTCGTTCAGCCGCCCTTGAAGTCCATCATCGGCCGCGCCTTGCCGCGCTGCACGCCAAGCCGGCTCTCGCGCCAGATCACTACGGCGTTGGCAAGGATCACCAGGGCAGCACCCGCCAGCATCACCAGCGTTGGCCATTCGTCGAACCACAGGTAGCCGATCACGATGGCAAAGATCATCGAGGCATAGTCGTAGGGTGCCAGCATCGAGGCGGGCGCAAAGCGGTAGGAAGAGGTGACGAGGATCTGCGCCACCCCGCCGATCAGCCCGGCGCCAATCAGCAGCCACAGCGCCTCCGGCGGCGGCATCACCCAGCCGAAGGGCGCGGTCAGCAGGGCGAGGCCGGAGGCGGTGAGCGAGAAGTAGAAGACGATGGCCGCGGTATGCTCGCTCTGCACCATGCGGCGGATGTGGATCTGCACGAAACCGCGCGCCACCGTGGCGGCGAGCACCAGCACCACTCCCAGCGCGGCCCCGTCGCTGAGACCCGCGCTGCCGCTCAGCCCGCCAAGCCGCGGCCAGATCATGATCAGCACCCCCAGAAGCCCCACAGCCACCGCGGTGATGCGCACCATGCGAATGGTCTCTCCCAGAAACAGGGCGGCGAGGATCAGGGTGAAGATCGGGGTTGCATAGCCGATCGCGGTGACCTCGGGCAGCGGCAGCAGCGCCAGCCCCATGAAGGTCATCCCCATCGCCGAGGTGCCGACAAGCCCGCGCCAGACATGCACCATCGGATTGCGCGTGATCAGCCCGTGCCGCAGATCGCCGCGAAAGGCGAGCCAGACAACGATGACGGGGATCGCGAAGAAGGAGCGGAAGAACACCGCCTCCCCCGCGGGCACCTCGTCTGAGGTGGCCTTGATGAGCGCGGCCAGCACGGTGAACAGCCCGATGGCGGCGACCTTGAGCAGGACAGCCAGCACCGGCCGATGCGATGTTAACGGTTTTGCCATGACGCGACCCTGCGCCCGCGGGCGGCAAAGATCAATGGCTTGATTTCGACAGAGGGCCGGGCGCAAATGGCGCCGGTTCAGACAGGAGAGAGCCGATGTATGACGCCAACCCCCTGATCCGCGCCTTGCGCGCCGCTTCACTCGGTCGCGAGGACGCGGTCTTTGCCGCGCTGCCCTCGGGCAGTTCCGTCACCTTTGGCGCGCTGTTTGCCGGGGCCGAGCGGATCGCCGCGGCGCTGGTGGCGGAGGGAGTGGAGCCGGGCGGCCGGGTGGCGGCGCAGGTCTCCAAGACCATCGAAGCGATTGAGCTCTACTTGGGCACGGTGATGGCGGGGGCGGTCTTCCTGCCGCTCAACACCGCTTATACCGCGCCGGAGGTGGCCTATTTCGTCTCCGACGCCAGCCCCCGTGTTGTGGTCTGCGATCCGTCCCGGCTGGCAGAGATTCAGGGCGTGGCGGGCGCGGCGAAGGTGCTGACCTTGGACAGCGCAGGGCAGGGCACGCTGCGCGATCTGGCCGATTCGCAGGCGGGGTTCGAGCCGGTTGCCCGTGCGGGTGACGATCTGGCCGCAATCCTCTATACTTCGGGCACCACCGGGCGCTCCAAGGGGGCGATGCTGAGCCACGATAATCTCGCCTCCAACTCGCTCACCCTGCGGGACTATTGGCGCTTCACCCAGGATGACGTGCTGATCCACGCGCTGCCGATCTTCCACACCCACGGGCTGTTCGTTGCCACCAACGTCGCGCTGCTGGCGGGCTGCCGGGTGGTGTTCCTGCCGGGGTTCGATGCGGCGGCGATCCTTGATGCAATGCCGCGGGCAACGGCGCTGATGGGGGTGCCGACCTTCTACACAAGGCTGCTCGCGGAGGACCGGCTGACGCGGGAGCGCGCGGCGAGCATGCGCCTGTTCATCTCCGGCTCGGCGCCGCTTCTGGCGGATACCCACGCGCAATGGGAGGCCCGCACCGGGCACCGCATCCTGGAGCGCTACGGGATGACGGAAACCAACATGAGCACTTCCAACCCCTATGAGGGCGAGCGCCGCGCGGGCACGGTGGGGCTGCCGCTGCCGGGGGTGGAGGCGCGGGTGATGAATGGCGCCGTCGAGGCCGCGCCGGATGAGATTGGCGTGCTGCACGTGCGGGGCCCGAATGTGTTCCAGGGCTATTGGCAGATGCCGGAGAAGACCGCAGAGGAGCTGCTGCCGGACGGCTGGTTCATCACCGGCGACCTCGCGAAGATCGGCGCGGACGGCTATGTCACCATCGTCGGGCGGGAGAAGGATCTGGTCATCACCGGCGGCTTCAACGTCTACCCCAAGGAGGTGGAGAGCCTGATCGACGATCTGCCCGGTGTGCTGGAAAGCGCGGTAATCGGCGTGCCGCATCCCGATTTCGGTGAGGCCGTGGTGGCCATTGTGGTGCCGTCCGGCGAAGGCACCAGTGCGGAGGCCATCGAGGCGGCGCTTGCGGGACAGCTGGCCCGTTTCAAGCAGCCCAAGCGGATCCTGCTGGCGGAGGCGTTGCCGCGCAACACCATGGGCAAGGTGCAGAAGAAAGCCCTGCGCGAAGAACACGCAGGGCTGTTCGGTTAACCTGCAGAGGGCAGTGCCCGACCGCGGGCGGAAGCGAAGCGCCCGCCCGTTTTGCCGTAGGCAAACCTGCGGTTTGACGGGGGCGGTCGGGCGCTGCCCGTGCCGCAGGCGGCACGTGCGTGTGGGGTGACTGTGCAGCTGTCCTTAGTGGAATTTCCCAAGGAGCGGACGCGCATCCGCAGCCCTCAGCTTTGATGCGCCAGGCGGTGCGCCTCTTCCTCGCGCCGTTCCCGGAGGGCCTGCACCAGGATCAGGAAGGCAGAGTTCAGGAACAGCCCGGCCATGATGCCGGCCACGATCAGATCCGGCCAGCCGGTGGCGGTGCCCCAGACCCCAAGCGCCGCGATCATCACTGCCACATTGCCAATTGCATCGTTGCGCGAGCACAGCCAGACCGAGCGCACATTGGCGTCGCCGTCCTTGTAGGCGGCAAGCAGCAGCACCGAAATCAGATTGGCCGCCAGCGCCATGAAGCCGATGATGCCCATCACATGCGCCTGCGGCACGCCCACGTAAAACACCTGATAGACCGTCGAGCCGAACACCCACAGCCCCATCAGCAGCAGGCTGATCCCCTTGCCAAGCGCCGCCAGCGACCGGGTGCGCAGGCTGGCGCCGATCACCGCCAGCGAAATCCCGTAAGTCATCGCATCGCCCAGAAAATCCAGCGCGTCCGCCTTCAGCGCCTGGCTGCCCGCGAGCTGGCCCGCGCCCATCTCCACCGCGAACATGCCCGCGTTGATGGCGATCACCAGCCAGAGCCTGCGTTTGTAATCCGCCGATACCCCGTCGAAACGGGCCTCATGGTTGCAGCATCCTGCCATTGGTCTCTTGTCCCTATTCCTGATTCGGGACCAAGGTAGGTGCTCTAGTCACTAGAGCTTCAAGAGGGTTCCCGCGATGTTTTCCATCGGCCAGCTGTCGAAAACCACCGGCGTGAAAGTGCCGACCATCCGCTACTACGAGGAGATCGGCCTGCTGCCGGAGGCGGAGCGCAATGCCGGCAATCAGCGCCGCTACGGGCAGGACGGGCTGGAGGCGCTGGGCTTCATCAAACACGCGCGCGATCTCGGCTTTGCGCTGGAGGACATCAAGGTTCTGATGGGGCTCGACGGCCATCTGGGCACCGACTGCGCCGAGGCCGACCGCATTGCCCGCAGCCAGCTCGCCAGCATCCGGCAGCGCATTGCCCGATTGCAGCGGCTGGCGGCGGAGCTGGAGCGGATCAGCCATCTTTGTGACGGCGGCAATGGCGGCGAGTGCAAAGTGCTGACGGCGCTGGGCGACCACAGCCAATGCGAAAGCGAACACGGCTGAGGGGCGCCGGAGAGCCCGCCCAGCCAAGGGGCCAGACTGCGCCGGCGCCGTTCAGAGCCTGATGTTCAGCCGATATGACCCTGGTTCTGGCCGACCTGGCCGCGGTGCAGGAGCAGGTGATCGAGGATCACGCAGGCCATCATCGCTTCCGCCACCGGCACCGCGCGGATGCCGACACAGGGGTCATGGCGGCCCTTGGTGATGACCTCGGTCGCGGTGCCGTCCTTGCGGATCGACTTGCGCGGCGTGAGGATCGAGGACGTGGGCTTCACCGCAAAACGCACCACCAGATCCTGGCCGGTGGAAATGCCGCCGAGGACGCCGCCTGCGTGGTTGGAGGAATACTCCGGGCCGTTCCCGCCCATGAAGATCTCGTCGGCGTTCTCCGAGCCTTTCAGCCGGGCGGCGTTCATGCCCTCGCCGATTTCCACGCCTTTCACGGCGTTGATCGACATCATCGCGGCCGCCAGATCGGTGTCCAACTTGCCGTAGACCGGCGCGCCAAGGCCCGCGGGCACGCCCCGGGCAACCACTTCGACCACGGCGCCAACGGAATCATGCGCCTTGCGCAAGCCTTGCAGGTAAGCTTCCCATTCCGGCACCGCGGCGGCGTCGGGGATCCAGAAGTCGTTCCGGCTGATGGCGTCCCAGTCAAACCGGCTGCGGTCGATCTCCAGATCGCCCATGCGGGTCATGTAGCCCGTGATCTCCACCCCCGGAGCCAGCGCCTTGATTGCTTCACGTGCAACACCGCCCGCCGCAACCCGCGCCGCGGTTTCCCGCGCCGAGGAGCGGCCGCCGCCGCGGTAGTCGCGGTTGCCGTATTTCTGGAAGTAGGTGATGTCGGCATGGCCCGGGCGGAAGGTCTGGGCGATGTCGCCGTAATCCTTGGAGCGCTGGTCGGTGTTTTCGATCATCAGCTGGATCGGCATGCCGGTGGACTTGCCCTCGAACACGCCCGACAGGATCTTGACCGCGTCCGGTTCCTTGCGCTGGGTGGTGTGCTTGCTCTGGCCCGGGCGGCGCTTGTCGAGCCAGTGCTGCAGCATCGCCTCCTCCAGCGGCACGTTCGGCGGGCAGCCGTCGACGGTGGCGCCAAGCGCGGGCCCGTGGCTTTCGCCCCAGGTGGTGACGCGGAAGAGGTGTCCAAAGCTGTTCATCGGCATCGGCGAGGGTCTCCTTTGCGGCAGGCTTAGCGGCGGGGGGCGCATGGCTCAAGGGCAATTGCACGGGTGCGGCAGGAAGGCGGGCGGGGAGGGGGCGCTGCCCCCGCCGCGCGGCGCGCGGCTCCCCCGGAGTATTTCTGCCAAGGTGAAGGAGCGGGTTCCGCTTGTCTTTATCTGCGCACGCGCCTAGGGTCTGCGCCACCTCGGGGTGCGCGGCAGCGCTGAGATCACACCCGTTGAACCTGAACCGGCTCACACCGGCGGAGGGAAGGTACTGGACGCATTCCACCCTTGCCCGATGCCGCAAAGGAGGATGCCATGAAACATCTTGTTTTTGCAGCGGGACTGCTCGGCGCGTCGGCGGCTTATGCCGAAACGCCCGAACTGGTCGTTTATACCTATGACAGCTTTATCTCCGACTGGGGCCCGGGCCCGGCGGTGGAGAAGGCGTTTGAAGAGACCTGCGGCTGCGACCTGAAGCTGGTCGGCGCCGGAGATGGCGCAGCCCTGCTGGCGCGGGTGAAGCTGGAGGGCAAGCGTTCGGACGCGGATGTGGTGCTGGGGCTCGACACCAACCTCACCGCGGCGGCCAAGGAGAGCGGGCTGTTTGCGGAGCATTCGGTGCGTGCCAGCTACACGCTGCCGGTGGCGTGGGCGGATGAGACCTTTGTGCCTTATGACTGGGGTTATTTCGCCTTTGTGCACGAGGCAGATGCGGACGCGCCCGCCGGCTTCCGGGAGCTCGCCGCGAGCGACAGGAAAATCGTGATTCAGGATCCGCGTTCCTCCACCCCCGGCCTGGGGCTTCTGATGTGGGTGAAGGCCGCCTATGGCGATGAGGCGCCGCAGATCTGGGAAGGGCTGGCGGACAATATCGTCACCGTCACCAAGGGCTGGTCCGAGGCCTACGGCATGTTTCTGGAAGGCGAGGCGGACATGGTGCTGTCCTACACCACCTCGCCCGCTTATCACCTGATTGCCGAGGAGGATGGCTCCAAGGCGGCGGCTCCCTTTGGCGAGGGTCACTACCTGCAGGTCGAGGTTGCCGGCAAGCTGGCGGCGAGCGACCAGCCGGAGCTGGCGGACCAGTTTCTGGAGTTCATGGTGTCGGACGCTTTCCAGTCGGTCATTCCGACCACCAACTGGATGTACCCGGCGGTGATGCCGGAGGCGGGGCTGCCCGCGGGGTTCGAGACCTTGATCGAGCCCGGCAAGGCGCTTTTGCTGGATGAGGACGAGGCCGCGGCGCTGCGCGATGCGGCGCTGGACGAATGGCTGAACGCGCTCAGCCAGTAAGCGCCGTACCGGGGCTGGGCGCGGCTGCCCTGGTGGCCGCGCTGATCCTGGGCACGCTGGCGGCGGTGGCGCTCAGGGCCGAGGCCGGGCGCGGGCTGGGGGCTGCCGACTGGGCGGCCCTGCGGTTTACGCTCACGCAGGCGGCGCTGTCGGCCGCCTTGAGCGTTGCGCTGGCGGTGCCGGTGGCCCGCGCGCTGGCGCGGCGGCGGTTTGCCGGGCGGCGGCTGCTGGTTGCGCTGCTGGGGGCGCCTTTCATCCTGCCGGTGATCGTGGCGGTGCTGGGGCTTCTGGCGGTGTTTGGCCGGGCAGGCTGGCTGAGCGCCGTCTTGCGCATCTTCGGCCTGGAGCCCGTGCAGATCTACGGGCTGCACGGGGTGGTGCTCGCGCATGTCTTCTTCAACCTGCCGCTGGCGACGCGGCTGATCCTGCAGGCCTGGCAGGAGATCCCGGCCGAGCGGTTCCGCCTGGCCGCTCAGCTGGATGCGGGACCGCGGGCGATGTGGCGTTTGTTGGAAGCGCCGATGCTGCGCAGCGTGGTGCCGGGGGCGCTGGCGGTGGTCTTTGCCATCTGCCTGTCCAGTTTTGCGGTGGCGCTGACACTGGGCGGCGGGCCGCGGGCGACGACGGTGGAGCTGGCGATCTACCAGGCGTTCCGCTTCGACTTCGACCTTGGCCGGGCGGCGCTGCTGTCGGCGGTCCAGCTGCTGCTGACCGGTGCGGCGGCGCTTCTGGCGCTGCGGGCCGCGGCGGGCGAGGGGTTTGGCGGCGGGCTCGACCGCAGTGTGCGGCGCTGGGACGGGCAGGGGGTGTTTGCGCGCCTGCATGACGGCGTGTGGATCGTGCTGGCGGCAGCGTTCCTGCTGCTGCCGCTGGCGGCGATCGTGCTGGCCGGGCTGCCCGCGGTTGCCGGTCTGCCGCTTTCGGTGTGGCAGGCGGCGGGCACCTCGCTGCTGGTGGCGGCGGTCAGCACCGGCGTGCTGCTGGCGCTGGCGCTGCCGATGGCGGCAGCGGCTGCGCTGGGGCGCGGCGGCGTGAGCGAGCTGGCGGGCATCCTGGGTCTTGCGGCCTCGCCCCTGGTGATCGGCACCGGGCTGTTCGTGCTGATCCATCCCGTGGCGGACCCGTTCGCGCTGGCGCTGCCGGTGACGGCGCTGGTCAATGCGGTGATGGCGCTGCCCTTTGCGCTGCGCATCCTGGTGCCGCGGGCGCGGGAGGTGCTGGCGCGCTACGGCCGCCTGTCGCTGTCGCTGGACCTTCGGGGCTGGGATTTTGTCCGCAGGGTCTACTTGCCGCGGATGCGGGCGCAGACCGGCTTTGCCGCCGGGCTTGGTGCGGCGCTGTCGATGGGAGACCTGGGCGTGGTGGCGCTGTTTGCCGATCCGGAGTTTGCGACCCTGCCGTTGCAGATCTACCGGCTGATGGGGGCCTACCGGATGGAGGCGGCCTCCGGCGCGGCGCTGCTGCTGCTCCTGCTGTCGATGGCGCTGTTCTGGATACTGGACCGCGGAGGGCGCTGGCATGCTGAAGCTTGAGAACTGCCGCATTTTGAACGGCAGCTACACCGTGGACGCCGATTTTTCAGTTGAGCCGGGCGCTTGCGTTGCGGTGATCGGGCCGTCGGGGGCGGGCAAGTCCACGCTGGTGGAGGCGGTGGCCGGCTTCCTGCCGCTGGAGCACGGGCGCATCCTGTGGCGGGGCGCCGACCTCAGCCGGGTGCCGCCGGGCAAGCGGCCGGTGGCGATGCTGTTTCAGGACGGCAACCTGTTTCCGCATCTGAGCGTCGCGCAGAACGTGGCGCTGGGGATCAGCGCCGGGTTGCGGCTTTCGCTTGAAGACCGGCAGCGGGTCGAGACCGCCCTTGCGCGCGTCGGGCTGGGCGGCATGGGCGCGCGCGAGCCCGCGGCGCTTTCCGGGGGGCAGCAGAGCCGGGTGGCGCTGGCGCGGGTGCTGGTGCAGGGGCGCGATATCCTGCTGCTGGACGAGCCCTTTGCCGCACTGGGCCCGGCGCTGAAGGCGGAGATGCTGGACCTGGTGGCGGAGTTGGCCCGCGAAAGCGGGGCGACGGTGCTGATGGTGAGCCACGACCCGGGCGATGCGCGCCGGATCGCGGATCAGGTGGTGCTGGTGGCCGAGGGCGTGGCCCATGCGCCGGAGCCGGCGGCGGCGCTGCTGGACAATCCGCCGCCGGCGTTGAAGGCGTATCTGGGCTAGGACCGGCCCGGGGCAGGATCAGGCGGCTTCAACCGCGGACTTTGCCGCGGCCTGCGCCTGCTCCCGCGTCCGGGTTATCATCAGCGCGGCATTGGCTGCCTCGCGCCCCTTCTCCACGAAATGCGCGCGGTAGATGGCGTTGTGATGCGCGGTCTCCTGGAACTGATGCGGGGTCAGCGAGACCGAGAGCACCGGCACGCCGGTCTCCATCCCGGCGCGCATCAGCCCGTCGACTACGGCCTGCGCCACGAAATCATGCCGGTAGATGCCGCCATCCACCACGAAGGCCGCGCAGGCCACCGCGGCGTAGCGGCCGGTCCGGGCCAGTCCCTGCGCCAGCAAGGGCATCTCGAACGCGCCGGGCACGTCGAAGACATCGACCTGCTCCGCCGGAATGCGTTCGAGGAAGCCGTCGAGCGCGCGGTCCACGATATCCGAATGCCAGTTGGCCTTGATAAAGGCATAGCGGGTGTGTGTCATCGTGATCTCTCCTTTGGTTCTGACACGTCACCCAAGGCGATCACGAGCGAAGGCGCGCACCTCTGGCGCGGCACTTCGCACGTTCTCTTCCATCCGGACTGTAACCGTCGGCTCTGGCCTCTCACCAGATCTGCTGACACTCCCAACCCCGGGGAAACCCGGACACCGGAAGCCGCTCGCGGGCTCGCGGGTCAATGCCCGCATACCGCCGGTGGGGAATTCCGCCCCGCCCTGAGAACAAGATGGAGCTTGCCAAGGCGGCGCGGAGATTTCAAGACTCGCGAGAAAGGAGCGGCGCCGATGCACCCCAACCCGGTATTTCATGATGCGGATGACGCCGCGAACCTGTCCTTTGCGCGCGAGCGGGCCTTTGGCGTACTGGCGGTCAGCGGCGGCGGGGGGGCGGCGCCCATGCTGAGCCATGTCCCCTTCCTGCTGTCGGATGACGGCGCGTGGGCTGAGCTGCACCTTATGCGATCCAATCCCATCGTGCGCGCCCTGAAGGTGCCTCGGGCGGCCAGGCTCGCGGTGAGCGGACCGGATGGCTATATTTCGCCCGACTGGTACGGGCTGGCGGATCAAGTGCCGACCTGGAACTACGTTGCGGTGCATCTGAACGGCGAACTGGAGCTGCGCCCGGAGAGCGGGCTGCGCAGCCTGCTGGACCGCCAGTCGGCCTTTTACGAGGCGCGGCTGGCGCCGAAACCGGCCTGGAGCGCGGCCAAGATGGATGCGGAGGCGCTGGCGCGGCTCATGCGGATGATCGTGCCGGTGCAGATGCGGATCAGCGCGGTCGAGGGCACCTGGAAGCTGAATCAGAACAAGCCGCACGATGTCCGCATGAGGGCCGCAGCGTCGGCGGAACAGGGCTTGGGGGCGGGCCTCGCCGAGCTGGCCGCGCTGATGCGCGCCGCGCGGGCGGAGCCTGCAACGCCCGGAAGCAGCAGCTGAAATAACTGACACAACAAGGAGAGATTGATTGAAACTGATTTACTCACAAACCTCGCCCTTCGTGCGCAAGGTGCTGGTATTGCTGCACGAAACCGGCCAGCTGGCGGATGTGACGCTGGAGGCCGCGGCGACAACCCCAGTGGCGCCGAGCCCGGACGTGCGCGCGGCCAACCCGCTGGGCAAGATCCCGGTGCTGGAGCGCGGGGACGGGCCTGCGCTTTACGACAGCCGGGTGATCTGCGCCTATCTGGATGCGCGCGGCAGCAGCGGGCTCTACGGCCGCGGCTGGGACAGCAAGGTGCTGGAGGCCACCGCCGACGGCATCATGGACGCGGCCGTGCTGATGTCCTACGAGAAGCGCCTGCGGCCGGAGGACAAGCGCTGGGACGAGTGGCTGGAGGGCCAGAAGGCCAAGGTGCTGGATGGCTGCGCAACGCTGGAAGCGCGCTGGATGAGCCATCTGCAGGGCAAGCTGGATATCGGCCAGATCGCCACCGCCTGTGCGCTCGCCTATCTGGATTTCCGCCACCCCGAAACCGGCTGGCGGCAGCGCTGCGGCGCGCTGGCAGACTGGTTCGACGGGTTCGAATCGCGCGCCTCCATGCAGGCAACGAAACCGCCCGCTGCCTGAGCAAAGCGGTGCCCCGGCCCTTGAATTCCGCAAGGGCCGGGCCAACATGGGGGTGAAACTGTCGCAAAGACGCAGCATAATCCGAGGGCTGCGTCTTTCTGCGCGCCTTTGAGCGCTGGACGAAAGCTGTTCTCCCCGCTAGATACCGCGCCAGAGCCACCGCGAGCGATCGCGGTGCATGCGCATGTTTGCCCTAAACGGGCGCTGGAATTGGAGAAAACCTCGTGTCCCACGCAGAAGACAACGAAGGAACCCGGAGAGATTTCCTCTACTACGCCACTGCCGGCGCCGGGGCAGTGACCGCGGGCGCCGCCGTTTGGCCGCTGGTCAACCAGATGAACCCCTCGGCTGACGTGAAGGCGCTGTCCTCGATCCTGGTCGACATCAGCGGCGTGGAAGTCGGCACACAGATCTCCGTGATGTTCCTGGGCAAGCCGGTGTTCATCCGCCGCCGCACCCCGGAAGAGATCGAAGAAGCCCGCCAGGTGGACGTGAGCGAGCTGATCGACCCGCTGGCGGAGAACGCCAACAAGCCGGGCGTCCCGGCAGTCGACGAGAACCGCACCCTGGACGAGGCCGGCGAATGGCTGGTGATGATGGGCGTCTGCACCCACCTGGGCTGCGTGCCGCTGGGTGACGGCGCAGGCGATTTCAATGGCTGGTTCTGCCCCTGCCACGGCTCGCATTACGACACCGCCGGCCGCATCCGCAAAGGCCCGGCACCGGAGAACCTGCACATCCCCGTCGCCGAGTTCGTCGACGAAACCACCCTCAGACTCGGATAACGGAGGCACTTATGTCGGGTATTCCGCACGACCATTACGAGCCCAAGACCGGTGCCGAAAAGTGGCTGCACAGCCGCCTTCCCATTGTCGGCCTGCTCTACGACACCATCATGATCCCCACGCCCAAGAACCTGAACTGGATGTGGATCTGGGGGATCGTCCTGACTTTCTGCCTGGCCCTGCAAATCATCACCGGCATCGTGCTGGTGATGCACTACACGCCGCATGTCGATATGGCCTTTGCCTCGATCGAGCACATCATGCGCAACGTGAACGGCGGCCACATGATCCGCTACCTGCACATGAACGGCGCCTCGCTGTTCTTTGTTGCGGTCTATGCGCATATCTTCCGCGGCCTCTACTACGGTTCCTACAAGGCCCCGCGCGAGATCACCTGGATCATCGGCATGCTGATCTATCTCCTGATGATGGGCACCGCCTTCATGGGCTACGTGCTGCCCTGGGGCCAGATGTCCTTCTGGGGCGCGACCGTGATCACCGGCCTGTTCGGCGCCATTCCCTTCATCGGCGAGCCGATCCAGACCTGGCTGCTGGGCGGACCCGCGGTGGACAACGCCACCCTGAACCGCTTCTTCTCGCTGCACTACCTCCTGCCCTTCGTCATCGCGGGCCTGGTGATCGTGCACATCTGGGCCTTCCACACCACCGGCAACAACAACCCCGCCGGTGTTGAAGTGCGCCGCGGCTCGAAATCCGAGGCCGAGAAGGACACGCTGCCGTTCTGGCCCTATTTCGTGATCAAGGACCTGTTTGCCCTGGCCGTGGTGCTGGTGGTGTTCTGGGCGATCGTCGGCTTCATGCCGAACTACCTGGGCCACCCCGACAACTACATCGAAGCCAACCCGCTGGTGACGCCTGCGCATATCGTGCCGGAATGGTACTTCCTGCCGTTCTACGCGATCCTGCGTGCCTTCACATCGGAAGTCTGGGTGGTGCAGTTCGCCTCCTTCGTGACCGGCGGCATCGTCGACGCCAAGTTCTTCGGCGTGATCGCCATGTTCGGCGCGATCCTGGCGATGGCGCTGGCGCCCTGGCTGGACACCTCGCGCGTGCGTTCGGGCCGCTACCGGCCGATGTTCAAATGGTGGTTCGCGCTGCTGGTGGTCGACTTCTTTGCCCTGATGTGGCTGGGCGCGATGCCCGCAGAAGAGCCCTATGCCTCCTTCTCGCTGATCGCATCGGCCTATTGGTTCGGCTACTTCCTGGTGATCCTGCCGCTCCTCGGCGTGATCGAGAAGCCGGAGCAGCAGCCCGCGACCATCGAAGAGGACTTCGAAGCCAAGAAGGCCAAGAAGTCCAGTGCTGCAGCCACTCCCGCCGAGTAACAAGAAGGAACACCTGACAATGTTCAAGAAACTGGCAACCGGTGCCGCCTTCGCTCTGGCCCTGAGCCCTGCTGCGTCATACGCTGCAGGCGGCGGCGAGCAGCATATCGTGGACTACGATTTCTCCTTCGAGGGACCGTTCGGCGCCTACGACCGCAACCAGCTGCAGCGCGGCCTGCAGGTCTACACCGAGGTTTGCGCAGCCTGCCACGGGCTGAAGCAGGTGCCGCTGCGCACCCTCGCAGACGAGGGCGGCCCGCAGCTGCCCGCGGACCAGGTGCGGGCTTATGCGGAGGAAAACTTCACCGTTTACGATCCCGTCCTGGATGAGGACCGTCCGGCCAAGCCGGTCGACCACTTCCCGGAAAACAACAACGCCGGCGCGCCGGATCTCAGCATGATGGCGAAGGCGCGGGCCGGCTTCCACGGGCCCTATGGCCTCGGCCTGAACCAGATGTTCAAGGGCATGGGCGGGGCGGAGTACATCGCCTCGCTGCTGGCGGGCTACACCGGTGAGACCAAGACCGAAGCGGGTGTGACACTGTATGAGAACACCGCCTTCCCGGGCGGCTGGATCTCGATGGCGCCGCCCTTGTCGGACGAGCAGGTCGAATTTGCCGATGGCCATGCCAACGACGTCGAGGCGATGGCCAAGGACGTGTCGGCTTTCCTGATGTGGACCGCGGAGCCGAAGATGATGGCGCGCAAGCAGGCCGGCTTTGTCGGCGTGCTGTTCCTGACACTGCTGTCGGTGCTCCTGTACCTGACCAACAAGCGCATTTGGGCGCCGCACAAGGGCAAGCATATCAGCTGAGCCGTCGCGCCGTGACTGTGAAACCCCCGCACCGGATGGCGCGGGGGTTTTTCTTTTGGCCCGCCGGGGGAGGGGAGAAAAGGGGCGCTGCCCCTCTGCGCGCTGCGCGCGCATTCACCCCGGGGTATTTTCGGTCAGAAAGTGAATGAAGGGTCCTTCAGCCGGCGAAGAAAGCCGAGCGGCCGGTCTTGCCGGCCAGTGCTGCGAGGAGGGTGGCGGCGTTTTCCTGCGGGGGGCGGCAACCATCCAGCGTGATGTCGTAACGCCGATCGTCGTGTATTGCGGCCGCGTCCCGTAATGCGCTGCCCGCGCACCGGTCCCCGCGCTGCCTTTCCCGGTCAGCGAGGACGTCAGGTGTCACATGCAGGCCGGTAAACAGCAGCCTGTGACCCGCCAGCAGCAGCTGCGGCTGCGGCTGCCAGCCCGGCATGTCGAGGATATGTTCCAGGATCAGGTCGTTGCCGCTATCCGCAAATCCGGCCACGGCCCGGTGGAAGCCGTCGAAGAAGGCAGCACGGCTTGCGGGCCACTCCGGGTCGTCCTGCGGCCGCCAGGCGCCGCTGTCGCGCATGTGGTCGATGGAAAGATGCAGTCAAGGCTGGCTGGACATGGACCGGATCGCCGCTGTCAGGGATGACTTGCCGCTGCTGGAAGCGCCGTGCAGGAAGATGATCCGGGCCATGGCGGTATCCTATCCGGGCGGGGCAGTGCGTCAAGCCAACACCGCCGGCAATGATGCGGGTCCGCTCTGGCGGGCCGTGGGGCGGACTGGGAGGGGCGCTGCCCTCTGCGCTCTGAGTGCATTCACTTCGGGGTATTCCCGGTCAGAATTTAGCGTGGATGGCGGGCCATTTGCTTGGGTTGACCGAGTCCCGGCAGCGCTGCGGGCGCGCTTGACGGAGAAAACGGAAGAGGTGCACTCTGGTTAGGTTGTATTGGGGATGAGTTTGGAGGAGCGGCCGTGAAGGAACAAACAAACGCGGAAATATTGCGGGAAGCCTATGCAAGATGGGATGCTTGCAAAGGGGCGGATCTGGCGATGTGGGATGACTATGTCACCGAAGGTATAAAGCTGTACTCCATGGCAGCAGGGGCTCACGGCCTGGATTTCAGTACGGCGCGTTCGGGCAGGGACGAATTGCACAGCTATCTGCGTGAACTGACGAGCGCGTTTGAAATGGAACATTGGACCATGCACGAGACGATCTCGGAAGGAGATCGCGTTGTGGGTCTGGGTGTCACGGCCTGGATCTGCAAGGCCACGGGCAAGCGCGTGGAGACGCCGGTTGCGATTGTGTGCAAATTCAGAGGCCGACAAGTGTGCGAATGCCGGGAATTCTACGATTCCGCCTCGCTGGCGGCAGCAGTCTGCTGACTCGCCCGAGGCCCTGATCAGGCCGCGAGTTGCGTGCCGGCCACGCCGCGGATGGTGGCGGTGACAATGGCGCCTTCTTTCCGGGGTGCGGCGAAGGTCACTTCGGTGAACTGCTCGGTACGGCCCATGTGAGGGTTCTCCATCAGAATGCGGTGGGTTCTGCCGAGCTGGTCCGCCAGATGCTGTGCGACCTGGGCGTCGCCTGCCGCGCGCAGGCGGGCGGCGCGGTCTTTGATCACCTTGCCGTTCACCTGTTTCGGGATCTTCGCCGCCGGGGTGCCTTCGCGTCTGGAGTAGGGGAAGACATGCAGCCAGGTCAGGCCGCAGTCGGTGACCAGCTTCAGGGAGTTCTCGAAATGCGCTTCGGTCTCGGTCGGGAAGCCCGCGATGATGTCGGCGCCGAAGGTCATCTCCGGGCGCAGGCGGCGGGCTTCCTCGCAGAAGGCGATGGCGTCGTCGCGCAGGTGGCGCCGGGCCATACGCTTGAGGATCAGGTCGTCGCCATGCTGCAGCGACAGGTGCAGATGCGGCATCAGCCGCGGTTCGGTGGCGATGGCCTGCATCAGGTTCTCGTCCGCCTCGATCGAATCGATCGAGGAGATCCGCAGCCGCGGCAGATCCGGCACCAGCTTCAGGATGCGCATCACCAAATCGCCCAAGCGCGGCTGCGCGGGTAGGTCGGCGCCCCAGGAGGTGAGGTCGACCCCCGTCAGCACCACCTCGTTGTAGCCCTTGTCCACCAGACGTTTGATCTGGTCGATGACGACGCCCGCGGGCACCGAGCGCGAGTTGCCGCGGCCGTAGGGGATAATGCAGAAGGTGCAGCGGTGGTCGCAGCCGTTCTGCACCTGCACATAGGCGCGGCTGCGGGTGCCGAAACCGTCGATCAGATGGCCTGCGGTTTCGGTCACCGACATGATGTCGTCGACCTGCACCTTTTCCGTCCGGCCGATGAAATCCGGCCCTTTGGCGATCTGTTCCCAGGTATCTGCCTGCATCTTCTCGGTGTTGCCGATGACGCGGGTGACCTCCTCCATCGCGGCGAAGGTTTCCGGCTCGGTCTGGGCGGCGCAGCCGGTGACGATGATCGGGGCGCCGGGGTTTTCCCGGCCCAGGCGGCGGATCTCCTGGCGCGCCTTGCGCACGGCCTCGGCCGTGACGGCGCAGGTGTTGACCACCACGGCATCGGTAAGGCCCGCTTCGCGGCTCAGCTCCTTCATCGCCTCGGTCTCATAGGCGTTCAGACGGCAGCCGAGGGTGGTGAATTTGGGCACGCTCATGCGAGGCTCTCCAGGAAGGCGGCGGTGAGGCTGCCGGTAAAGACATGAGCGGTGGGGCCGGTCATCCAGACGCCATCCTCGCGCCAGTCGATCCACAGGGTGCCGCCGTCGAGATCGACCTGCACCCTGCGGCCCGTGAGCCCCCGGCGCGCGGCGGCAACCGCCGTGGCGCAGGAGGAGGAGCCCGAGGCCAGGGTCACGCCCACGCCCCGCTCCCAGACCCGCATGCGCAGGCGGTCCGTGCCCGTCACCTGCGCCACCTGCACGTTGGTGCGCTCGGGGTAGAGCGGGTGGTGTTCGTAGCGGGTGCCGAATTCCTCCAGCGGGATCACCTCGGCGTTCTCCACGAAGAAGGTGCAATGCGGGTTGCCCATGCCGGTGGCGGTGGGACCGCCCTCGATCGGCAGCTCCAGCGTGTCCACGTCCTCGGCCAGCGGGATGTCCTGCCAGCCGAGCTGCGGCGGGCCCATGTTGACGGAGGTGAGCCCGTTGCCGGCATCCCGTGCCGCCAGGGTGCCGCGGCCGGTGGTGAGCTGCAGTTCCGTCTTGCCGCTCTCGTCCATCAGGTGGCGCGCGACGCAGCGGGTGGCGTTGCCGCAGGCGGCCGAGGTGGAGCCGTCGGCATTGTAGAAGGTCAGAAGCGCGTCCGCCCCGCGCTCACCCGGCGCAATCACCGTGAGCTGGTCGTACCCCACGCCGAACTGCCGGTGCGCGATGCCCCGGGCCAGCGCCGGGGTGATCTCAACCGGGTGCGCGCGCGCGTCGACAATGACGAAGTCATTGCCCAGCCCGTGCATCTTCATGAAGGGGAAAGCGGTATTTGCCGGAGTGCTCATGGCGGGCATATAGACCCGCGCCAATGATGAATCCAGCCTTGCCGCGAGAAAGTTGGAAAAAAGGGGTTGACCCCCCGTGCTACTCCCCCTAGATACGCCGCCTATCGGGACAGCGCAGCACACGCTGCCAAGCCAGCCCGAAGCGAAATAAGCGCTTGAACCTCTTGGGAAAAACGCTTAGACCGCGACGAAGAAGTGGGCCGTTAGCTCAGTTGGTAGAGCAACTGACTTTTAATCAGTGGGTCGCAGGTTCGAATCCTGCACGGCTCACCACTTCCTCCCCTGGATCATGAATGTGCGCGGAATGCAGCCTTGTGGCTGCTGATTGTGCGGCCGGAGCGGCGGCGCCGCATGCCGGATGCAGGCGGTGCCCGGGCCCCGCGGCCGCCTGCTGTGTCAGGCATTGTCCGCCGGGCTGGTTCGGACCGGCCGGTTCAGACGATGACGTCCTGGCGCTCCTGCTCGCCGACGCCGAACACGCGTTTGTAGCGTGCGATCTCGGCCTTGGGGCCCATTGCCTTCTCGGGGTTGTCGGACAGCTTCACCGTTGGCCGGCCGTTCGCCGCTACCGCTTTGCACACCAGCGAGAACGGCGCCAGCGCGTCGTCCGGGACCAGGCCGCGGAAGTCGTTGGTGAGCAGCGTGCCCCAGCCGAAGGAAACCTTGGTGCGGTCCGAGAAGCGGGCGTGCAGCGCCAGGATCTGCTCCACGTCGAGCCCGTCGGAGAAGATCACCCGTTTGTCTGCCGGATCCTCGCCGCGCTGGCGCCACCAGCCGATGGCGGTTTCGGCGCCCTTGGCCGGGTCGCCGCTGTCGATGCGGATGCCGGTCCAGCCGGCCAGCCAGTCCGGGGCGCGGTCCAGGAAACCCTTGGTGCCATAGGTGTCGGGCAGGATGATTCGCAGGTTGCCCTCGTGTTCGTCGTGCCAGTCCGACAGCACGTCGTAAGGCGCTTGGGCCAGCTCCGCGTCGCTTTCGGCCAGCGCGGAATACACCATCGGCAGCTCATGCGCGTTGGTGCCGATTGCCTCCACCTCGCGGCGCATCGCGATCAGGCAGTTGGAGGTGCCGGTGAACTTGTTTCCCAATCCCTCCATCATTGCCTGCACGCACCAGTCCTGCCAGAGGAAGGAGTGGCGGCGGCGGGTGCCGAAATCGGCGATGGTGAGACCCTCGCACTGGCGCAGCCGCTCGATCTTCTCCCAGACCCGGGTCATTGCGCGGGCATAAAGCACCTGCAGCTCGAACCGGCCCATGCTGTTGATCACTGCGCGTGAGCGCAGCTCCATCAGCACGGCGAGGGCCGGAATCTCCCACAGCATGACCTCGTGCCACTTGCCCTCAAACGTGAGTTCGTACTGGTCGCCCTTTCGCTCCAGGTGGTAGGGCGGCAGGCGCAGCCCCTCGAACCATTCCATGAAGTCCGGGCGGAACATCTGGCGCTTGCCGTAAAAGGTATTGCCGCGCAGCCAGGTGCTTTCGCCGCGGCTGAGCGACAGCGAGCGGATGTGGTCGAGCTGTTCGCGCAGTTCGCCCTCGTCGACCAGCCGGGCCAGCGGCACATGGCTTGAGCGGTTGATCAGAGAGAAGGTCACCGTGGTGTCCTGCCTGTTGCGGAACACCGACTGGCACATCAGGAGTTTGTAGAAATCGGTGTCGATCAGCGAGCGGACGATCGGGTCGATTTTCCATTTGTGATTGTAGACGCGGGTTGCAATATCCACCGGCGGCCTCGTGCAGATTGGGTCATCGGTTGATAGGACAGCGCGCGCCCGGGGGCAAAGGAAATCAGCCTGCCCGCCGCCCCTGCGCCCGCGGGGCCATTCGCTGCAGCACCGAGAGAAGGCGGTCGCGGTCAACCGGCTTGGTCAGGAATTCGTCCATCCCGGCTTCGATGCAGGCGTCCCGGTCGCTGTCGAAGGCATTGGCGGTGAGCGCCACGATAGCGGGTTGCGGGCGGGCCTGGCTGCGGATCGCGCGGGTTGCCTCCAGCCCGTCCATCACCGGCATCGACATGTCCATCAAGATGATGTCCGGAGCGGTGTCGCGAAATTTTTGCACTGCCTCGCCGCCATCGAGGGCAAAGCTGAGCGTGACGGGGGCGCCCTCCAGGAATTTCTCCAGAAGCACCCGGTTGATCTGGTTGTCCTCGGCGATCAGCACCCGCAGCCCGGCCAGGGCGGACGCGGCGCCAGGTGTGCCCGGTCCGCTGGAGCGCGCTGCCGCCAGGGCAGCTGGCGCCGCAGGGGCGGGACCAGGCACGCCAGCTGCGTCGGCGGTGGCCTCGGCGCCGCAGGGCGCGGAAGGATCCAACGCAGTGTCCAGCGCAGGGGCGGATTGCGGCGTGCCGGCATGATTCAGCATCAGCCGCACTGTGAAGCAAGAGCCGACGCCTAGTTCTGAGACAACGGTGATAGTGCCGCCCATCATCTCCGCCAGGCGGCGCGAGATTGCCAGGCCGAGCCCGGTGCCGCCGAAGCGGCGGCTGATCGCGGCGTCGGCCTGGGAGAAGCGTTCGAAGATCTGGTCCTGCATGTCGCGGGGAATGCCGATGCCGGTGTCGGAGACGGTGCAGACCAGCCCGCATCCCTCGTCTTCCGGTTCCGCGTCGAGGGTGACCAGCACCCGGCCGCGTTCGGTGAACTTGATCGCGTTGCCAACCAGGTTCATCAGGATCTGCCGGATTCTGCGGTCGTCGCCATGCAGCCGTGCGGGTACGCTTTCGCCGATGTCCAGCGCCAGCTGCAGCCCCTTGACCGCGGCCTGGGAGTGCAGCAGGCGGATGGTTTCCTCGAAGCAGATGCGCGGGCCGAAGTCGGTGCCGCTGAGGGTGATCTGGCCGGATTCCATCTTGGAAAAATCCAGCACATCGTTGATCAGCATCAGAAGCGTGTCGGCGGAGCTGAGGATGGTATCGGTGTAAAGCTGCTGTTCTTCGTCCAGCGGGCTGTCGCGCAGGAGCTGGGCCATGCCGATCACCCCGTTCATCGGGGTGCGGATCTCGTGGCTCATGGTGGCGAGGAACTCTTCCTTGACGCGGGCGCCATCCTCGGCGGCGCGGCGGGCCTGGAGCAGCTCCTCGGCGTAGTCCTTGGCGGAGGTGATGTCGCGTTCCACGGCGATCAGGGTCTCCAGGCGGCCGTTGCTGTCGAGCATCGGCACCTGGCTGGTCTCGATCCAGATCAGCCTGCCGTCCTTGCGGCGGTTGCGGATCTCCACCCGCGCGGGCTTGGAAAGCTCGACGCAGTCCTGCAGCGTGCGGATGGTGGCGCGATCGGTGTCGCCGCTGTTGAGCAGGTCGCCGGGCTTTTCGCCAAGGGCTTCCTCGAAGCTGTAGCCGGTGATGCGGGTGAAACTGTCGTTGACCCAGGTGATCCGGCCCTTGCGGTCCATCAGGATCACGCTGTCGTTGGCGTTGCGGGCAACCAGGGCCAGCTGGCGGGCTTCCTTCTGCTGTTCCGAGAGCCGGGTATAGGCCGCTTCCAGCTCCTCCTGCTGGGTGGCCTGGGCCAGCATCTGGCTGCGGGTCTGTTCAAAACTGCGGTTGACGTAGGCCAGGAACCACAGGATGGAGGCGTAGATTAGCGCCAGCCCGGCCAGGTGCAGCTCCGGTATAGGCGCAACACCGGCGCCGTGCAGGCTTTCTTCGGCAAGAAAGGCCGCCGGCAGTGTCCCATAGGTCAGCAGCTTCAGCGCGATGGCGGAGCGGTGGTAAGGCAGCAGCACGCAGACGTTGATGGCGGCGCCCAACAGGAGCCCGATGGAGAACAGCGGCTCGTTATGGGCCACTTCGTGCAGGCGGGAGGGGATGGCGTAGAAGCTGAGCGCCACCCCGGCCGAGAGCATCAGCGCCTGCACCCAGGAGGAGGCCGCGGTGAGCCGCCGCAGCCAGCGCAGCGGCAGGCCACGGTGCAAGAGCGACTCCGCCCGGCTGAGCAGCAGGCAATCGGCGGCATCGCCGGCCACCGAAAGGGCAAAGGCGGCGGCCGCCACCTGCGGCGGCACTGCCAGCAGCATCAGCAGGCAAGCCACGAGGGTGAACAGCAGGCGGCCGGGGAACTGCCGCACCCGTCCGCGGGCGTAGCGCAGCAGAAGCTCCTGCGCACCGTATCTGTGCTGAAAACTGGCCATAGGGCCGCCCGAGGGGCTGTCCATATGCTGCATCCGAAAACCTGCCACTCGATAACACCAGGTGAGGTTAGGCAGATGCGCGTTAAGAAATTGCTTATTCAGTCTATGGAAGTAACTCCACGCCGGTATCCCGCATCTGCTGCAGCGCCGTTTGCAGCGATCCGCCGAGGTCTATGGCCCGGCAGGCGGCCAGCGCCACCGAGACCTCGAACCCCAGCCGGCGTGCGTCCAGCGCGGTGAAGGCGACGCAGAAATCTGTGGCCAGCCCGGCCAGCGTCAGCCGGGTGATGCCGCGGGTGCGCAGGTAGCCCTCGAGCCCGGTGGGGGTGGTCTGATCGTTCTCGAAAAAGCCGGAATAGCTGTCCACCGCGGTGCGGAACCCCTTGCGCAGGATCAGGTCGCCGCCGGTGCGCAAGTCCTTGCGGAAGGCGGCGCCGTGGCTGCCCTGCACGCAGTGATCGGGCCAGAGCACCTGGGGGCCATAGGGCATCCCGATGCTGTCGAACGGCGCCTTGCCTGGGTGGGAGGAGGCAAAGGAGGAATGTCCGGCAGGGTGCCAGTCCTGGGTCAGCAGCACAGTATCGAAGTGGTCCATCATCGCGTTGATGGGGGAGACCACCTCGTCACCGCCGGGCACGGCGAGGGCACCGCCCGGGCAGAAATCGTTTTGCACGTCGATCACGATCAGGGCGTCGGACATGGCGGGCTCCTTTGCTGCTCCTCCATAGTTAACCGGATGGCGGCGGAATGGGAACGGCCGCCACTGGGGCGGCGATTGCGGACGCCGGCAAAGATGCGGGAAGAACCCATGTTTTGCTGGGCTGCGGAGCGGCTGCTTGGGCTTGAAAAGTGCCGCGGTTGGGACTAAGGGCGGCGGTATGTACACGATTGCCGCTCTCTACCACTTCACCCGTTTCCCCGATCCCGCCGCGATCCGGCCCGCGCTTCTGGAACTGTGCCGGGCCCAAGGCGTGAAGGGATCGCTGCTGCTTGCGCGCGAGGGGATCAACGGCACCATCGCGGGGCCGCGCGCCGGGATCGATGCGGTGCTGGCGCTTATCCGCGCGCTGCCCGGCTGCGGCGGGCTGGAGTGGAAGGAAGCCACCGCCTCCGAGCCGCCCTTCGGCAGGATGAAGGTGCGCCTGAAGAAAGAGATCGTGACCATGGGCCAGCCTGACGTGGACCCGCGCGCCTCGGTCGGGCACTACGTCGAGCCCGGGGACTGGAACGACCTGATCCGGCAGGATGACGTGGTGCTGATTGACACCCGCAACGATTACGAGGTGGCCATCGGCACCTTCGAGGGCGCGGTTGACCCAAAGACAGAAAGTTTCCGTGACTTCCCCGCCTGGTGGGAGGCCAACAAGGACCGCTTCCGCAACAAGCGCGTGGCGATGTTCTGCACCGGCGGCATCCGCTGCGAGAAATCGACCAACTACCTGCTCGGGCAGGGGGTGGAGGATGTCTATCACCTCAAGGGCGGCATTCTGCGCTACCTGGAGGAGGTGCCGCAGGAGAACAGCAGCTGGCAGGGCGAGTGTTTCGTCTTCGACAACCGCGTCTCGGTCGGCCACGGGCTGGCGGAGGGGCCGCACGAGCTGTGCCACGGCTGCCGCCGCCCGATCCTGCCCGCGGACAAGGCCCGGCCCGGGTTCGAGCAGGGGGTGAGCTGCCACCAGTGCATCGATGAGACCTCTGAAGAGGACAAGGCCCGGTTCCGCGAGCGGCAGAAGCAGATGCAGCTGGCCCGCGCGCGCGGGGAGGACCACCTGGGGTCCATTCCGCTTTAACCCCGGCCGCGGCGTCCCACTGCCGGGCGGGAGGGGTCAGGAGGCTGGGCTGCACGCCGAATTCTAACCCGTGCCCATAATCCGGTCCGCGGCCTCGTCCGGCACTGTGTCCGGTACCGCCTCCGGCGTGTGGCGGGCGATCAATTGCAGCATCTCCGTCCGGCTCATCGGCTTGCCGAAATAGAAACCCTGCACCGAATTGCATTTCTCGGTACGCAGGAAGTCCAGCTCGTCCTGCACTTCGACGCCCTCTGCCAGCACCGGGATGTTGAGCGCGGCGCCCAGAAGCAGGGTGGAGCGCACGATGGCGGCGCGCTGCTCGTCCTTGTGCACGTCCTGCACGAAGCTGCGGTCGATCTTGATCTTGTCGAAAGGGAAGGTCTGCAGCATCGCCAGCGACGAATAGCCGGTGCCGAAATCGTCCATCGCGATACGGATGCCGAGGCTTTTGAGCTTGTGCATCACCCTCAGGGTATGGGCCTGGTCGTCGATGATGCTGGCCTCGGTGATCTCCAGCTCCAGCCGCTCGGGCGCCAGGCCGGTTTCCATCAGGATATCCATTACCGTCTCGATAAAGGAGGGCTGCACCAGCTGCTGCGGCGCAACGTTTACGGCGACGCTGTAGGGCCGCGGCCAGCTGGCTGCTTCCCGGCAGGCGGTGCGCAGCACCCACTGGCCGATCTCGCGGATCAGTCCGGTTTCCTCGGCCACCGGGATGAACCGGTCCGGAGAGATCCGGCCGCGGGCCGGGTGGTTCCAGCGCAAGAGCACCTCGAACCCCACCGGCTCCAGCGAGCTGAGGTCGTTCTGCAGCTGATAGACCAGCTCGAACTGCTCGTCCGCACAGGCCTGGCGCAGGTCCTGGATAAGCACCAGCTTGTCGCGGCTCTGGCGGTCCATGTCCTCGTTGTAGAAGCAGATGTGGTGTTCGTCCTCGGCCTTGGCGCGATACATGGCGAGGTCGGACTTGTGCAAGAGATCGCGCGGCACCCTGCCATCGTGCAGGCTGGTGGCGGCGCCGATCGCGGCGCCAACCCGGACCGAGACGTCCTCCAGGTCGATCGGCTCGATGATCGCGGCATGCAGGCGTTCGGCAAAGGCGGCCACCTCCTCGATATGGCGGAAGCCGCGTTTCATAGCAACGAATTCGTCACCGCCGGCCCGGGCGGCAAATTCGTCGCGCTCCAGCACGGCCCTGATGCGGCTGGCGGCGGTCATCAGCACCTCGTCGCCCGCGGCATGGCCATAGAGGTCGTTCACCTCCTTGAACAGGTTGAGGTCGATGGTCAGGAAGGCCACCGCCTCGCTGTCGCCGCGCTCCAGCCGCGGGGCAAGCTCGGCCAGCTTGCGGGTGAGCCACATGCGGTTCTTCATGCCGGTCAGCGGATCATGCAGCGCGGCGTGCTGCAGCTGGCCGCGGGCTTCGTTCTCCAGGTTTGTCTCGATGCTGGCGGAGGCAAAGCCGACCAGCAGGATCAGCCCCATCACCGCAAAGATCAGCATCGCCAGCGAGGTATCGGAGATCACCTGGGCGGGCACGATGATCATCGGGGAGAGCTCGATGCGGATGGCGCTCATGCCAGTGAAATGCATGGCGCAGATCGCCGCCACCATCAGCGCCGCGGCCTTCACCCGGCGGTAGCGCAGACCGGGCCGGGTCAGGCACAGCCAAGACGCCGCGCCGAGCAGCACTCCCAACAGAACCGAGGCGGTGAGCAGCCCGGGCGACCACAGGATCTGGCCGGGCAGCAGGTAGGCCGACATGCCGGTGTAGTGCATCGCCGAGACCGACAGCCCGAAGACCGCGCCCGCGAGGCCGCCCGCCACACGGCGCGGGGCAAACCCCAGGATGCTGTTGGCCAGCGCCATGCCCAGCACCGCTACCCCCAGCGACAGGCCGGTGGCCACCGGCTCGTACCCATGCGGGTAGCCGGGCTCATAGGCGAGCATGGCGATGAAATGCGTGGACCAGATGGTGGCGCCCGCGATCAGGCTGTTCAGCCCCAGCTGCACAAGCCGCCGCTGCCCCTGCGCCCCCAGGAGCCGTCGGCCCAGCTGCACCGACAGCCAGGAGCCGATAATGCACACACAGGCCGCCGCCGCCACCAGGGCGAGGCTGTGTTCATTGGTCAGGCAGTCGATGACTCGGTACATGCTCGGCGCCTCAGTCGCAAAATTTCCGCAAAGTCCGGGTCTCACGCGGGGAGTTAACAAGTTCACAAGATGCCGCGGCAATACGCCGGCGATTTTATGCATTTGCATGGTATCTTTTCCCGCCGGCCCCGCGGGGATGCCGCCGCCCTTGCGGCCGGCGCCACTTCGCGGCAGGCTGCGCGGCAAAAGCAAACAGGGGACGGGCGATGGCGGAGACGCTTTTCGAACTGCCGGAGACACCGGTGATTGCGGTCACGGGGGAGCAGGAGGGCTACCCGGCGGGGCGGATCTTCTGCGTCGGGCGCAACTACGCCGCTCATGCTGCGGAAATGGGCAATGAAATCGACCGCGAGGCGCCTTTCTACTTCACCAAATCCGCCGCCAACGCGGTGCTGTCCGGCGCCGAAGTGCCCTATCCGCCGGGCACGGCGGATTTTCATCACGAAATGGAACTGGCAGTGGCAATTGGCGCACCGCTGTTCCAAGCCGCGCCGGAGGCCGCGATGGCGGCGGTCTACGGCTACGCCTGCGCGCTCGACATGACGCGGCGCGACCTGCAGCAGCGCGAGCGCAAGAAGCAGCGGCCGTGGGATCTTGGCAAGGACCTGGAGGCGGGCACGGTTCTTGCGCCCGTCACCCGCAGCGCCGATTGGGACGGGCCGGGGGCGCAGCGCATCTGGCTGGAGGTCAACGGCGAGATCCGCCAGGACGCGCAACTGTCGGAAATGGTCTGGCCAGTGGCGGAGCTGCTCAGCCACCTCTCTGGCTTTTACCATTTGCGGCCGGGCGATCTGGTGCTGACGGGCACCCCGGCCGGGGTGGGGCCGGTTGCGGCCGGGGACAGCATCCGCGGCGGCATCGATGGGCTGGAGCCGGTGCAGCTGACGCTGACGGCGGGTGAATGACCCGACTCCCGCTTGGCCTGCTGCGCAATGACGCAAGCTTCTGCGCCGCCCGCGCGCAGGATTGTTGTTGCCAGGCCTGCGGCGCAATGTGTATCGCTGAGAGCGGCTTTGCAGGGACGCTGTAACATGCCGGGCGGCCGTTTCTGCCGCCGGCGGCGGGTGTGGCGGTTTTAATGACTTGAAAATGCATGATCCGCTGTTGATGGTTACAAACGCACCCAATAGCACGGGGCGGACAGTTCGTTTTGCGAACGTCCGGCGTATCCAGGCGGAAGATCTGGGAAGTATCCGGCGGGCTGCCGCAGCATTGTGATCAGCGGCAGGCGCACGGGGGGAAGACTGGTCAAAGGGAGGACACACATGACCACTCGCAGAAAGCTATTGTCGGCGGCAGGGGCGGCGGCGCTCGCCATCTGCGCCGCAGCGCCGGCATTTGCCCAGGAGGTGACGCTGAAGCTGCACCAGTTCCTGCCGGCCCAGGCCAATGTGCCGAAGCTGATCCTGGACGTCTGGGCCGACAACGTTGAGGCCTCCTCGGACGGGCGCATCAAGGTCGACCGCTACCCCTCGATGCAGCTGGGCGGCAAGCCGCCGGAGCTGATGGACCAGGCCATCGACGGCGTTGCCGACATCGTCTGGACCGTGGTCGGCTACACCCCCGGCCGCTACCCGTCGACCGAGGTGTTCGAGCTGCCCTTCATGATGACCAATGCGCGCGCGGCTTCGCACGCCTATTGGGAGATGTTTGAAAAACACATGAAGGACACCGAGTTCAAGGATGTGAAGATCCTGGGCACCTGGGTGCATGGCCCCGGCCTGATCCACTCCTCCGACCCGGTGGAGACGCCGGACGACCTGCGCGGCATGAAGATCCGCGGCGGCGGCCGCTCGGTCAACGCGCTGCTGGAAGAGCTGGGCGCAACCCCGGTCGGCATGCCGGTTCCGGCGATCCCCGAGGGCCTCTCCAAGGGCGTGATCGACGGCACTACCATCCCCTGGGAAGTGACCGCCGCGCTGAAGGTGCCGGAGCTGGTGGAGAACCACACCGAATTCGCGGGCAAGGCGCTCTACACGCTGACCTTCGTGCTGGCGATGAACAAGGAGAAGTACGACAGCCTGCCGGATGACCTGAAGAAGGCCATCGACGACAATTCCGGGCTGGAGTTCTCGGTCTTCGCGGGCGGCACCCAGGCCGATTCCGATGGCCCCTCGCGCGAGCTGGCGCTGGATATGGGCAACACCGTGATCACGCTCGACGAAGAGCAGACCGCGGTCTGGCGCGAGCGCGCCCAGCCGATCTACGACAAGTGGATTGCCGACATGCAGGACAAGGGCATCGACGGTGCCGCGCTGATCGAGGAAGCCTCGGCCCTGATCGAGGAATACACGCCGAAGTACGAATAAGGCGCATGATCTCAGGCGGGGGGCCGGGCTAGGCCCCCTGCGCAAGACGAAAAGGCAAACTCGACCATGCACAAGCTGATGCTGGGACTGGCCCGGGCGATGGCATATCTGGGCGGCGCGGTGCTGTCGCTCCTCATCATCCTGACCTGCGTGTCGATCATCGGGCGGCAGCTGAACGGCCTGTTCCACAGCGGGCTGATGCAGGGGCTGGCGCCCGGCTTCTCCGACTGGATGATCGGCTGGACCGGCCCGGTCAACGGTGATTTCGAAATCGTGGAGGCCGGGGTGGCCTTTGCCATCTTCGCCTTCCTGCCGCTGTGCCAGATCACCTCCGGCCATGCCTGCGTCGACGTGCTGGCGAATGCCTTCCCGCGCCGGGTGAAATACTTCCTGCGGATGGTGACAGAAGTGCTGTTTGCCGCAGTGCTGGTGCTGATCGCCTGGCGGCTGGCCGATGGCACCCTCGGCAAGTACCAGAACGGCGAGACCTCCTTCCTGCTCCAGTTCCCGGTCTGGTGGGCCTATGGCGCCAGCCTTGTTGCGGCGGTGGTGGCGGCAGTGGTCGGGCTCTACATGGGCGCGGTGCGCACATATGAATATCTTACCGGCCGCATCCTGGTCTGGGACGGCGTGGAGGGCGAATAGTGACAGCTTTGGAAATTGGCATCGCATCCTTTCCGGTGCTGATGCTGCTGATCTTTTTGCGGGTGCCGATCGGGCTTTCGATGTTCCTTGTGGGGCTTGGCGGGCTGATCTGGGTCACCGGCGGCACCCAGGTCGCCTTCGGGCGGCTGAAAAGCGAGACCTACTCGACGTTCTCCTCCTATTCGCTGACCATCGTGCCGATGTTCCTGCTGATGGGGCATTTCGCAACGCTCGGCGGCATGTCGACGGCGCTGTTCAAGGCGGCGGAGGGCTTCCTGGGGCACCGCAAGGGCGGGGTGGCGATGGCCTCCATCGGGGCCTGTGCCGGGTTCGGCGCGATCTGCGGCTCCTCTCTGGCGACCGCTGCCACCATGGGCCGGGTGGCGCTGCCGGAGCTGAAGCAATACGGCTATGCCGGCGGCTTTTCCACCGCGACGCTGGCGGCGGGCGGCACGCTGGGCATCCTGATCCCGCCGTCGGTTGTGCTGGTGATCTATGCCATCCTCACCGAGCAGAACATCGCTAAGCTGTTCCTTTCGGCCTTTATCCCCGGGCTTCTGGCGGCGCTTGGCTATGTGATCGCGATCTCGATCTACGTGCGGCTTTATCCGGCCAGCGCAGGCACCCGCCCGCCGGTGCCGATGCGGCAGCGGTTCGAGGCTCTGTTTCACGTCTGGCCTGTGCTTCTGGTCTTTGCGCTGGTGGTCGGCGGCATCTACCTTGGCTGGTTCACCCCGACCGAGGGCGCCGCGGTGGGCGCGTTCGGCACTGGTTTTATCGCCTGGATGAACGGCGGGCTGACCCGGGCCACGCTCGCCGACAGTTTCCTGGTGACCGCGCGCTCCACCGCGATGATCTTCTTTATCGTGCTGGGCGCGGGGTTCTACAACGGCTTCCTGGCGCTCACCAAGGTGCCGCAGGAACTGGCCGATTTCGTGGTGAGCCAGGGTCTCAGCCCCTGGGTGGTGCTGGCGCTGATCCTCGCCTTCTACCTGGTGTTCGGCTGCCTGATGGATTCGCTGTCGATGATCCTGCTGACCATCCCGATCTTCTTTCCGGTGATCTCGGTGATGGATTTCGGTCTGCTCTCGCTGCCCGCGATGCAGGCTGAGGCAGCGATGGAGGTGCTGAAGGCGGGCATCCCCGAAGGCATGGGGGCCGAGATGCTGGCATCGATCCGCGACGCCATCGCCAGCGGTGCCGAGCTGACCCGCGAGCAGATGCGCGAACTGGGCATCCGGGTGACCGAAGGCCGGGTGAACCGGATCGAGGCGGAATATGTGGCGATCTGGTTCGGCATCCTGGTGCTGATCGTGGTCGAAGTCGGGCTGATCACCCCGCCGGTGGGGATGAACCTCTTCATCATCAACGCGATGGATCGGCAGACCCGGATGATCGACACCTACAAGGCGGTGATGTTTTTCGTCGCCTCCGACATCATCCGCGTCATCATCCTGGTTGCCTTCCCGGTGATCACGCTGCTGCCGCTGATGCTGATGCAATAAGGACAATCGGACGATGGCAGAGAGCAGAAGCGAGGCCCCGCGCGGCTTCGAGCATGAAATCCGGGTCGGCTGGGGCGATTGCGACCCGGCCAGGATCGCCTATACCGGCCGCCTGCCGGCCTTTGCGCTGGAGGCAATCGATGCCTGGTGGGAGCATCACCTCGGCGGCGACGGCTGGTACCAGATGGAGCTGGACCGCGGCACCGGCACGCCGTTTGTGCATATGAGCATCGACTTCCGCGCGCCTGTCACGCCGCGCCACCGGCTGCGCTGCGAGGTCTGGCCTGCGGCTCTGGGGGAGAAGTCGGTCACCTTCCGGGTGGCGGCGCGGCAAAACGGGGTTTTGTGTTTCGAAGGCAGGTTTGTCTGCGTCTTCATCGAGCCCAAGGACTTCTCCGCGAAAGCCGCGCCGCCCGACTACCGCGAAGTGATCGAAGCGCAGCTGCGCCCGGAGTAACAGGCGCCGTCTGTTGACCCCATGCGCCTCCGCCCGCCACGGGCGCCGGAATTATCGAATAATTCCGGCTCCCTGTCTCAGCCGGGCGCGCGCAGCCAGTGATCGGCGAATGTGACGCGGGCGAGGCCTGCAAAGCGCGCAACCCGATGCAGTTCCGCCTCCAGCCGCCGGGTGCGGGCCGGGCTCCATTTGATGCCCGCTTCCGGCCAGAGCGCGGTGACATGCAGGCCGTCCGCATCGCGCACCGCCTTCATGTCGATCCGGCCGATCAGGCGGCTGCCCTCCATCAGCGGGAACACGTAATAGCCGTAGCGGCGTTTGGCGGCGGGGGTGAAGACCTCGATCCGGTAGTGGAAGCCGAACAGCCGCTCGGCGCGCCTGCGGTCGCGCAGGGCCGGGTCGAAGGGGCTGAGCACACGGATGCGCCCCGGCGCCGGGCCAAGTTCCGCCGCCGTTTCCGCCGTGCCGGGCCGGGCAATGACGCGGCGGGGCTTGCCATCGGCCTGCTCCAGTTCGATTTCCTGCAATGTGCCCTCGCGCAGTCCCTCCGCGCACCACTCCCGCGCCTCCGCCGGGGTCGCGGTGTCCCAGAAGGCGGCGATCTCGCCTGCGGTGGCAAAACCGAGCCGGTCGAGCGCTGCGTTGCAGAGCCATTTGATCGTGGCGGCCTCATCCACGGTCCCTTCGCGCAGGTGCTCCTCGATCACCCGTTCGGTCAGGTCATAGCGCTTCTGGAAGCCGTTCCGCCCGGTGACCGCCAAGGCGCCAGACCGCCAGAGGTATTCCAGCGCGGTCTTTGACGGGTGCCAGTCCCACCAGCCGCCGGAGCTCTTGGGCTCGTCCCGGCCCACATCGGCCGCGCTGACCGGGCCATGGTCGCGGATGTGCCGCAAGACGGCTTCAAACCGCGCCTCGAACCCGTCGCGGCGCCAGTTGCGCCAGCGGCTCTTCAGCCGCGCGGCATCGCGGCGGAAGCGCAGGTCCCATTGCGGATAGAACGCCATCGGGATCACCGCCGCATCATGGGTCCAATGTTCGAACAGCGCGCGGTCGCGCTCGTAGAGCCGCTTCAGCGCAGGCGCGCGGTAGCTAGGACGGCGGCTGTAGAGGATCATGTCGTGCGCCCGCGCCACCGTGTTAATGCTGTCGATCTGAACGAAGCCCAGCCGTTCGATCAGCTCCAGCAGGGCCGCGCCCCTGGCAGGCCCCGCCGGCGGTTCCAGCAGCGCGTGGCGGTCGAGGAACAGCCGCCGCGCGCTGCCGTTGTCCAGCCGAGGCAGCAGCATCAGCGCCGCTTGAGCGTGTCGCCGTAGGTGATCGTGGGGGAGAGCGTCACGTGCTTTTCAATCGGCGCGTCGGGGTCTTCGAGTTGCGCCGCGATGATCTCGGCAGCCTTGCGGCCGATCTCCTGGCGGCAGGCGTCCATGGTGGCCAACTTGCGCGGCAGCCCCTGCAAGAGCTCCACCCCGTTGAAGCCGGCGAGGCCGATCTGGCCGGGCACGTCGATGCCCTGGTCGAGCAGGTACAACAGCCCGCCCGCGCCGATCATGTCGTTGGAGTAATAGAGGAAATCCAGCTCCGGCGTGCGCTCCAGCATCTCCTGGGTCATCTCCCGCCCCTTGGCCAGCGCCGAACCACCGGAATAGAAGGCGCGGTCCTCGATCTCAATGCCTTCCTTGGCCAGTGCCTCGGTGAAGCCCTCGAAGCGTTTGCGGGCGCGATGGTCCAGCGGCATCTTGGTGCCCATGAAACCGATGTGGCTATAGCCTGCCTTGAGGATCGCCTTGGCCATCTCGCGGCCCGCGCGGCGGTGCGAGATGCCGACCATCGCGTCGACCGGCTTGCCGTCGGTGTCCATGATCTCCACCACCGGGATGCCTGAGGCCGCAAGCATGGCGCGCGCGGGTTCGGTGTGCTCGAGCCCCGCGATGATCACGCCGGAGGGCCGCCAGGACAGCATCTCGTAAAGGACTTTCTCCTCTTTCTCGGGCTGGTAGTCGGTAACGCCGACCACCGGCTGCAGGTCGGTGCTCTCCAGCACCTTGTTGATACCGGTCAGCACCTCCGGGAACACCATGTTGGAGAGCGACGGGATGATCACTGCCACCAGGTTCACCCGGTTCGAAGCCAGCGCGCCTGCGATCTTGTTGGGCACGTAGCCCAGTTCCTTGGCGGCGCTCAGCACCTTGGCGCGGGTGCGTTCCGACACGTCGCCGCGGTTTCGCAGCACGCGGCTGACGGTCATTTCGGAAACTCCGGTCGCTTCGGAGACATCGCGGAGGGTCAGCGGGCGCTTGTTGTCCGTGGTCACGTGTGTGTGCTTTCTTGATTGCTGCTGGCTGCGAGGTTAGCGCAGACATTGGGCGCTGCACAATGGCGTCCGGCGGCTATTCGTGGCTCGCGCGCACTTGGCCGCGCACATGGCATTGTGGAGGCAGGCGGGATTTGCTATCGCCAAGGCGCACGCGGCCCCGTGGCTCAACTGGATAGAGCAGCCCCCTCCTAAGGGGCAGGTTGCAGGTTCGAATCCTGCCGGGGTCGCCAAGTTTCCGCAGCAGCTAATCGGCGGGGCCGGGCTTTCGCCCCGATCCGGTCCGGTCTATGGGTGCGGCGTTGCGATGATCCGGGGAGTACACGGCGATGGCAGGGTCTGGACCGGCGCGGGAGAGGCTGCGAGCTGCGGCGGAGGCGGCGCCGGGTGCGGGACCTGTGCGGCAGCGGTTCGGGGCGGGGATTGCCGCGGGCAGCAGCGCGGCGGCCTGGGCCGAAGCCTGGCTCAGGATGCTGCTGGTGCAGGACGGCTCCGCCACGCTGATCTGCGAAACCATCGCGGACGGGCCTGTGAAGCTGGAAGTGCTGCACCAGAAGGTGACCACTAGCGTGCCGCGCCAGGTGCGGGCGCATCTGCCGGGCAGCGCCTTCATCGAGCGGCAGGTCTGCATGTCGCATGCGGGCCAGGTGATGATGGACAATCTCAGCTACGTGGCGCTGGAACGGCTTGACCCCGAAGTGCGGCGGCATCTGGAGCAGGGGCTGTCGCCGATTGGCTATATCTTTGACGTGAAGCGCACCTGCAAACGGCCGGTCGCCTGTCCGGAGGCGGTGCTGAACCGGCTGTGGCAGCGCGCGGGCGTGCCGGATCCGGCGTCGGCGCGCAGCTATGTGCTGGAGATCGAGGCCACCTCCAGCATGCTGATCACCGAGGTTTACCGGGCCGGCATGTGCTTCGGCCTGCCGCAGTCCTGAGGGGCCGGGCGGCCGGACCCTGGGCGGCTCAGCCGTGGCGGGCGGCCACCGTCTTCAGCTGGGAAAAGCCGTAGAGCGCCTCGAAGCCCTTCTCGCGGCCGTGGCCCGACAAACCGCTGCCGCCGAAGGGCAGCTCCACCCCGCCGCCGGCGCCGTAGTTGTTGAGGAAGACCTGTCCTGCCCGCAGGGATTTCGCCAGCCGCATCTGGCGGCCGCCGTCGCGGGTCCAGACCCCGGCAACCAGCCCGTAGGGCGTGCTGTTGGCGATCTCCACCGCCTCGGCCTCGGATTCAAACGGGATCAGCACCTGGACGGGGCCGAAGATCTCTTCCTGTGCCAGCACGTGGCGGGGCGGCACATCGGCAAACAGCGTGGGGCGCACGTAGGCGCCTTCCTCCGGAGCCCCGGTGGCGATGCTGCCCTCGGCGGCCACGGTCAGATCCGTGCCCCTGGCGATATAGCCTTCAACAATCTCTTTCTGCCGGGCCGAGATCAGCGGGCCGAGGTTCAGGTCCTCGCCAGCCGGACCCGCGGTCAGGCCGCGATATGCCTCGCTCATGCGGGCCTTCACCGCGTCATAGACCCCGCGCTGCACCAGGATGCGGGAGGAAGCCGAACAGGTCTGACCGGCGTTCTGGATGCCCGCGTTCACCAGGAAGGGCAGGGCGCCGTCCAGGTCGGCGTCGTCGAACACCAGCTGCGGCGACTTGCCGCCCAGCTCCAGCGTCACCGGCACCACATTGGCGCCCGCCGCCTGCTGCACCAGCGCGCCGGTGCGGACCGAGCCGGTGAAGGAGATATGCTGCACGCCCGGATGCCCTGCCAGCGCTGCCCCGGCCTCGGCGCCGAGCCCCGGCACCACGTTCAGCGCCCCCGCAGGCAGCCCGGCCTCCATCGCGATATGGGCAAAGGCCAGCGCCGTAAGGCAGGCTTCCTCGGCCGGTTTCAGCACGCAGGCGTTGCCCATCGCCAAGGCGGCCCCAACCGAGCGGCCGATGATCTGCATCGGATAGTTCCAGGGCACGATATGTCCGGTGACGCCATGCGGCTCTCGCAGGGTGTAGACGGTGTAGCCGTCGAGATAGGGAATGGTCTCCCCCATCACCTTGTCCGCGGCACCGCCGTAGAATTCGCAATAACGCGCCAGCGCCACCGCGTCGGCGTGGGCCTGGGTGAGCGGCTTGCCGACGTCCATCGCCTCCAGCGCGGCGAGCTGCTCCACCCGTTCCAGCACAAATTGGCCGATGCGGGTCAGGACACGGCCGCGCTCCAGCGCGCTCATCCGGCCCCACGCGCCTTCGCGCGCTGCCTGCGCGGCGCTGACGGCGGCATCGATGTCTGCCGCGGTGCCGCGGGCGATATGGCAGATATCCGTCCCGTCGGAGGGGTTTACCAGCGGCAGGGTGCCGCCGCTCGCGGCTGGCTGCCAGCGGCCCCCGATCAGGCACATCGCGGGGTCGAACCAGAGAGGGGAGGGGTCAGTCATCATGCGCTCCTGCAATGTCGAATGTGTAGCTCTTGACCTGATGTTCGGTGAAAGGCGCCCCCGTCCGCAACTCGCGGATGCCGGGCATCAGACTGAGGCAGGTGCCCCAAAAGGCCGCGGCCTCGCGCGAGGTGCTGGAAATCCCCATGCGCCAGCGGCCGGGGAACTCGCAGAGGATCGCCTGTGCGGCCTGCTGGCCCCATCCCAGGCGGCGGTGCCGAGGGAAGATGCACAGCTCCGACAACTCGCGCCGGTCGTCCGGCAGGTTCAGCACCGCGGCAAAGCCGATGCGCGCGCCGTCACCCCTAATCCAGAAGGCGGTGACGTCCTTGCGGTGCAGCATCTGGCGTGCGCGTCCGTCCGGGTCGATCCCGGCCTCAGGCGCGACCTCGGCGAAATAGGGCGCAAGAGCGGCCGTCAGCAGCGCCGCCTCCCGTGGCAGGATCAGGGAAAGCGTGAGGCTCACGCAGCACCTGCTTCCGGCGCGGGCAGAACCGGGGCGGCGGCGATCAGCTGGCGGGTGTAGGCGTGCTGCGGGTCGTCGAACAGCGCGCCGGTCTCGCCCTGCTCGACGACCCGCCCGTTCTGCATCACCAGGCAGCGGTCGGTCACGCTGCGCACCACGCTGAGGTCATGGCTGATGAACAGATAGGTGAGCTGGTAGGCGGCGCAGAGATCGGCCAGCAGGTCGAGGATGCACGCCCGGACCGAGACATCCAGCGCCGACACCGCCTCGTCGAAGATGATCAGCGCGGGCCGGGTGATCAGGGCGCGGGCGATGGCGATGCGCTGGCGCTGGCCGCCGGAGAACTGGTGGATGTACTTCCGCGCATCATCGGGGTGCAGCCCCACGGCCGTGAGGGTTTCGGCAACCCGCTCCGCCCGGGCCTGTCCGGCGGGCGGTGCATCAAGCGCGTGGAAGGGTTCGGTGATCAGCCGCTCCACCCGGTGGCGCGGGTTGAAGCTGCCGTAGGGGTCTTGGAATACAACCTGCATGTTGCGCCGGATAGCCGGGCCGGGCCGGGTTGTGACCGGTGCGCCGTTTAGGCGGATTTCGCCGCCCTGCAACGGCTCCAGGCCCAATATCGCCCGTGTCAGTGTCGATTTCCCGCAGCCGGACTCGCCCACCAGCCCCAGCCGCTCGCCGCGGTTGAGGGTGAAGGAGACGTCATCGACGGCGCGGTGGCGGCCCGGCCTGGCAAAGAGCGATGCGCGCGGCAGCACGTAGTCGCGGATCGCGCCCTTCACCTCCAGCAGCGGAACGGGCGCAGGCGCGGGCGGCAGCTCGACCTGGTGGCGGGAGGCGGCAAAGAGCTTCCTTGTGTAGGGGTGGCGCACGTCGCGCAGGAGCTGCGCGGTGTGGCCTGTCTCCACCACTTCGCCGCTTTTCATCACCACGATGCGGTCCGCCAGATCCGCGACCACGGCAAGGTCGTGGGTGATGATCAGAAGCCCCATTCCTTCCTCTTGCACCAGCCCTTTCAGGAGGGAGAGGATCTGCGCCTGGGTGGTCACGTCCAGCGCCGTGGTCGGCTCATCCGCGATCAGCAGCGCCGGGCGCAGGGCGATGGCCATGGCGATCACCACCCGCTGGCGCTGGCCGCCGGAAAGCTCATGCGGGTAGCGGCTGAGCGGGAAGCGGTCCGGGGGCAGGCCGACGCGGTCCAGAACCTCGCGGGCGCGGGCCTCGGCGGCAGCGGGGGGCATCGCATTGTGGATCAGGATGGTCTCCATCACCTGGGCGCCGATGGTCTTCACCGGATTGAGCGCGGTCATCGGCTCCTGGAAGACCATGCCGATAGACTGGCCGCGCAGCACGCACATCTGGGTCTCGCTCTGCTGGAGCAGCGGCGTTTCTCCGAGGTGAATACCCCCCTGAACGCGCGCCCGCTCCGGCAGCAGCCCCATCACCGCCAGCGCCGTCATCGACTTGCCGGAGCCGCTTTCGCCGGTGACCGCGACGATTTCGCCCGGCGCCACGTGGAAGGTGACATCGCGGAGCACCGGCAGCGCGCCGATGGAAACCGAGAGGCGGGTGATGTCGAGAAGGCTCATGTCCGGGCCTCCCGCAGCCGCGGGTCGAGGTGGTCGCGCAAGCCGTCGCCCAGCAGGTTCAGCCCCAGAACGGTCAGAATGATCGCGGTGCCTGGGATCAGTGCCAGATGCGGGGCAAAGCTCACCATGGTCTGAGCATCGGCCAGCATCCGCCCCCAGCTCGGCGTGGGCGGCTGCGCGCCGAGGCCGACATAGGACAGCCCCGCCTCGGCCAGGATGCCGAGCGAAAACTGGATGGTGCCCTGCACGATCAGGAGGTTCATGACGTTGGGCAGGATATGCTCGGCAGAAATCCTGGCCGCGCCCTTGCCAGCGACGCGGGCGGCGAGGATGAACTCGCGTTCCCACAGCGACAGCGCCGCGCCGCGGGTGATGCGGGCAAAGACGGGGATGTTGAAGATGCCGATGGCGAGGATCGCGTTCAGTGCGCTGGGGCCAAGGACGGCGGTGATCAGGATCGCGATCACCAGCGACGGGAAGGCAAAGACCAGATCGTTGCCGCGCATGATCAGCTCGTCCAGCCAGCTGCCGCCGCGGGCGGCGGCGGCCAGGCCCAGCGGCACGCCTGCGCCCATGCCGATACCCACCGCCGCCAACGCCACCGCCAGCGAGGTGCGCGCGCCCACCATCAGCATCGACAGGATGTCGCGGCCGAAGTGATCGGTGCCCAGCCAGTGCTGCGCGTTTGGGGTTTGCAGCTTGGCGGGGATATTCATTGCGGCGTGGTCGAAAGGCGTCCACAGGAAGGACACGATCGCGGCCAGCAGCACCAGTGCTGCGAGGGTACCGCCAAGCAGAAGGGGGCGGGTCATTTGTCTCCCCTTGATGCGTCAATGTACTGAGGGGCGCGGCCCGGCGTTGCCGGGCTGAGAGACGGAAATGTTTCTGCGCAAGTCCGGGTCATGTCCGGCTCCTCAGCCGCGGGTCGGCAAGCGCATAGGCAAGGTCGACGAGGAAATTCACCGCGATCACGGCGAATACCAGCAGCATCACCACCGATTCCACCACGATCAGATCGCGCGCCGAGATCGCCTGGAACACCAGCCGCCCGAGGCCGGGCAGGAAGAAGACCTGCTCGATGATGATGGCGCCCGCGAGCAGGAAGGAAAACTGCAGCCCGATGATCGTCAGCACCGGGATCAGCGCATTCCTGACCCCGTGCCGCCACAGCGCCTGGCGTTTGGTCAGCCCCTTGGCGCGGGCGGTGCGCATGAAATCCTCGCCCAGTATGTCCAGCAGCGCCGAGCGCATCACCCGCGCGAGGATTGCCGCCTGCGGCAGCGCCAGCGCGATGGCGGGCAGGGTGAGCGCGTGCAGCCCGGCCCGGAGCCCGGCCTCCCAGCCCGGAAAGCCGCCCGCACCAAACCAGCGCAGGTTGATGGCGAAGATCAGCACCAGCATCATCGCAAACCAGAAGTTCGGCACCGCCACCCCCAGCTGGGTCGCGCCCATCACCGCCATGTCACCGGGCTTGCCGCGGCGGGCGGCGGCGTAGATGCCCGCGGGAAAGGCGATCAGCGTCGACAGCAGCAGCGCATAAAGCGCCAGCGGCAGCGATACCCAGAGCCGGTCGGCAATCATGCCCGCAACCGGTGTGCGGTAGGTGTAGGAGGTGCCGAAATCTCCCGCCAGCATGCCCCCCGCCCACGAGAGGTAGCGGGCCAGCTTGCCCTGATCCAGCCCCAGCTCGGCCCTGAGCGCGGCCACCGTGTCAGCTTGCGCATTGACCCCCAGCATGAAGGCGGCGGGATCGCCCGGGGCCACCTCGATCACGAAGAAGATCACCAGCGAGGCAACGGCCAGGCTGAGCAGCAGCGACAACAGGCGTTTGAGGGCATAGCGCAACATGGCTGCCACGTTAGGAGGCCCCAAAGCGCCGGTCCAGAGGGCGGCGGGCGGAAACGCCTTGGGATGAGCAAGAAAGGCTCCGGATCAAAGGCTTGGAGCGAGGTTGCGCGTATTGCGCGCGCGGCTTCGTGATGGCCGCCTGCGATGGCGGTACAAGCCGGGCGGGTGTGGGCCCCTGGGGTGGCGCGCCATAGGGTTTGCAGGGCAGTTATTGCCTCCGGGTGTTCCTCCTCCGTCCGGCGTGCCGCCACCCCAGCCAAAGCGCCCGCCCGCCGGGACGGGCAGACGCTCGCCTTGCGCCTTCGGCTGGTTCCGGGCGAACTCTTTGATCGCCGCCTTTGCGCGGGCTATCAAGGGCCCATGCTGGAACGGCCTCTCTTCATCGGTTCGGAAATTTACCGTGGCTCGTCTTACGGCGCGCGCCATCCGTTGCGGGTGCCACGGGTCTCCACGGTGATGGATCTGGCGCGGGTGCTGGGCTGGTTGCCGGGGCAGGCCTATGTGAACTCTCCGCGCGCCAAGCCCACGGCGCTCACCGCTTGGCACACGCCGGAGTATATCGCGGCGCTGCAGGCGGCCGAGGCGGCGCAGGACGTGAGCGCAGAGGTGCGGGCGCGCCATCACATCGGCACCCTCTCGAACCCGGTCTTCCCCGAAATCTTCCGACGCCCGGCCACCGCCGCGGGCGGCGCGATACTGGCAGGTGAGCTTCTGGCGCAGGGCGGCATTGTCTACAGCCCGGCGGGCGGAACCCATCACGGGCTGCCGGACCGGGCCAACGGTTTCTGCTACCTGAACGATCCGGTTCTGGCGATGCTGTCGCTGCGCCACCACGGCGCGCGCCGCATCGCCTATGTGGATATTGACGCGCATCACGCGGATGGGGTGGAGCATGGCTTTGCCGGGGACGCAGACGTGCTGATGATCTCGGTGCATGAGGAAAACCTCTGGCCCAAGACCGGCAGGCTGGAAGAAGACGCGGGTGGCTCGGCACTGAACCTGCCGGTGCCGCGCGGCTTCAACGATGCTGAAATGGCCTGTGTCCGGGAGGAGCTGATCCTGCCAGCTGTTGAAGCTTTTGCCCCGGAGGCCATCGTGCTGCAATGCGGTGCGGATGCGGTGCGGGAGGACCCGCTGGCGCATCTGGACCTCACCAACAACGCGCATTGGGGCGTGGTGAAGGCCCTGATGGGCATGGCGCCACGGCTGTTGGTGCTGGGCGGCGGCGGCTACAACCCGTGGACGGTGGGGCGGCTCTGGGCCGGCGTCTGGGCAACGCTCAACGGGCATGAGGTGCCGGAGCGCCTGCCTGCCGGGGCGGAAGGTGTGCTGCGCGGGCTGGCGTTCAAGGGCCACCGGCTGGGCCGCAACCCGCCGGAGCATTGGTTCACCACGCTGCGCGATACGCCGCGGGGCCGGGAGGTGCGCGATGTGATCCGGGAGCGGGTCCGTTACCTGCGGGTCAGACGGGAGTTATAGGAACCGCAACAGCGCCCGCAGAGCGGGGCGGGCGCTGCGTGCGGATCACTCCGCCCAGCGGATCGCGGTCAGGTCGATGGCTGCTGTGGGGGCATTCTCCCAGAGCCCCTCAATTCCTGCCTTGGCAATGCCCAGCTTGGGCAGCTGGAACAGGTAGCCGTTCACGTAATCCTGCGCCAGAATCTCCTGCGCCTCGCGCAGCAGGGCCTCGCGCTCCTCCGGCGCGGAGGTCGCGTTGAGCCGCGCCATCAGCTCCTGAAACGCCTTGCTGTCGTATTGGAAGTAGTAGTCGGGGCGGGCGTAGATGCCGATGTCCATCGGCTCGGTGTGGCTCACGATGGTGAGGCCGAAGTCCTTGCCGCGGAACACGGTTTCCAGCCATTGCGCCCACTCGACGTTGATGATCTCCGCCTTGATGCCGACCTCAGCGAGCTGGGCGGCGACGATCTCGCCGCCGCGGCGGGCATAAGACGGCGGCGGCAGGTGCAGCGTGGTCTCAAAGCCCTCGGCAATGCCTGCCTCGGCCAGCAGTGCCTTGGCTTTCTCAGGATCATGGGCGGACTGGCCGGTCAGATCCGCGTAGGCCGGATGGTGCGGTGCGAAATGGGTGCCGATTGGGGTGCCATAGCCGAACATCGCGCCGTCGATAATGGCCTCACGGTTGATCGCATGGGCCAGCGCCTGGCGCACGCGGATGTCGTCGAAGGGCGGCTGCTTGTTGTTGGTCGACAGTATCGTCTCGCCCTCGGTGGAGCCCACCAGCACCTGGAAGCGGGGATCGGCCTCGAACTGGGGCAGATTCTCGGGGGCGGGGAAGTTGTCGAAGGCGTCGATGTCGCCCGCCATCATCGCAGCAAAGGCGGCGGTGGGGTCGGAGATGAACTTGAAGGTGGCGGAGGCCAGCGCAGGCGCCTCGCCCCAGTAGTCCGGGTTGCGCGCCAGGGTGATGCGGTCGCCCTGCACCCATTCCTGAAACGTGAAGGCGCCGGTGCCGACAGGTTGGGACTTGATGCCCTCGATGCTTTCCGGCGCCACGATCACCGCGTCGCCCCAGGCGAGGTTGAACAGCAGGCTGCCGTCGGGCTTGTCGAGCGCGAGCTTCACCGTCCGCGGGTCCAGCACCTCCACCGCGGTGATGCCCTCGAACAAGGCTTTCTGCGCGTTGGTGCTGTCCTCGGCGCGGGCGCGGTCGAGCGAGAACTTCACGTCCTCCGCATCCATCGCGCTGCCGTCGTGGAAGGTGACGCCGTCGCGCAGGGTGAAGGTGTATTCGGTCCCGTCCCCGGAGATTTCCCAGCTTTCAGCCAGCCCCGGCACCACCGAGCCGTCGCCCATGAAACGGGTCAGCCCTTCGAAGATGTTGCTGTAGACCACCGAGTCGATCGCCTGCGCGGCGGCGCTGGTCGGGTCCAGATGCGGCGGCTCCAGCTGCGTCGCGATGATGACGCTGTCCTTGGCCGCGGCGGCGCCCGCCATCAGGGCCAGCACGGAACTGGCTGCCAAAACGAAGGATCTGAAGGCCATAAAACAAACTCCCTGAATGCTGTCTCTTTGCCGGGCCCGGGCTTGCCCCGGTACCTATTGGAAACGAGTTTCCCGTTTTCCCATGCGTAATCAAGGCCGGGAGGACATTTCGCGCACTGGAAGCACGCCGCGTTAATTGATACTCCCGTGCGCAATCCGAACCGGGAGCAGGACCGACATGAGCGCGACAGCCAGGAAACAGGCGCCCAACGCCGAAGACATCCGAGCCCGCAAGGGCGGTGAGCCTTTGGTGAGCCTCACCGCCTATACCACGCCGATGGCGCGGGTGATGGACAAGCACTGCGATTTCGTGCTGGTCGGCGACAGCGTCGGCATGGTGCTGCACGGGCTGCCCTCGACGCTGGGGGTGACGATGGAGATGATGATCCTGCACGGCCAGGCGGTGTCGCGCGGGCTGGAACGGGCGATGATGGTCATCGACATGCCCTTTGCCAGCTACGAGGAAGGCCCGCAGCAGGCGTTCCGCAACGCGGCCCGGCTGATGGCGGAGACCGGCGCGGGCGCGGTCAAGCTGGAGGGCGGCGTGGAGATGGCCGAAACCATCCGCTTCCTGGTGAAACGCGGCATCCCGGTGATGGCGCATATCGGCCTCACGCCGCAGTCGATCAACACGCTCGGCGGCTACAAGGTGCAGGGCCGCGACGAGCAGGCCGAGGCGGTGCTGGATGATGCCCGCGCGGTAGCAGAGGCCGGCGCCTTTGCGGTGGTGCTGGAAAAGGTGCCGCAGCGGCTTGCCGACCGGATCACCGAAGCGGTTGCGATTCCCACCGTTGGTATCGGTGCAAGCGCGGGCTGTGACGGGCAGATCCTGGTGGTCGACGACATGCTGGGCTTCTTCACCGCCTTCAAGCCGAAATTCGTGAAGCGCTACGCCGACCTCGGTCCCGCCGCAGAGGCCGCGATTGCCGAATACGCCGCCGAAGTGCGCGCCCGCAGCTTCCCCGCGGCAGAGCATGTCTTTGCCGATCAGGCCCCGGCCAAGGGATGAGTGCCGACATGACTGCCCCGATCCTGCGCCGCCTCAGCGATCTGCGCGCGGCGACCGCCCAGTGGCGCCGCGCGGGTGAGACCATCGGCCTCGTCCCCACCATGGGCGCGCTGCATGCGGGCCATCTATCGCTGGTGGAGGCCGCTAAGGCCGCGTGTGACCGGGTGATCGTGACCATCTTCGTCAACCCGCGCCAGTTCAACAGCCCGGAAGACCTGGCGAACTACCCCCGCACCGAGACCGAGGACGCGGAGAAGCTCGCCCCCTATGGCGTCGACCTGATCTACGTGCCCGACCCGGACCAGATCTACCCGGAGGGCTACGCCACCAATGTCTCGGTGTCGGGCAGCGTCACCGGCGTGATGGAAGGCCCCAACCGGCCGGGCCATTTCGACGGCGTGGCCACCGTGGTGGCAAAGCTGTTCCTGCAGACCGGCGCGGACAAGGCGTTCTTTGGCAAAAAGGACTACCAGCAGTTGATGGTGGTGCGCCGCATGGCGCGCGATCTCGACATCCCGATCGAGGTGGTGGGATGCGAGACCGTGCGGGAAGCCTCCGGTTTGGCGATGTCGTCCCGCAACCTGCGGCTTGACGCCGCTGGTTTGTCCAAGGCCGCAACACTCTATGCTGCCATGCAAGCAGCGGCTCAGGGTGCGGCGGCGGGGCAGCGCTGGGCGCCTCTGGAAGCGGAGGCGCGGCAGGCCCTTGGCGCGGCGGGCTTGGGCGAGGTCGAATATTTCGACCTGCGCTGCGCCGCCACGCTGGAGGCGCTCGACGCCCCCGATCGCCCGGCCCGACTGTTCGCCGCCGCCTGGCTCGACGGGGTGCGGCTGATCGACAATATCGCGGTCTCTCAACTAAAATTTTAGTAGGGGCTGGCAGCGCTGCCAGTTTTACGTTTATCCTCCGCGGTCAGAGGAGACTGGAGGGCGGACTATGACCTATATTCTGGCGATCGATCAGGGCACCACATCGACCCGGGCAATCCTGTTCGATGCAAAGATGCAGGTTGCGGGCACGGCGCAGAAGGAATTCACTCAGCATTACCCGCAGGCGGGATGGGTCGAGCATGACCCGGAAGAGCTGTGGTCCTCCACCGTGGAGGTCTGCCGCGAGGTGATGGCAGAGCTGGGCGTGGAGGCCGGAGACCTGGCCGGCATCGGCATCACCAACCAGCGCGAGACCACCGTGGTCTGGGAGCGGGAGACCGGCAAAGCCATCCATAACGCCATCGTCTGGCAGGACCGCCGCACCGCGAAGATTTGCGAAAGCTTGCGCGAGGCGGGTCACGAGGAGGTGGTTGCGGACCGCACCGGGCTGCTGCTGGACCCGTATTTCTCGGGCACCAAGGTGAAGTGGATCCTCGACGAGGTGCCCGGCGCGCGCGAGAAGGCCGCGGCGGGCGAGCTGATGTTCGGCACCGTCGACAGCTTCCTGATCTGGCGGCTCACTGGCGGGGCCGCGCATGTGACCGACGCCACCAATGCCGCCCGCACGCTGATGTACGACATCCGCAAGGGCCGCTGGAGCAGCACCATCTGCGGCCTGCTCGACGTGCCGATGGAGATGCTGCCCGAGGTCAAGGATTGCGCCGCCGATTTCGGCACCACCGATCCCGAGATCCTGGGCGGCGCGGTGCCAATCCTGGGCGTCGCGGGCGATCAGCAGGCGGCTACCATCGGTCAGGCGTGTTTCGAGCCCGGAATGATGAAGTCCACCTACGGCACGGGCTGTTTTGCGCTGCTGAACACTGGGGGCGAGCCCGTGGTCTCGAAAAGCCGGATGCTCACCACTATTGCCTATCAGCTTGACGGCAAGCCCACTTACGCGCTGGAAGGCTCGATCTTCATCGCGGGTGCCGCGGTGCAATGGCTGCGCGACGGGCTGGGGATCATCGGCAAGGCCAGCGAAAGCGGTGTGCTGGCCGAAAAGGCTGATCCCGGCCAAGACGTGATTCTGGTGCCCGCCTTCACCGGCCTCGGCGCGCCTTACTGGAAGCCGGACTGCCGCGGCGGCATGTTCGGTCTTACCCGCAACTCCGGCCCGGCCGAGTTCGCCCGCGCCGCGCTGCAGAGCGTCGCCTACCAGACCCGCGACCTCTACGAGGCGATGCGCGCCGATTGGGAGGATGACAGCCACCACACGGTGACGCTGCGGGTCGATGGCGGCATGAGTGCAAGCGACTGGGCCATGCAGAGCCTCGCGGACCTTCTGGGCGCGGCAGTGGACCGGCCGGTGATGCAGGAAACCACGGCGCTGGGCGCGGCCTGGCTGGCGGGGATGCGGGCCGGGATCTACCCGGACCAGGCGGGCTTTGCCGAAACCTGGCGGCTCGACCGCGAGTTCAAGCCCAAGCTGGATGCAGAAACCCGCGAGGCCGCCTATGCCCGCTGGCAGCGCGCCGTGCAGGCGGTGATCGGGGTCTGAGGCAGGGCCAAGGCGGGTGCGCTCCCGCCTGCTCCGGCATATTCACGGAATATGCCTCACAGTTGGGCTTGGCGGCGCGCTGACGCGCCCCGCTACTCCATTTGCCGGGAAGCGCATCAAAGGCGGGCTGCTGTCCGCGCTATGCGGGTGGCTGGCCCGGCGGCATTGCAGCGGGCGAAAGCGCGGTGCGGCGTCGCAGGGTTGTTCTTTGTGCTGAGAAGCGCATCAGGGGCAGGTCTGCCCTGAAGCGCCTGAGCCAGACTTTATCCGGCCGTCCCCGCCCCAAGAGTAAACCGCGCCTGCCGCGCGGGCGCCTTGCGGCACTTGCCCCGGGGCCGGGCCGGGGCGCGCCGCCGTTAATGCAGGGCGCTTGGCAGCACCGGAAGCGGGGGGCTTTAATCCGGGTAGCGTGCTGGGGAGGCCGTTTTTTGAGGAGATGTTTTCAATCCGTCTTGGTCCGCCAAGGGCAAATCATCGTGGCATCTATCGGCAAGCCGTGCATTGGCCGCGCACGCGGTGGCGATCCAAAGGGGTGTCATCGGCGGCGAATGCCCGCCAATCTCGTTCGCTTTACCGGCTGAGCTCCAAATCACCGCCTTGCAGGCGCGCGCCGACGATGCGCGGCGGCCATTGGGCTTTGTCCCGCGCTGGGTGAAATACGGAAAAGGGGTGCCTGGCTGGCGTTTGACGCTTTGCGTCGGGAATGGCGACGCGCTCCGTCCTGTTGCGAGCGGAAGCTGGACACCTCCGAAATCCGTGATTTTCTGATGTGCGGGGTAATATGAGCAGCCCTGGGGGGCTGCTACTGCGGCCTGATTGGCTTAGCGCTGTAGGTTCGAGGGGCGTGAGCCGTTAGGCGGGCGCAGTTCGGCTGAGAAGCCATCGCAATCGGCCCATGTTGCAGACCATGTTGGCCAGAGTAATTGTCGCCTTGGCGCGGGCCAGGCCGATGGTTCG